>JARRNY010000040.1:6882-27364 GCA_037384445.1 Candidatus Thiodiazotropha sp.
TAGCCCAGCTATTGATGATTGAGCCAATACCGCAGCTGGACGACGAGATCGGTGCGAGGGCGTGTTCAGCGGGGGTCGGTAACACGTTGTCGTTTTTCAACAGTCCAGGAATATTCAATAAATATCGTGCGTTAGCGTATTTCTACGCGGCTGGGTGAAATATTCGGGCCAGCGACAAACAAAGCCTCACCAGTTCACATTTTTTAAATTTCCTCATTGGATATCCTATGGGGTGGCATGGATAATGACCATCTGTTTTACATCGTCTCCTCTACTATGATTGGCTAATGGAAAGCCGACAGCCGCATCCTGCCGAATAATTACCCTGCAAAAAAAGGGTCTTAGTTTCCGCAGGACCAAGCCAGAATCACTTCTGCACAGGGACGTTTAATCTATGGATTAGACAAAGATTTCGGGGATTGTTATGTGGATTTTCTATAAGCATCTACCGCGTGGTACAACGACGCGGCAGATCAATAAGGTGACATTGAAAGGCTGCAAATCTGGACTGGGGCTAATGTCTCTGTTCAAAAAGAACGTCGTCAAACGATCAAAAATACTCCGCATCAAAGACCTAAGCCATGACAGTGTCGAGTACCATGCCATTGTGCAGGTAGACTCTCCCATCACGGCAGAGAACATCATAGAAAACCTCGAAGGCAAAACGGTCAATGGGATCTATCTGAATCCCCACCGCTACCATCGCCGCTTCCCGTCCAGAGACAGACGCAATCACCAGATCGTTACATCAAAGATTCAGGAGCGGCGCAAAGCCGACAGGCGGCGGTCCAACATCATCACACGGGTGCTTGAAATCTCATAAAGCTGCACGTCCAGCGTCTCTCTTCCACCAGGGAGTCAGTGACAGGAGACACATGTTTCCAGACTAAATGGATATCTGATGACGGCAAGACCGAGTCTTGTCATAAGCTTTCAGCCGCATTGAATTCCCTGCGGCTGAAAGCGATAGATCAATTGGTCACGTTCTTGGAAACTACGTTGGAATAACTGCTGGCATTGCCATCCATATCATAGGTTGTCACCGCGATGTAGTAGGTTCCCAGTTGCAACTCTCCAATGGTGTATGCGGTAGCATAACGATCGTTGATATCCACCAGCATCTGCAGGTTATCGCTCGACGTACCCAGATAGACCACATAGCCACCAATTTCCGACATATCCAGTGACGAACCATCTGCGCGGGTTTCAGGCGCGGTCCATGTCAGGGAGATGGACCCCGTTGCTGCCACAGCCGCATCGACTCTGATCGAAAATGTATCCAGCGCGGTAGTGTCAGTTCCATCAGAAACGGTGACCTGGATATTGCTGTAGGTACCTACATCTGCCCCATCGGGAGTACCGCTGAGTGTACCTGTAGCGTTATCGAAGTGCGCCCATGAGGGCAGATTGGATACGCTGTAACTCAGTGTGTCGCCATCGGCGTCACTGGCTGAAGGCACAAAGCTATAGGCATTGCCGGCGGTCACACTTTGACTGGGAACACCACTGATGACAGGCGCCTGATTGACATCCGTGACACTGATAGAGAAAGCAGGCAACGAAGCACTCGCCGCACCATCCGATACTGTGATGACAATATTGGTGTAACTGCCAGCCGTCGCATAGTCAGGAGTACCTGAAAGCATACCTGTCGCAGCATTGAAGCTGGCCCATGTGGGACGATTGCTGATGCTATAGCTCAGGCTGTTGCCATCCGCATCACTGGCGCTGGGCGTGAAGCTATAACTGCTTCCCTCAGCGACCGATGTCTGTGGAGTGCCAGAGATTACAGGTGTCCTGTTGAGATCGGCCACATTGATGGTAAATGGATTCAGTGAGGCGGTCACACTGCCATCGCTCACACTGATTACGATATTTCCGTAGCTGCCTGCGGCATCATATCCGGGTGTTCCACTAAGATTGCCAGTCGACGAATTAAAAGCCGCCCAGGAAGGTTTGTTCAGGATGCTGAAACTGAGGCTGTCACCATCAGGATCCGATGCGCTGGGAGTGAAACTGTAATTCGACAACTCAACCACTGACGTGCTTGGGGCACCACTGATGGAAGGTACGCTATTGTCAGCCGATACCAGAATCGAGAATGGTGCGAGTGACGCGCTCAACTCACCGTCGGAAACGGTGATAGAGATATTGTCATAGCTACCCGCATCACCTGAATCCGGTGTGCCGGCGAGGCGACCCGATTGCGTATCGAAGCTCGCCCATGTTGGCTTGTTCGAAACGGCAAAGGTGAGGTTGTCCCCATCAGCATCGCTGGCGCTTGGAGTGAAGCTGTAGCTGGAACCTTCAGTTGCACCACTGTCCGGCACGCCACTGATGGTTGGAGCCTGGTTGCTGTCGATAGCGCTGTCGACATCACCTCCGGAATAGCTGACAGTCAGTACAGCCGCATTGCTCTCACCGCCTTCGAAGGAGTCAGCTGTTCTCACACCGCTGCCTGAAACCACCAACACGATATGATTGTCGCTGCGCCATCCAGGGCGGGCAGTGATTTCCTGAATCAGGGCCGAGAGGTCACTCGTTGTCTGTGCAGCATTACTCTCGCCGATGCTGTTCCATGCCTGGGGTTTCCAGACCACGGTTGACAGGGTGGAGTCACGCCCCGAGATGTTACCGGCATTACTGGAAAAGGCTTCCGCATCATCGCTGGACTGGGCCCAGATAACCAGCTCGGTTTCCGTGTCGGAAACTTCGTCGGTCGTAAAACGCAGATTCGCCTGGGTGATCACAGCATTCTTGGGAACGGGCAGAGCAAACCGCAAGCCTACCAGCTGATCATCACCATCATTGATCAACTCCAGGTCACTACTATCAAGATACATGGAACTGTCGGCCTGCTCCTCTACATCATCCAATCCGCTGGCGATACGGGCACTCACAACCTGTTGGATGCTGCTATCGGCCACGTTGATGGTAAAGGGGGCCAAGCTGGTCTGCGCAGTTCCGTCATCAACGGTGAGGACGATCTCGCCGGACAATCCCACATCGCTGGCTGTTGGCGTACCGGAAAGAGAACCGGTAGCGTTGTCCAAACTCATCCAACCTGGCATACCATTGGCGGAAAAAGTGAGGCTATCCCCATCAGCATCGCTGACGCTCGGCGTAAAGCTATACAGCATGCCGACAGTGGCCGTGCTAGAGGGTGCGCCACTGATCAGAGGAGGATGATTGGTTACGACAGGATCCAGTTCCGTTACGTCGCTCACTGGATTGCTGGCAACTTCTCCCGTGGATGATTCCGTACCGCCACAAGCCGAGAGAATGAGAGTAATTGTTATTAGTGGTAATAATTTGAAGTACGACTTCATGTCGAATGTCCCACAATGTTTGAATGTCATCCAGAGTAACGGCGCACCCCACCTATGCATGAGGCGTCACGTCACACTTCAAACAGACCGAATTCACACTGTTGGTAAGGACCCTTCCATACCTTGAAGCAGGTCACGAAGTTGGCGCAGGAACACACCGCCAGCTGCCGCAGAAACGCCTTTTCAGGCCTGGAGGGAGACATAAAGAAAGAGACTTTTGAGTTTGCCTAAACAGGACAATATCGATAACAAGCCTCCTGTTCGTCGAACTTGTCAAAAGCGGAAATCTGTCAGCTCAAACTCTGGCAAATCCCCCGACTCTGTCAGGGAGGTGTCCGCTTGAAGCGCTAGCGAAAAGCCACTTATACTCATCCCCCACTATGCCGCTGAGCGGCATACCATCTTTGATAAAGAGAAAGGCAGCCCCTCATGACCACATCCAGCTTCAATCCGCCTGTTCGAACCCTGATGGGACCGGGCCCCTCCGACGTCCATCCCCGCATCCTCGAGGCGCTCTCCAGGCCGACCATCGGTCATCTCGACCCTCTCTTCGTCGACATGATGGAACAGACCAAAAGCCTGCTGCAGTACGCCTTCCAGACCGAGAACGCACTGACCATGCCAGTATCCGCACCCGGTTCGGCCGGCATGGAGACCTGCTTCGTCAACCTGGTGGAGCCCGGCGACAAGGTAATCGTGTGTCAGAACGGCGTCTTCGGCGGACGCATGAAGGAGAACGTGGAGCGCTGCGGCGGCACTCCGGTGATGGTTGAGGACGAGTGGGGCAAAGCGGTCGATCTGGCCAAGGTGGAAGCCGCCCTGCAGAGTAACCCGGACGCCAAGATCCTCGCCTTCGTGCACGCAGAGACCTCCACCGGAGCCCGTTCCGACGCTAAGGAGCTGGTGGAGCTGGCCCACCGTCACGACTGTCTGGTCATCGTCGATGCCGTCACTTCCCTCGGCGGCTGCGAGGTGAAAGTGGATGAGTGGCAGATTGACGCGATCTATTCCGGCACCCAGAAGTGCCTCTCCTGCACCCCCGGCATCTCGCCCATCAGCTTCAGTGAGCGCGCCCTGGAGACAGTGCGCAACCGTAAAAGCAAAGTGCAGAGCTGGTTCCTCGACCTGAACCTGGTGATGGGTTACTGGGGCAGCGGTCAGAAGCGGGCCTATCACCACACCGCCCCAGTCAACGCCCTCTACGGCCTTCACGAGGCGCTGGTGATGCTGCAGGAAGAGGGCCTTGAAAATGCCTGGGCACGCCACGCACACATGCATAACGCCCTCAAGGCGGGCCTGGAGGCTATGGGACTCACCTTCATCGTCGACGAAAGCCACCGCCTGCCGCAGCTCAACGCGGTCTCCATCCCCGAGGGCATCGATGACGCCACCGTGCGCGGCAGACTGCTCAATGAGTACAACCTGGAACTGGGCGCGGGTCTCGGCGCACTGGCCGGCAAAGTCTGGCGTATCGGCCTGATGGGCCACAGTGCCCGGGCGGAGAACATCCTGCTCTGCGTAGGCGCCCTTGAGGCCGTGCTGAGCGACCTCAAAGCGCCGATCAATACCGGCGTCGCCCTGGCCGCCATGCAGCAAGCCCTGCAGGCCTGAAGTGGCCGACGACCTGCCCTTGCTGATCGAGCCGGAGGCACTGCGCCCCCGGCTCGGCGAAAACGGCCTGCTGGTGGTGGACCTATGTAAAGACACCACCTATCAACAGCTGCACATCCCCGGCGCGATCCACCTGCCCTATACTCAGATCGTCGCCTCCAGCCATCCCACCCACGGACTGCTGCCCGATGCCGATCAGCTGGAGCAGGTCTTCTCCGCCTACGGCATCGGTAACGACATCCGGGTCGTTGCCTATGACGACGAAGGGGGTGGCAACGCCTCGCGCCTGCTCTGGACCTTGCGAGCCATGGGTCACACCCAGCATGCACTGCTCAACGGCGGACTCCACGCCTGGGCCAATGAGGGCCACCCCTTCAATCGAGACCAGGCCAGCGTGCAGCCAGCTGCCTTCAAGGCGACTCCCGATCCCTCGGCGGTAGCGGAAACAGAGCACATCCTGCAACGCCTGGGCAGCGACGACCTGGCCCTGTGGGACGCCCGCAGCGTCAACGAATACCGTGGCATCTCCCGCTTCTCCCACTATCCCGGCCATATTCCCGGTGCGGTCAATCTCGACTGGCTGGAGGTGATGGATCGGCAGAACAATATGCGGCTCAAACCCGAATCGGACCTGCGAGACATGCTGACCGGTCTCGGCATCACCCCCGATAAAGAGGTGATCACCTACTGCCAGACTCACCACCGCTCCTCACTCACCTGGTTTGTGCTCAACTACCTGGGCTACCCACAGGCGCGGGGCTATCCTGGCTCCTGGTCCGACTGGGGCAACCAGGACGAGACGCCAAAAGAGACGGCATGAGACGCCCCTCAAGCCGCCAGCGCCGGCTGGTGATCCTGACCCTGACGCTACTGGCCTTCGGTATCGCCTTCTATGGCGGCAGCCGCTACCAGGGGCGTTCCCAGCCCGCACCCACCATCAGCGGCGTGGCCATCTACCCACCCTCCCCGCTGCCGGATCTACCGGATCGAGATGACGCACCCCTGCATCGCGCAGAGCTGAGCGGCCACTGGAGCCTGTTGATGCTCGACCCCCATGCCGGCGAGACCCGCTCTCTGGCGCTGGTGCGCCTGCTGCAGGTCCACAACCACCTCGCCTCCGACCCCGAGCTTCAGAAAAGGCTCGCCTATCTCTACCTGCCCCGCAGGCTGGAGCAGGCGGTACAGGAGGCCATCGATGGACTCGATGGCAATGTTCACGCCCTTAGCGGTAACGCCCAACAGCTGGAAGAGACCTTTCGCCTTTTTGGCGTTGAAACAGCCGCTGACTCTGCGGCGCTCTATCTCATTGGCCCGCAAACCCGCCTCCACGCCTTGTTTACCCCCGATCAGGATATCGCTACCATCGCGGAGGATATAACCACACTGGTCACCTCGGAGCCCTAGTCCCCCATGACGGAGAACTCTTCCCCACCCAAGGTCACGGCACAGAAAATTGCCGAGAGCCTGTTTGTCGGCCTGCAGTATCTGCTGCCGCACCATCTGCTCTCCAGGCTGATGCACGCCATCGCCCGTGTGGAGATGAAGGGTTTCAAGAACACCCTGATCCGCCGCATCATCGACTGGTACAAGGTCGATATGGACGAGGCGCTGGAGAGCGATCCCACTGCCTATCGCAGCTTCAACGACTTTTTCACCCGCGCCCTGCGGCCCGATGCAAGACCGGTGGCTGAGGCCGCGACCGCTATCGCCTGCCCGGCAGACGGCACCCTTAGCCAGGCGGGGGACATCGAGACAGGTTACCTGTTCCAGGCCAAGGGTCACGACTACGCCCTGCTGGAACTGCTCGGCGGCGACCCGGCCATGAGCCAGCTCTTCGAGGAGGGTAGCTTCGCTACCATCTATCTATCTCCCCGCGACTACCATCGGGTGCACATGCCCTACAGCGGCAAGCTGAAGAAGATGGTCCACGTTCCGGGCCGACTCTTCAGCGTCAATGAGACCACCTGCCGGAAAGTCCCTCGCCTGTTCGCCCGCAACGAGCGTGTGATCAGCCTGTTCGAGACCGATATCGGCCCCATGGCGGTGATTCTGGTGGGGGCCATCTTTGTCGCCAGTATCGATACCGTCTGGGCAGGCAGCGTTACCCCGGTACACCAACGGGTCAGTAGCTGGGACTATCCACCAAGCGGTCGTGCCAAGGCGATCACGCTGGACAAAGGCGAGGAGATGGGTCGCTTCAATATGGGCTCCACCGTTATTCTGCTTTTCGGCAAAGACGCGGTGGAGTGGAGCGAGGATGTCACAACCGAATCGACCCTGCGGGTAGGGCAGGCGATTGGAGAGAGTTGCTGAAAATCTCTCTCTGGCGCTGGGTTGTGGATACGAACGGTTTGTCTTCCCGTTATTGGTAACTTTCCATTCCGGCCTTTTACCCTGAGCCTCCCTCGGCAAGAAACTCAGAGTAAGCGGATCAAAACCAAAACCAGGGCCTGTTAAGAAAAATCCAACAGGCCCTGAATCACACGGCGGTAAAGCATCAAACAGTCGGCTTGACCGCCTCAATCGTTGCCGATATCACATAGTCCTCCACGCCACGCCCAGGCGCCCAATCGCGGATGAAGTCACGGGAGTCGTCCTTGGGCTGGATGCGGATATCGGCAAAGCCGGCATCAGCCATGATCGTCTCCAGCTCTTCAATCAGAGAGGCGTTACCCATGCAGCCGGCGATCAGTTGCTGATCGTTGCGCATCTCCTCGGGCAGTTCCACGGTCGCAACCACATCCGATATAGCCAAACGACCGCCTTGCTTGAGCACACGAAAGGCATCACGGAAGACCTGCGCCTTGTCGGGTGAGAGGTTGATCACGCAGTTGGAGATAATGACGTCGGCTGTCTCATCAGCGATTGGCAGATGCTCGATCTCGCCAAGCCGAAACTCCACATTGCTGAATTTCCCTTTGACGGCGTTGACGCGGGCTTTACTCAACATATCGGGGGTCATATCAACGCCGATGACACGGCCTTCACTACCCACTTCGACGGCAGCCAGGAAACAGTCGAAACCGCCCCCGGCCCCCAGATCGACCACCACCTCGCCCGGTTGCAGGGAGGCGATCGCCTTGGGATTGCCACAACCCAATCCCATATCAGCACCCTCGGGCACGGCAAGCAGATCCGCCTCACTGTAGCCAAGCCGGGTGGAGATGAGGGTATTGATGGCGGCATCATCGGAGACGCCACAACAACTCGCACCGACGCCGCAGGCACTGTTTTCATTGTTGGCCTGGGCCACTTGGGCATAGGCCTCCCGAACTCCCTGACGGTGAGCATCGGGCGCATCCGTCAAGGTCACCTCAGGCGCACAGCATGATGGCGTGCAGCATTGCTCTTTCTCGGACATGGTCATCTCCTCATCGTTAGCGTTGAATGTTATCGGTGGTAGCGAAAAAACCAGCCAGACGATCCAGCACCGCCGGATCGATCCAGCACTTGACCTGCTTACCCTGTCGCGCCATCTCAATCAGTCCAGCCCGGTGCAGCTCTTTGAGATGATGAGAGAGGGTCGAGGGTGCAATATCGAGCCCCTCCCCCAGCTGACCGACACTGAAACGGACCGACTCCAGATCACAGCGGGTACCCGGACAGCAGCAGGTCGTTAAACGGTGGAAGATGGCCAGACGGTGGGGGTTGCCCAGGGCCTTGAACATCTCCGACAGGGGATCAGCATTGATTTCATAGTTCGACATGTTTCGAACTGTAGTACAGATAATTCACTGTGACAAGTCGGCATGGCGTTACGCTAGCCGGGAACGTGATGATCGTGCCGAGATCGTTGTTCAGATACGAATTTGCAATTGAGTCGGAGAGAACCGATCAACCTTACAAAATGACGCGGAAAATGAAGGGCCAGGGAGAGGCGAGCGGCCTTACCAGTAACGCACCCGCCCGGTGTCGACGTGGATGAAGTTGGATTTGGGGTAGTAACCGACGCCACCAGCCTTGAGGGAGACAGCCGTCTTACGGAGCCGCTGAAGGTCGCAGCTGCAGACGCGAATGTCGATTGCCTTGCCCTGCATGTGCAGACTGCGCTTGGCCACCCCATCGCTCTTACCGCGCAGCATAGCGTTGGTTTTGGGGGAGCGGTAAGCGGATATGATCTCGAATTCACCCGGCTCGCCAAGACTGAGCTGAAGCGCATAGAGTGTATCCAGCAGCCCCCTGTCCATCTCTGTCTGCTCACCGGTACGGTGGTCGCGCAGCAGATGATTAAGCGCCTGCAGATTCTCGGCGAGATAGTCGCCATCGCGCCAATAGGTGATCTCTGCCCGCTCGCCAGTGTGTGTGTGGTAGAAGGCAAGCGTGCGTTTTGCGGAGGGTGTGACCGCTGCCAGCACGGGTGAAGCCGCCAACAGACCAGCCGCAGAAGCAAGACCGAGCACAAAGCCACGCCGGCTCAAAAGCGGGGTGTTCGGATGGGTCTGGGAATCGGATTGCATGGAGCCTGTTGCCTGTCGGTTTCGCCTCTGTTGCCGTCATTGTCGGCAGGCGAGGCGCTAAATCCAGGCGCAGGTTAACAAATTGGGGACCCGAAAGGCCAACCTTGTGACCGGTTTCACGGGGTTCGCGCTTAGCAGGCAAGAATAGGAGGGGATTAAATCCTGTGGCGTTCAGAGCGAAGCCGGCAGTGAACCCACTGACCATTGTGCCGTGACCGGGTGATCGTCACGCGCAATAGCAAGCATCAGAACCCTGTCACGCTGGTAGATATCCGGACGAAATTGGACCTCGCCCTCTCTCCCCACCCAGCTTGTGAAGTAGGTCAGATAGACGGGAATGGGTTCTCTCAGCGGCACTATCAGGGTCTCGCCCGTACGCATTGCCTGGGTGAATTTGTCCGCCTCCCAGGGATCGGCCCGCGTGATCAGCAGGCTCGCCAACTGATCTGCATCCTCCACCCTCACACAGCCCGAGCTGAGTGCCCGGTGACTACGCGTGAAGAGCCCGACAGCCGGCGTATCGTGCAGATAGATGGCTTGGCGGTTGGGCATATGGAATTTGACCCGGCCAAGACTGTTGCCGGCTCCGGCATCCTGCTTGAGGATGAAAGGAAAGTTGTCCCGATGGTAGAGGGCCCAGTCGATGGTTGCGGGATCGAACTCCTGCCAATCAGCAGCCTCCCGCCGATAGCTGCGGATTCCCTTGCTCGACAGATAGGATGGATCGGCCTGCTGGCGCGGCAGCATATCCTCGACCGCGATGCGGCGGGGTACGGTCCATTGGGGATTCGCCACCAGATGGGTGATAGAGCTGACCATGGAGGGGGTCGGCCTCTCTTCGCGGCCGTTCACCGTGCGCCCGGAGAAAACAACCCGGTCGTGGGACTGCAGGGTGATGTCGAAGCCGGCTGTATTCACCAACAGATGCTCTGTACCCAACTCGCGGGGCAACCAGCGCCAGCGCTCCAGATTGGCGCGCAACTGTTCGACACGTCTGCCTACCGGAACGTTCAGCGCCTGCAGGGTCTCCTCCCCCACCACGCCATCCGCCTCAAGGCCATGGCGGGTTTGGAAGCGCTGCACCTCTGCCTGCAGATCGGCATCAAACAGCGTCTGATCCTCTGCTATTGGGTTCGACCACCCGGTCTCACGGGCCAGACGCTCGCGTAGATGGACGATCAGGGGGTCTTGCCGGCCAGGCCGCAGGCTGTGATCACTCTCCAGCCTGGGCCAGCCACCCTGCTTTTCAAGCTCCTGATAACGCACCAGTGCCTGGCGCAAACGGCTGTACTCCACACGTGCCGGACTCAGGCCAGCGAGCATCTCAGGCAGACGCTTCTGCGCCAATGCCTCAATCAAGGCCTCGACCGGATCGAAGGACTCAAGTTGCAACTTACCAAAGGGATCGAGAAATCTGGCGGTCTGATTTCCCAGCCGCAGATCGACGGCTAAACGCAGATAGCCATCGGTGAGGAGCAACTCACGCAGCAAGGGATCATCCGGCAATGATTGCTGTTGCAGCTGATTGACGTGATAGTCAGCAGGATTCAGCCCTTCAGCCTCTGCACTGAACAGCCACGCGGAAAGCTGACGCCCTTGCGCATTCAGGGTCTCTCCCTGGTGCCAGATGAACGGTTCGCCGAGATGCTCGTAGAGACGGCGGATCGAGTCCCAGTCCAGTCCCATTTTCTGCGCAGCACTGGCCTCGACCTGTTGTGTGAAGCCGGCTGAATCAAACTCGACGGTAGCCGCCTCCAGCGCAGGAATCACCAGCAGCAGGCTCAGCAACAAGTCGGATTTGAACCAACGGACTCTCAATGGATGCCTCCGCAGCAACCCTATGCAGGGTAGGCGAATAGTAAAAAGCGCTAAGAACTAGTCTAAGCAGGGATGAAATCATTACACAGCGACAACACTTTCATTGTAATCCTGCGGTATCTCAGCGGGCTTGAATATTTGTTAAATCAGCCGAAAGGCCGGAATACGAAAGCGATTGGTGAATCTATTTCCTATTGGATCAGCGCGAGTGATTTACCCGGGAACGCGATGATCGGTGCGAGAGCGCGTTCACGAGTGGAACATTCGGGCTAAGCGCGTTCGGCATCAAATGCCAGAGTCTGTCGAATATGACGGCTTCCAGTGAGGATCATCAGCAGCCGGTCCACACCCACAGCCACACCCGCAGAGTCAGGCATACCCGCCTCCAGGGCCGCCAACAGATGCTCATCGGGCGGTACTGTCGCCAGGCCCATCGCCTCACGTCGGCGGTTGTCGTCGAGAAAGCGCCGGCGCTGCTCAGCGGCGTCGACCAGCTCGTGAAAGCCGTTGGCGATCTCCACCCCAGAGAGATAGAGCTCGAAACGCTCAGCCACCGACGGATTACCTGGACGTACCCGGGAGAGGGCGGCCTGGGTAGAGGGATAGTCGTAGAGGAAGGTCATCCCGTCGACGCCCAGGTGAGGTTCGATCAGATGACTCAGCAACAGATCGAGCCAGCCATCCCGATCTTCCAGCAGCAGGTTCTCCGCTCCGGCAATCTGATGCTCGATGGCGCAGGCCTGCAGCTGTGGCGCGGTTGCGGTGTGCGGCTCGATCCCTAACTGGCGCTCGAAGGCTTCAGCATAGCTCAAGCGCTCGATCGGCAGATCCCGGTCCGCAAGCGACTGGATCAGGCAGGCCACCTCGTGCATCAGTTGATGGTGGTCGAAACCGGGTCGGTACCATTCGAGCAGGCTGAATTCGGGGTTATGCCGGCTGCCCAGCTCACCGTTGCGGAACACACGGCAGAGCTGATAGATGGGGCCGCTGCCGGCGGCCAACAGCCGCTTCATGGGAAATTCCGGCGAGGTATGCAGATAGCGCAGCCCACCCTGCGCGGCGCCGGGACCGGTATAGCGGGTGGTCAAACTCTCAATAGCGGGGTCGGTGACCCCGAAACGGGAACAGGCCGGGGTCTCCACCTCGAGCACGCCGGCATGCCGGAAGAAGTCGCGAATCCGTGCCAACAGATCGGCCCTGGCCCGCAGCATCTCCAGGCTGGCCGAGGGCCGCCAGTCAATCGGCTCGCTCATGGGGGAAGCCGGCCTACTCCTCCTTGGCCCGCGAGACGTACTCGCCGGTGCGGGTATCGACCTTGATCGCTTCGCCGATCTGCACGAACAGGGGCACACGCACCACGGCGCCGGTCTCCAGGGTAGCGGGTTTGCCGCCGCTGCCGGAGGTATCGCCCTTGAGGCCCGGGTCGGTATCGGTAATGTTGAGCACGACAAACTTGGGCGGCTCGACGATAAGGGGAGTACCATTCCACAGGGTCACGGTGCAGAGATCCTGCTCTTTCAGCCACTTGACGGTTTCACCGACGGCGGCCGCGTCGGCGCTGACCTGCTCAAAGCTGTCCGGGTCCATGAAGTGCCAGAACTCACCGTCATTGTAGAGATACTGCAGGTCGGTCTCATGCACATCGGCGCTCTCCACCGACTCGCCCGACTTGAAGGTCTTCTCCAGCACCCTGCCGGTCTTGAGATTGCGGATCTTCACCCGGTTGAAAGCCTGACCTTTGCCAGGCTTGACGAATTCGTTTTCAATAATTGAGCAGGGGTCGCCATCCAGCATAATTTTAAGACCGCCCTTAAACTCATTGGTACTGTAGGTAGCCATGTCTTCCTCACGAAACAGATCGAATGCGGCGCACATCATACCTGAGTGCGGCGCAAGTTTGCAGACACCCGCCTGGCAGCAGGCCCTGACCGAGGCCTTTACCGATCTGCCATCGCTGCTGGCCTACCTGGAATTGGAGCAGACCCCTCTCGCCGCAGAGCTGCTCGCCGCCCGCCAATTCAGCCTGCGTGTGCCGCGGGCATTTGCCGACCTGATGCAGCCCGGCGACCCGCTTGACCCCCTGCTGCGCCAAGTCCTCCCACTGGCTGAGGAGACAGCCCAGCTACCCGGTTTCAGCGAAAACCCGGTGGGGGACCGGGAGGCCGAAGTCACCCCCGGGCTACTGCACAAATATCCGGGACGAGCCCTCATCGTCGCTACCGGGGCTTGCGCCGTCCACTGTCGCTACTGCTTTCGCCGTCACTACCCCTATGCATCGGGCTCCGCCACCCCTCGCCAGTGGAGCGCCATTCTCGACTATCTGCAAACCCATCCGGAGATCGAAGAGGTGATTCTCAGCGGCGGCGATCCACTGATGGTTAGCGACGAGCGCCTTGCCGACTGGCTGGCGCAACTCGCCGCCCTCCCACACCTGAAGCGCCTGCGCCTGCATACCCGTCTGCCGGTGGTGCTGCCGCTGCGCATTACACCTGCACTGGTGGAGCTGCTGAGCGCATCCCGCCTGCAAACGCTAGTCGTGATCCACGCCAACCACGCCAACGAACTCTCTGTCGACGTCGAGAGGTCATTGACCACCCTGAAAGCCGCCGGCATCACGCTGCTCAACCAAGCCGTTCTGTTGAAAGGCGTCAACGATACTGTTGCCAGTCTGACGGATCTCAGTGAAAGTCTCTTTAGGCTGGGCGTTCTGCCCTACTACATCCATCTTCTCGACCGTGTTGCCGGCGCTGCCCACTTTGAAGTCGAGGAGCAACAGGCGGTCACGCTGCTCCAGGCCGTACAGAAAAGACTGCCAGGCTATCTGGTTCCCAAGCTGGTGCGGGAGATACCGGGTGAGTTATCAAAAACCCCGATCGCTTGACCCGCCCGCGTAAAGATCGCGAGACGACTCATTCAGGCAATCTTCGACAAGTAATTTCTCTATCCAATTGCGAACGATAGACCGTAATTCATAATTTTAGGCCGCCCTGACAAACAGACTGAGTCTTTGAATCAGGCAGTGACTCACTGCTCGACGAAAATGCTCATAAAATTAACAAACAAAACCGACTTATCTCTTTTGCAAAACGCTTTCTGATTAAACAATAAAATTCGACCGTTCAACGGTAGAGCGAAACCTGACAAATTACTTTAGCGTTTAGATCATCATTGCCGTTCATCAATCCAGGGCAATAAAAATCGTCAGAAAAATAATGGCTGCTTTGTCAAGAGAACCAAGCGTCATATGGCTCAAACAATCTCTGAGGTGTGTCCATTCACACACATCCTTACCTCAATAAATAAACGTAACAATTTATCCCTTTACAACACTCCACGTTTGAACTATTTAGTCACACTCCAACGATACGCAGTTGAGGAAAGGGAAATACGTATCGATTGGATTTCTCCCATACAAAAACTGGAAAGACAACTGGATGTCAACGTCGATTCGGTTCAATTTGATATGGATATTACATAAGGAAATAACAGTAGAGGAACCAACATGTCACTAATGAAATGGACTCAGGAAGCATACGGCACCAACGTCAGCGTCTGCGATGAACAGCATCAGGAGCTGTTCGATCGGGTCAATGCATTGAACGAAGCAGTCGCCGACAGTGATCGTAAGGAAGTCGGCAACCGGCTGGACTCCCTGATCGACTATGTGGTGGAGCATTTCCAATCCGAAGAACGCCTGATGGAAGAACGGGGTTATGCCGGACTGGAGCAACACCGTATGGAGCATGAAAACCTCGTCTCCACCTGCGCGGATCTGCAGGGGAAATTTCATGCCAATGAAGCTGAGATAGAAGAAGGCACCATGGCCTTCATCAAAAACTGGCTTGATCACCACATCCCCGTTATCGACAGGAGCTACGGCCCCGCGCTGAGCGATTGATTCTGTCGAATCGTCTGAAGGTGTTGCATTGAGCCTTCAACTAGCCCGAATGTTTTACCTGGGATCGCGACAATCATGCCGGGATCGTTGTTCAGATGCGGATTGGCGATTGAGTCAATACCGCAACTGGACCACGAGATCGGTACGAGGGCGCGTTCCCGGGTGAAATATTCGGGCTAGCCACGCACCCCCAAGCAGGGAATATAAAAGACGGCCGGGATGGCCATGCGTGGTGAGTTGCTGTTTGCCCGGTAAGACCGAAGCATCATCGACAATAAAAAAACCTTAAACCCCGGTTCCCCCTTGCCGGGGTTTTTTATTGCTCTTGTATTGGGGCCGCCCAATAGACGGGAAACCGCACAGGCTCAGCCCGAGCCTGTGTGCGGCGCCGATCAGGAGAGTGTAGATTCAGATGATGAGAAGCCTATTGCGCACTACCGAAACCCAGCGTCTCCATGGACCAACGGGGTGTCACCTTGATCCCCAGGGGCTCGGATAGCCCCGCCATCAATCGCTGACAGCCGGCATAGGCAATCATCGCCCCGTTATCGGTGCAGAATTCCGCACGCGGATAGTAGGCCTCCCCTCCCTCCTTCGCCATCATCTCGCCGATACGACGACGCAGCCTCTGGTTGGCGCTTACCCCGCCAGCCATCACCAGCCTCTGAATGCCCGTCTCCTTTACCGCCCGCCGGCATTTGATGACCAGGGTCTCCACCACTGCATCTTCAAAGGCGCGGGCGATATCGGCCTGGGTCTGCTCCGGGACCGGGTCACCCTCCTGTCGTTTCGCCTCATCCAGCGTGTTGAGGGCGAAAGTCTTGAGGCCGCTGAAACTGAAATCAAGCCCGGGTCGGTCGGTCATCGGCCGCGGAAAGCGGTAGCGGGTGGGATCGCCCCGCTCGGCCAAGCGGGCCAGCTCGGGGCCGCCGGGATAGGGCAAGCCAAGCAGTTTGGCGGTCTTGTCGAAGGCCTCACCGGCGGCGTCGTCTAGAGAGTCGCCCAGCAATCGGTAACTTCCGATACCGTCCACCTCAACCAACTGGGTGTGCCCCCCGGATACCAGCATGGCCACGAAGGGGAATTGAGGCGGATCGGCCTCCAGCATCGGTGCCAACAGGTGGCCCTCCATGTGGTGAACACCGATGGCGGGAATACCCCAGGACCAGGCCAGACTGCGCCCGACCGAGGCCCCCACCAGCAGGGCGCCGACCAGCCCAGGCCCAGCGGTGTAGGCAACCCCATCCAGCGAATCGGCCGTGATACCGGCCTCGTCGAAAAGCTGACGAATCAACGGCAGCACCTTGCGTACATGGTCACGGGAGGCCAGCTCCGGCACCACCCCCCCATACTCCGCATGCAGCGCCACCTGGCTGTGCAGCGCATGCGCCAGCAGGCCCTGTTTACTGTCAAAAACGGCCACACCGGTCTCGTCACAAGAGGTTTCTATGCCCAATACGCGCATTTTTACTGATTTTCGCCTTTTTTCGTCATCACGCCTTTGCAATGGGCGCCATCAATGAGTAGAATTTCCGCCTTTCAACCGGCTGAGCAAGCTTAACAGATCCAAGGAAACTGAATAGATGCCTAACGTACGCGTTAAAGAGAACGAACCTTTTGAAGTCGCCATGCGCCGTTTCAAGCGCTCCTGCGAGAAAGCCGGTGTGCTGGCCGAGGTTCGTCGCCGCGAATTCTACGAAAAGCCCACTTGGGAGCGTAAGCGCAAAGCCGCTGCCGCCGTCAAGCGCACCCTGAAGAAGATCTCCCGCGAAAACCGCCGCTTCGAACGCCAGTACTGATCCCTCTCTTCGAGGGGATCATCCCAGCATGTTGAAGACCCGCATCCAGGACGACGTCAAGGCCGCCATGAAGGCCAAGGACAAGGCGCGTCTGACCACCCTGCGCCTGATCACTGCCGCCATCAAGCAACGCGAGGTGGACGAGCGGATCGAGCTGGACGACGAGCAGGTGCTGGCCGTACTGGAGAAGATGCTCAAGCAGCGTCGCGACTCCATCACCCAGTACGAGGGCGCAGGTCGCCAGGAGTTGGCCGACCAGGAGAAGAGCGAGGTCGCCATCATCGAGACCTACATGCCCGAGGGCCTCAGCGATGAGGAGATCGCGGCGATGGTCGATGCTGCCGTCAGCGAGTCGGGCGCCGCATCGGTGCGCGACATGGGCAAGGTGATGGGCCTGCTCAAACCCAAGATGCAGGGCCGTGCCGACATGGGCCAGGTCAGCGGCCTGGTCAAACAGAAGCTCTCCGGCTGACCGCCCCGGGACAACGATCGGCTATCCTCGCCATGAGAGCCGATAACACAGGGCAGTCGTAGCCAGATGCCTGGCAAGATCCCCAACCCGTTCATTGATGAACTGCTCAACCGCATCGATATCGTCGATGTGGTGAACCGTCGCGTTCCCCTGAAGAAGGCGGGACGCGAATTCCAGGCCTGCTGCCCCTTTCACGACGAAAAAACCCCCTCCTTCACCGTCAGCCCGCAAAAACAGTTCTACCACTGCTTTGGCTGCGGCGCCCATGGTTCTGCCATCGGCTTCCTCATGGAGTACGACAACCTGGGATTCGTCGAGGCCGTGGAAGAGCTGGCCGAATCGATCGGCATCGAAGTGCCCCGCGAGGGGGGGCAGGAGCAGGGCCCGGATCTGCGGCCTCTCTACAGCCTGATGGAAGAGGCGTCACGCTTCTTCCAATATCAACTGCGCCACCACGCCCGCGCGCCTTCCGCTGTCGACTACCTGAAATCACGCGGCCTGACCGGCGAAGTCGCTGCACGCTTCCAGATCGGCTACGCCCCACCGGGTTGGGACAACCTGCTCTCCACCCTGGGTCAGGACCAGCCTGCCGTGCGGCGTCTTGCCGAGTGCGGTCTCATCATCGAGCAGGAGGACGGCAAGCGTTATGACCGCTTCCGCGACCGCATCGTCTTTCCTATTCGCGATACCCGGGGCCGCGTCATCGGCTTTGGCGGACGCGTGCTGGGAGACGATAAGCCCAAGTACCTCAACTCACCCGAGACCCCCCTATTCCACAAGGGACGCGAGCTCTACGGGCTCTACGAGGCGCGCAAGGCCAACAGCAAGTTACAGCGACTGCTGGTGGTGGAGGGTTACATGGATGTGGTGGCGCTATCTCAATTCGACATCAACAATGCCGTGGCGACCCTCGGCACCGCCACCACCCAGGATCACCTGGAACTGATCTTCCGCACCTGCGCCGAAGTGGTGTTCTGCTTCGATGGCGATCGAGCCGGACGCGACGCAGGCTGGAAGGCCTTGCAGACCACCCTGCCGGTCATGCGTGACGGACGTGAGGTTCGCTTTCTCTTCCTGCCCGAGGGGGAGGATCCCGACAGTCTGGTGCGCAAAGAGGGCCGGGAGGGCCTCGAACAGCGCCTCGATCAGGCCCTGCCCCTCTCGGAATTCCTCTTCCAGCAGCTCACCGCCCAGGTGAAGATGGAGACCATCGACGGCCGAGCCCATCTGGCTGAGCTGGCGAAACCCCACCTCGACCGCCTGCCCAGCGGCCTCTTTCGCCGCATGATGTACCAACATCTGGAACAACTGGTCGGCATCCGCGACCAACAGCTCGAACGGGCAGCCAGCAAACCCGGGAATGTGAAGCGGCCTGCGGTTTCTCACCAGGCCTTCAAGAGTCAGCGGCCCACGCCGATACGATTGGCTATTGCACTTTTGCTGGATAACCCCCATCTCTTCGCTGTGGCGGATAACGTCGACGACAGCTGGATGGCATGGGACACAACGGGCACTCAGATTTTGTCGCAACTGCTTGAAAATATTCGAACTCAACCTACGCTTAACAAAGCGGCTCTGTTGGAGCGCTGGCGCGACAGTGAGCACTTCGCCCACCTCAATAAGCTTGCACAATATTCGTTCGACCTACCCGAGATGGACCAGGAGACAGAGCTGAGAGACGCCCTGATCAAACTGAACAGCCAGTTTCGCAAGGAGAGCCGCCCGCTACCCGGGAATCTCAAACCCAGCGAACTGTCAAAAACTGAACTGGAGGCGCTAAAACAGCGCTACCCCGGATCAACCTTAAGTGACGACACGGACACCGAGTGATCCCAATCGTACTGGTAAACCCTTACATTTCTAGCGCATTCATACAAAATTATGCTAATATGGCGAGTTCAGTCTGTGTGCGGCAGCTCTCGTTTAAATTCAAGGTAAAAGATGAACCAGGAACAGCAGCAATCTCAATTAAAACAACTGATTGCAAAGGGTAAGGAGCAAGGTTTTCTGACCTATGCAGAGGTCAATGACCACTTGCCTGACGGCATAGTTGAGCCCGAACAGATCGAAGATATTGTCCGCATGATCAATGACATGGGCATCACCGTGCATGAGTCGGCGCCCGACATGGAAGAGAGCACGCTCAGCGACAACGCCGTCTCTACCGACGAGGACGCCGCCGAGGCAGCCGCAGCCGCACTGGCAAGTGTCGACAGCGAATTTGGCCGCACTACCGACCCCGTACGCATGTACATGCGCGAAATGGGCACCGTCGAGCTACTGACCCGCGAAGGCGAGCTTCGCATCGCCAAGCGCATCGAAGAGGGCCTCAACCAGGTCTCCGCCGCGCTAGCCACCTTCCCTGTAGCGGTAGAAACACTCTGCAACCAGCTCGAGAAGATCGAAGCAGGCGAGGCCCGCATGGCCGACGTCACCAGCGGCTTCATCGACCCCAACGAGCCAGACGAGATTCCTACGCCCGCCAATACCCAGCCCGTTGCCAAAGACGACAAAGACGCTAAAGACGGTGACGATAGCGACGATGACGACACTGAAGACGAGCCTGAAAACACCGGGCCCGACCCGGAAGAGGTTGCCGCCAAGGCCAAGGAACTGCGCAAGCGCTACAAGACCCTCTGCACAGCCCTGAAGAAACAGGGCCGCACCGACGCCAAGACGCAAAAGTCCCTGGAAGCGGTCTCCGAGACATTCCTTGAGTTCAAGCTGGTACCGGCCATGTTCAACATGCTGGTCACCTCCCTGCGCGAAACCATCGAGCGTATTCGCAATCAGGAACGCATTATCATGAACCTCTGCGTCGACAAGGCTCGCATGCCGCGCAAAGAGTTCATCGCCTCCTTTCCGGACAACGAGACCAACCTCGACTGGATTCACGACCAGATCAAAAAGGGCAAGGACTACTCCGAGGCGCTAGAGGAGCATGCCGATGAGATCCTGCGCTCCCAGAAGCGCCTGGTC
Source organism: Candidatus Thiodiazotropha sp. (assembly GCA_037384445.1). Classification (GTDB taxonomy): domain Bacteria; phylum Pseudomonadota; class Gammaproteobacteria; order Chromatiales; family Chromatiaceae; genus Thiodiazotropha. The sequence continues at coordinate 27,246 of JARRNY010000040.1, forward strand.
CACATCGAGAGCGATTCCCAGCTCACCATCGGTGAGATCAAGGAGACCAACCGCAAGATGTCGATCGGTGAGGCCAAGGCCCGCCGCGCCAAGAAAGAGATGGTCGAAGCCAACCTGCG
>JARRNY010000041.1:0-19420 GCA_037384445.1 Candidatus Thiodiazotropha sp.
ACTCCCGTCACAGCATCAGCTTCACACCCAATACCCCCCTCACCGAGGATAGCCGCTACAGCGTCGGGCTCAGTGACAGCTCCACCGATCTGGCGGGAAATCCCGTTGTCGCAGAGAGCTGGGAGTTTACGACGACCTCGAACTATAACCTGGGGACCACCTCTCAGGAGACTATCGACCGCTGCATGGATGACAACGACAAAGAGATGCTGAGCCTGGTCAACGACACCCGTGCCGTTGCGCGTGACTGCGGCAGCACCCGCTACCCTGCCGTCGCTTCCCTGGCCTGGCAGTGCCAACTGGAGAGCGCCGCCCAGGGCCACTCCAGCTCCATGGCGAGCAACGACTTCTTCAGCCACACCGGCCTCGACGGCTCCAGCCCCGGCGAGCGAATTACCGCAGCGGGATATGTCTGGCGCACCTACGGCGAGAACATTGCCGCAGGCTACGGCGATGCGCAGGCAGCAATGGACGGCTGGATCTCAAGCGCCGGCCACTGCGCCAATCTGATGAACCCCAACTTCACGGAGATGGGTGCAGCGATGGACAGTGACGGCAGCTCCACCTACGGCATCTACTGGACCCAGGACTTCGCTGCACCCAGATAACATCAAGCAACCTCGTCCTACCGACCTGCTCCGGCATGGCGATTTAAATCCCAAGCAGGCCGTAGATATTATTAGCCATGGCTTGGTAAGCAAATTCAGGGCAGCAGGATCTTACAGCACCCCCCTTCCAGAATACCGCCGTTGGAGAGCGTCACGCCTCCCTGCTTTCCGTCATGATTGTGAAGATCCAGTACGATCTTTGTGAAATAGAGCCCCAGCCCGGTATTGTTATTGAGGAAACCGGACTCCGGATGAAAATACTCCCCCTGGTCATCCAACATGGACTGGGGAAATCCACTGCCGTTATCCTCCACCGAGATAACCAGCCCCTCATCCGTACTCTCTGCCGTTACCCTGAGCCAATCCCTGGTATAGCGCAGTGCATTGCTGATCGCATTACTCATCACACCGGCCATCAGATTTCTATCGAAATACCAGTAAAGATCATCACTGCATTGGATCTCATATCCAATCCCTTTTTGCTTGGTCACATCGCCATGTTCCAGCATCGCCTCTTCGAGGAAATCACTGATCGCATGGGCATCCACATTCAGCATATAGTTGCCCTCTTCGACCTTGAACAACGTGAGCATCTTTACCAGATTATTGTTGATGCGTCTGACCTCATACTCCATGTCCGCGCACTCCTGACTGACACCACTGGCCTCCAGATCGCAATTCTTCGCAATCACGCCGATATATTTGAGAAGAATACCCAGTGAGTTCTTGATGTCATGCGAGACCATGGCAAAGGCGGATGTCAGCCCCAGCACCTCGACTTTCTGTTGACGATCCTGCAACTTATTTCTCCTCTACCGGCCGAGCTGGCAATGGGTTAACTGTTGAAGATACTTTACTGCCGTCTCGTCATTTCGGTTTCTCTCCAGCAATCGATTTAACGAATGACGACACTTGAACTGGTAGCTCTGATCCACTCCATGCTCCCGCATAAAGTCGATCATGGCACTGACTGACATCAGGATAATCGTTCGGTTGCCCGGGTAACTATCGACAGTTTCATTCAGCAGCTTGATTGCCTTCTCCACCCCACCCTGCTGGAACAGCTTGATGCATTCACTATGGATCTGTTTCAAGACTTCCCGACTCCTGTCGATCAAGGCTTCCGATTCATGGCTTTGGTCATGGGTTTGCATCAAATCCCTGACCCGTTGTGTCCATGCCTCATCGTCATGATGATTCGCCAGCAGAATGCTCAGCAGCATCTGTGCCTCGTCATGACAGGAGAGCTGGAACAGGTCATCCGCGACACTCAGTAGATCTTCTGCTGCCAGCACCCCTTTGTGTTCACTCGCCAAATGCGCTATCTGCTGTAGATAGCTCTCGACCGGCTCAGCTTGATTGAGCTGCCGCTTGACCAAGGCCTGTCGACTCACTATCTGGATCTGCGCCGAAGGATTGCCATCGAAGGCTTTATGGCCATCAGCCAACAGTCTCAATAGCTTGGGAGTATGACCACCTGCCTGATAGATCTCAGCCAACCGCAGATACTCATCAGCCTTGGTAAAACAGGAGTGCTTTCCCCAACGGACAGCAGCCTGATAAGCCCGTTCAGCCACCTCCATCTCCCCATTCTCTTGCGCCAGTTCACCCAACTGACGTTGGCGATCAACCAGCTTCGGCGAAAGTTTGACCGCACTCTGCAATATGGCCTGGGCCTCTCTCTTTTCGCCCTGCTCCACCAGCACCTTCGCCAACCAATCATAGACTTCGAGATAGTGGGGATTGTCCTCTATCAACCCCTGAAACCGCTCTGCGGCCTCTTCCAGATTCCCCCTCAAACAGTCAATCTTTCCGAGACCGAAACTGGCCCAGGGGAAATTGCGAATTTGTAACATCTCGCGGTAGATGGACTCTGCATCGTCGAAACGTTCAAGATCAAAACAGAGCTCAGCCTGTAATTTCGCCAGATAGAGCCGCTTCTTGAGATCGCCATCACGCTGCGCCTCACAAAGTCTCACCGCCCCCGCTTTATCTCCATCCGCCAGCGCCTGATCGATCTCCTTCAGCTGAGATTTACGTTTCAACGCCGCTGCAAGACGATGTTCCAACACATCGGGATTGATCGGCTTGATCATGTATTCATCGGGCTGCTGCTCGAGCGCGCCAAGCACCATCGGCATGTTGCTCTCAGCGGTGATCATGAAGAAACAACAGGCATGACCGATATAGCCAAGATGTCGCGACTCCTCCAGCACCTGTTGACCATCCTTGCCGTCGCCCAGGTTGTAGTCGCAGATCACCACGTCATAGCTGCGCAGGGAGAGCGCCTTCAGCCCTTGCTCGCCACTGCTACAGGTCTCGATATTGGAGGCGCCGAAGCCGCTCAGCATCCCTTTGAATGAGACCCGCATCTGCTCGAAGTCGTCAATAATGAGGTAGTTTAGGCTGGTGAAGGTATCTTCCATGATTTACTGCTATCCATCCTTCGCTGGAAGTGAGATTAATAAGCGACCTATGGTCGTTATCGGAAGCGATCAGCCCTAAGTTTAGAAGAAAACTGCCTGCAGCTGATGTAAGTCAATCGTATAGGGACGGTAAATCCTAAATCACAACCCACAAGCACGCTTACCGCCCTGAGGAGCACCCGGATGGATGGTCCCTGACCTACAAAACCTACGAGCCCGGCAAAAAACGAAAAAATAGGCCGCTGGTGCAAGCACCAGCGGCCTTCTGCCGCAGATGAAAAGAAAATTGATCAGTTCTTGGACTTGTCGACGATCTTCTTGATCCAGGGCATCATGCCGCGCAGACGCTCACCCACCTGCTCGATGGAGTGGGCTGCATTGAGACGACGGTAAGCAGTCATCGACGGATAACCGAGCGCACCCTCGGAGACGAATTGCTTGGCGTACTCTCCGCTCTGAATATTTTTCAGCGCCTCGCGCATTGCTTTACGGCTCTCTTCGTTGATCACTTTAGGACCGGTCACGTACTCGCCATACTCCGCATTGTTGGAGATGGAGTAGTTCATGTTGGCGATACCACCCTCATACATCAGATCGACGATCAGCTTGAGCTCATGCAGACACTCGAAGTAGGCCATCTCCGGGGCATACCCGGCTTCGGTCAGGGTTTCGAAGCCTGCCTTTACCAGCTCCACCGCACCGCCGCAAAGCACCGCCTGCTCGCCAAACAGATCGGTTTCGGTCTCGTCTTTGAAGGTGGTCTCGATGATGCCGGTACGACCACCGCCGATGGCGGAGGCGTAGGAGAGTGCGATATCCATCGCAGTACCGGAAGCGTCCTGATAGACCGCTACCAGATCGGGGATACCACCCCCCTTAACGTATTCACTGCGTACCGTGTGTCCGGGAGCTTTGGGCGCGATCATGATGACATCAAGATCCTCACGCGGCACGATCTGGTTGTAGTGGATGGCAAAGCCGTGGGCGAAAGCCAGCACAGCCGACTCTTTGATATTGGGCTCGATCTGCTCGCGATAGAGCTTGGACTGAAATTCGTCGGGCGCCAGAATCATGATCACGTCGGCAGCCTGCACCGACTCTTCGATCGATTTCACCGTAAGCCCTGAATTCTGCGCCTTGATGGCGGAAGGAGAGCCTTCACGCAGACCGACAATGACATTCACCCCGGAATCCTGCAGATTGTTGGCGTGGGCGTGGCCCTGGGAGCCATAACCGATGATGGAGACCGTCTTACCCTTGATGATGTTCAGGTCACAGTCTTTGTCGTAATAAACGTTGATAGCCATGTTGTTTCCTTCGGAAATAATGTGATTTATCTATATGGATACAGGTTGCGGATGAATGAGGTTTTGAGCACCACTGTTCAATGCAATGAGTGCTCTTCCCTATAGCCCCAGCCCCTTCGGACCGCGACCGATGCCGGAAGGCCCGGTACGCACCACCTCGATGATCAGCTCTTCATTCACCGCCTCGAGAAAAGCATTCAGCTTGCTTGTTGCGCCGGTCAATTCGACGGTGTAGCTGGTGTCACTGACATCGATAATCTTGCCGCGAAAGATATCCACCATGCGTTTGATCTCCTCACGCATGGTGCGTTCGGCACGCAGCTTGATCAGCATCATCTCGCGTTCGATATGGGTCCCCTCGGTGAGATCGACCAGCTTGACCACATCGATCAGTTTGTTCAATTGCTTGGTGATCTGCTCGATGATCTCGTCACTGCCGCGGGTCACCAGCGTCATGCGCGAGAGAGTGGCATCCTCGGTGGGAGCCACCGTCAGCGACTCAATATTGTAACCGCGTGCCGAAAAGAGATTGGCCACCCGGGCGAGCGCGCCCGATTCGTTCTCCATCAATATTGAAATGATATGCCTCATCAGACCAACTCACTCCCAGGTGACAGATACATTTCATGGTGCCCCTTGCCGGCGGCGATCATCGGATAGACGTTCTCTGCCGGATCGACCGCAATGTCCACGAACACCAGCCGATCTTTCAGCGAGAAGGCCTCCTGCATGGCGCCTTCCACATCCTCTGGCTTCTCGATCCGCATGCCGACGTGACCATAGGACTCCGTCAGCTTCACGAAGTCTGGCGTCACGCTCATACCGGACTGGGAGTAGCGACTGTCGTAGAAGAACTCCTGCCACTGGCGCACCATGCCCATGTAACCGTTATTGAGCAGAATGATCTTGATCGGCAGATCGTACTGGAGACAGGTCGCCAACTCCTGGATGCACATCTGAATGCTCGACTCGCCGGTAACCACCGCCACCTGGGCCTTGGGGTGAGCCATCTGCACACCGATGGCCGCCGGCAGACCGAAGCCCATGGTGCCCAGACCGCCTGAGTTGATCCAGCGCCGAGGCTTATCAAAGCTATAGAACTGGGCGGCGAACATCTGATGCTGACCCACATCGGAGGTAACGAAGGCATCACCCTTGGTCACCTTATGCAGCATCTCGACCGCATATTGCGGCTTGATCAGCTTGCTCTTGTGGTCATATTTGAGACAGTTCATAGAGCGCCACTTATCGATCTGCTCCCACCACTTGGCCAGTGACTGTTTCTTCGGCTGCTTGCTGCTCTCATTGACCACCTTGAGCATATCGCGCAGCACCTGTCTGACCGGGCCGACAATCGGTACGTCGACGCGGACATTTTTAGAGATCGACGAGGGATCGATATCGACATGGATGATGGTGGCGTTGGGGCAGAACTGTTTGACGTGACCGGTGACCCGGTCGTCGAAACGAGCGCCGACGGCGATCAACACGTCGGTCTCGTGCATCGCCATATTGGCCTCGTAGGTGCCGTGCATACCAAGCATGCCGAGGAAGTTCTTGCCGCTGCCCGGATAGGCGCCCAGCCCCATCAGGGTCTGGGTGATAGGGAAGTCCAGGGTATCCACCAAGTCAGTCAGCAGCTTGGACGCATCGTCCAGCACCACACCACCGCCGGTATAGAAGACAGGCCGCTCGGCCTCCATCATGATCTTCACCGCTTTCTTGATCTGCCCCAAGTGGCCCTTAGCGACCGGATTGTAGGAGCGCATCTTGATCTTGGCGGGATAGTGATAGGGGATCTTGATGCCGGGATCGGTAATGTCCTTCGGGATATCGACCAACACGGGACCGGGACGCCCGGTGGTGGCGATGTAGAAGGCCTTCTTGATGGTCTCGGCCAGATCTTCCAACCGCTTGACCAGAAAGTTGTGTTTCACGCAGGGGCGGGTGATACCGACGGTATCGACCTCCTGGAAGGCGTCACTGCCAATCACCGGGGTGGGTACCTGACCGCTCAGCACCACCATTGGAATAGAGTCCATGTAGGCAGTGGCAATGCCGGTTACCGCATTGGTCGCGCCTGGGCCGGAGGTCACCAGCACCACGCCCGGCTTGCCGGTTGCCCGCGCATAGCCGTCTGCAGCATGGCCGGCCGCCTGTTCATGGCGAACCAGAATATGCTTGACGTCCTTCTGCTTGAAGATGGCATCATAGATGTGCAGTACAGCCCCACCCGGGTAGCCGAAAATGTGCTCGACACCTTCATCTTTCAAGCATTGAACGATGATCTCGCCACCGCTGAGTTCCACGTCAGACGCCTCCAATCAAGCCGGCGGTGCGCCGACCAAAAACCAAAACAGGAACAGTGCAAAATACTAATATTGCTTATATTGGTCAAGCGCTTATGGCCTTACAACCGGATTAATTACCGACCAGGACGAGCTTTTGAAGCTCGCGCGGGGATTCCCCTCCCGAGTAAACTCAAAGCCTGCCGACAGAAAAAGGGATTCACTCGCGAATACCCCTTATCGCTACAGGTAATTTTCCAGCACTTAACGGGTTCACAATTTCGCACCCTGCTCCATCACCTGAGTTTGCTATTCATCATGCTTGTCCCATAATGAAACCGCTGTAAGAAGCCTTTTCCAAAAAGGATATGACTGTGAAAAACACCCTGCTTGCCTGTTTGCTGCTCCTCGCTTCTCAACCCCTCATCGCCGAGACCTATAAATGGGTCAACGAAGAGGGCGTAGTGACCTACTCCCAGACTCCGCCTCCCGATCAGAAGAGTAGTGAGCGAGTGAAACTGCGCGGGAGCAAATCCAGCAACCCTCAAAGCGGTCAGTCTCGCCTCAATCAGCTGCGGCAGAGTTTGGCCGATAGCGCCGAAGACCGCGAAATGGAAAAAGAGAAACTCAAGGAGACTGAAGAAGAGCGGGCACTCAAACGGCACAACTGTGATGCAGCCCATTCCAATCTGCGCAAACTGGAGGGCCTGGGCAACCGACGCTACAAAATGGACGGGGAGTACCGCCGCCTGTCCGAAGAGGAGCGTCAGAGCCTCATGCAGCAGGAACGCGATCACATCAAATCCAATTGTGGGGGCTGACCTATGCCACTACTCACCATCACCACCAACCAGGAGATAGACAGCAGCCTGTCGAAGTCGCTGCTCAAGCAAGCCTCCGAAACCGTAGCCACCATGCTCGGCAAACCTGAGCGTTATGTCATGGTCAACCTTAGTTACAACCCGCAGATGCTATTCGCGGGCGAGGATGGAGCCCTGGCCTATCTGGAGCTGAAGAGCATTGGCCTGCCACAGGACCGCACCGCCGAGTTCTCGCAGATCTTATCGGACCTGATCTCGCAGCAGCTGACGATCGCCAGCGACAGAATCTACATCGAGTTCAGTGACGCGGAGCGCCACCTGTGGGGATGGAACGGAAAAACCTTCTAGGGCCTTACCTTCGACTGCGATCCCAGAGAGCGATAGGCACTCCCAATTCAACCGAATCCCGGCATTTCGTTCCTGCTAAAACAAGTTTGCTATTGCCGGGTGAAAACCGACAGCACCCGCTCCACGAGGTGATTCGAACATAACTTCCCATCTTGCGTGTCCTTACCCCTCCTGATTGGGCATCCCTCCCCATACCAACAACCGCCCATTGATTTTTATCAATCGCAACAATCACTTACAGTTCATATTGTTTTTGCGATGCATCAATGACCGTTATCGGAAAGCGTTTCTATAGTGCCCTTCCAGGCAGCTTCGTCAACCTCGTCTCCGCGGGATGTCGAATCTCTGTCTAGCCGGCTGTGTGTTGGATGTCTGTGACGGTTTGCCGTATTTGTCTCGCTGCGGCTTAACCCTTGTTACTCTTAGGCAAGACACACAGCCGGCGCCTTACCTTGCCACAACAGGACCGTAACCCATTGTAATATTTGGCTTTCGCAGAATGGCATGGAGAATGCAACTAGCATCCGACCGCAGCAGCGGTATAGAAACCTGGGAGAACGCACATGTTAGATCCGTCCATGATAGAGCTGTCACGCTGGCAGTTCGCTGCCACCGCGCTCTATCACTTCATCTTTGTACCCCTCACCCTCGGCATGACCTGGATACTGGTCATCATGGAATCGGTCTATGTCATGACCGGCAAGGAGATCTACCGGGACATGACCAAGTTCTGGGGCAAACTCTTCGGCATCAACTTTGCCTTGGGCGTTACCACCGGCCTGACCATGGAGTTTCAGTTCGGCACCAACTGGTCCTACTACTCTCATTACGTGGGTGATGTCTTCGGTGCACCGCTCGCTATCGAGGGGCTGATGGCGTTCTTTCTTGAATCCACCTTCATCGGCATGTTCTTCCTTGGTTGGGAGCGTTTGAGCAAACGCCAGCATCTGCTGGTGACCTTCCTCACTGCACTGGGCACCAACCTCTCCGCTCTGTGGATTCTGGTGGCCAATGGCTGGATGCAGAATCCGGTAGGGTCCGAGTTCAGCTACGAGACCATGCGCATGGAGATGACCAGCTTTGTCGACCTTGTACTGAACCCGGTAGCGCAGGTCAAGTTCATCCATACAGCCGCCGCCGGCTATGTGACCGGCTCCATGTTTGTTCTGGGTATTGCTTCCTACTACCTGCTGAAAGGACGCGATGTGGCGTTTGCCAAACGCTCTATTTCTGTCGCCGCCGGTTTCGGACTTGCTTCCATCCTGTCGGTCATCGTACTGGGCGACGAGGCGGGTTATGAGTTGGGCGATGTGCAGAAGACCAAACTGGCCGCCATCGAAGCAGAGTGGGAAACCCAGACACCGCCGGCTGGCTTCAACCTGATCGCCTTCCCCGACCAGGAGGCCGAAGAGACCACGACCGCAATCAAAATCCCCTATGCGCTTGGCCTGATCGCCACCCGCTCCACCACTAAAGAGGTCATGGGCCTGAAAGAGATCATGCATGAGAACGAGGGGCGCATACGCTCCGGCATGGTCGCCTACCAATACCTGCAGCGACTGCGCAACGGGCATGACACCGAAGCCAACCGAGCCATGTTCGAGGAGCACAAGGCCGACCTGGGTTACGGGTTGCTGCTGAAGGCTTATACCGAGGATGTCGCCAACGCAACCGATGAACAGGTCGCCCTGGCAGTAAAGAACAGCATTCCAAAGGTGGCGCCGCTATTCTGGTCTTTCCGCATCATGGTTGCCGCCGGATTCACTATGCTCTTCATTCTACTGGCCACCTTCTACTACAACGCTCGCCGCGTGATCGAGCAGAAACGCTGGCTGCTGCGTCTGGCTCTCTTTTCCATTCCCCTGCCCTGGATCGCCTGCGAAACCGGCTGGTTCGTCGCCGAGTTCGGCCGGCAGCCCTGGGCTATCGGCGAGGTGCTACCGACCTTCCTCGCCACCTCCTCCCTCACGCCTGGCGATCTGATCTTCAGCCTGGTTGGATTCATCGGCTTCTATACCTTCCTGTTGGTGATCGAGATGTGGCTGATGTTCCACTTCGCGCGCAAGGGACCCAGCTCACTGGGCACCGGACGCTATCACTTGGAACAGAACGCCAGCGCGACCGCATGACGGAGTAGAAAAAATGATTATCGATTATGAAATTCTGAAACTGATCTGGTGGCTTTTCGTCGGCGTCTTGCTGATTGGCTTCGCCATCACCGACGGCATGGACATGGGCGTCGGCAACCTGCTGCCGTTCGTTGGCAGGACCGACGATGAACGACGCCTGATGATCAACACCGTTGGCCCGCACTGGGATGGCAACCAGGTATGGCTGATCACGGCCGGCGGCGCCATCTTCGCCGCCTGGCCGGCGGTCTACGCAGCGGCTTTTTCCGGCTTCTATGTGGCCATGCTGCTGGTGTTGTTCGCTCTCTTCTTTCGACCGGTTGGCTTCGATTACCGCAGTAAACTGGGCGATGCCCGCTGGCGTAATGCCTGGGACTGGGGGCTCTTCGTCGGTGGCGCCGTGCCTTCGCTGGTCTTCGGCGTCGCCTTCGGCAATCTGCTACTCGGCGTCCCCTTCCATCTCGACGAGCTGCTGCGCGCCTACTACACCGGCTCATTCTTCGAGCTGCTCACCCCCTTCCCCCTGCTGGCGGGTGTGGTCAGTTTTTCGCTGCTGACCATGCACGGCGGCATCTGGATACAGATGCGTACCAGCGGGGTGGTCAGCGAGCGGGTGAAGAGCTGGATACTATGGACCGGCGTCGCCGCGATGGGCGCTTTCGCCATAGACGGTATCTGGCTCGCAATGGGCATCGACGGCCTGTCGATCATCTCCCAGCCGGCACTCGACGCACTGCCCAACCCTCTAGCCAAAACCGTCGAGGTGATGCCCGGCGCATGGCTCGCCAACTATGCCACCTACCCGCTGACCATGGCCTTCCCTGTCCTCGGATTCGCCGGCGTCATCATGACCATCCTGCTGTCACGGGCCGACCGCCCGGGCTGGGGATTTTTTACCAGTTCGCTGGCCATCACCGGTGTCATCATGACTGCGGGGATCTCCCTGTTCCCATTCATCATGCCTTCAAGCACCGATCTGGGCAGTAGCCTGACGATTTGGGATGCGCCGTCCAGTCATCTGACCCTGAGCGTCATGTTCTGGGCAGTGGTGATCTTCCTGCCCATCGTCATCAGCTACACGATCTGGAACTACCGCAAGATGTGGGGACGCCTCTCCATTGAGGAGATGCAGGAAAGAACATCCGCTTACTGATTCAAACCGAGAGAGGAACAACAGATGTGGTATTTCACATGGATACTGGGCGTCCTGCTGGCGCTCGCATTGGGAATTATCAATGTCATGTGGTACGAGGCTGAGTACCCTGACGACGATCAGGGAGATCGCAATCCTTGATCGCAGATAGACCCGGGCCTACAAGCCCGGGTCGCTTTACCCTAGATCAAGACCGGACCACGCTGTTTATGTGTCGCGGTCATTAACCGTCATCACGGAAATGAAGATGCATAAACAACGAAAACTGGACATCAGGTCCGGTATTTTGGCATGTCTGACCGCCTTTATACTGGGAATTTCAAACCAATTACAGGCCAGCACCGACCACGAGGCCGGCACAGCTCCTGCTGACGCGAACATGAACTTCCGCATCGTCACGGATACCAAACCGAGTATCCGCGATGACGGGGAGTCCACCGCCGATCACAGTAAATTCGAATCCCTGCAGGGTCCCTTCGAAAGTGGACCGGAAGTGACCAAGGCCTGTCTCAAATGTCATACCGAAGCGGGTCGTCACTTCATGAAGTCGATCCATTGGACCTGGGAGTATGACAATCCGGAAACCGGGCAGAAGCTGGGCAAGAAATATCTGATCAACACCTTCTGCACCAACGCCCGCGGTAACGAGGGCATGTGCGCCCAGTGCCATGCCGGTTACGGCATGAAAGACAGCAACTTCGATTTCACCAATCAGGACAACATCGACTGCCTGGTCTGTCACGACCGCACCGGCACCTACTACAAAACACCTCCGACACAGGGCAACAAGGCCTGTTCGGTGATGTTCGAGGGCATGCAGCCGATCCAGTGGGACAAGGTCGCACAGAGCGTCGGCAAACCGGGGCGTGAAAACTGCGGCGCCTGCCACTTCTACGGCGGTGGCGGCGATGGCGTCAAACACGGCGACCTCGACTCCTCGCTGAAGTTTCCCGACCACGAACTCGATGTCCACATGGACGCCGACGGCCCCAACTTCGCCTGCACCACCTGCCACGTGACCAAGCAGCATCTGTGGGCCGGCAGCCGCTACAATGTGATGGCCCACGATACCGAAGGACTGGGCAAACCGGGCGAACGCCGCGATGTCGCCACCTGCGAGTCCTGCCATAGCGAGACGCCCCACGAGAAAGATGAACTGGTGGGCATCAAGCTCAACGGCCATGTGGACAAGATCGCCTGTCAGACCTGCCACATTCCCACCATCGCCCGCGGTGGCGTCGCCACCAAGACCGACTGGGACTGGCGCACCGCCGGCAAGACCAAGAACGGCGAAGGCTACAAGGAGAAGAACTACACCCAGGGCAACGGCGAACACCGCGCCACCTACAAGTCGATCAAGGGCACCTTCGAGTACGGCGAAAACCTGGTTCCCTACTACGACTGGTTCGACGGTCAGATGATCTACACCACCATCGACACCCACTTCGATCCCGCCAATGGACCGGTCGAGGTCAATAGCTTCAAGGGTTCGTATGGAGATGGCACCTCGCGCATCTGGCCCTTCAAGCAAATGCACACGGTGCAGCCCTACGACAAAGGCAACAATACCCTGGTCTACATGCACCTGTGGGGAGACGACAAGGACGCCTACTGGGGCAACTATGACTTCGGCCGCGCCATCAAGGTCGGCATGGAGAAAAACAACATCCCCTACAGTGGCGAATACGGTTTTGTCGAGACCTACTCCTACTGGCCCATCACTCACATGGTGGCGCCGAAAACAGAGGCCATGGACTGCGCCGAGTGCCACAGCCGTGATGGGCGCCTTGAAAGTCTTAAAGGATTCTATATGCCGGGCCGCGACCACTTCAGCTGGCTCGATATTCTGGGTTACTTCGCACTGGGCGGGGCCCTCGTCGGCGTCTTGCTGCACGGCCTGATGCGCAAGCTCTTCAGCAAGAAAGATTCTCACGGAGACGCCTCATGAACAATCATGCAAACACTGCCACTTACAAACAACGGGGCGAGAAACACTATGTCATGCTCTACACCCGCTACGAGCGTTTCTGGCACTGGTCACAGGCCCTGCTGATCTTCACCCTCTTCTATACCGGCCTGGGTCTACACGGATTGCACAACTTTCTCGATTTCCGTACTGCAGTCACGGTGCATACCTACGCCGCTCTGATGTTGATTGTGCTGTGGATCTTCACCACCTTCTGGAACTTCACTACCGGCCAGTGGCGCCAATACCTTTTCAAAGAGGGTGTGATGAAGGTGATCCGCTTCTACGCCTACGGCATCCTGGTTGGCGAGCCCCACCCCTACAAGAAAGGTCTGCAACGCAAGCAGAACGCCCTTCAATCACTGGCCTACATGAGCTTCATGCTGCTGATCGGACCAGCGCTCTGGGCTTCCGGTATCGTCTACCTGCTCTACGATCTGTGGAGTGTCTACAGCTGGTCTGGCCAGGGCTTGACCCTGATTGCTTTCGTGCACACTGCGGCGGCTTATCTGATGGGCACCTTCGTCATCATTCATGTTTACATGACTACAACCGGCAAGACGCCGACCCACTACATCAAGACCATGATCACCGGTTATGACAACGTGGAGTTGACCGAGGCGGAGATTGCCTATATTGAGGAGACCCATGCGGTTTCGATAAAGGACTAAGCCGCACAAGCTTCTCAATTCGTTGAGAGAGAACCATGAAGCGCAATGAAGCCAAAGGGTAGTTAATTTAAGCAGCCTTTGATCATTGCGCTTTATGGCGAGAACAGCCCTGAACATCAACCTCTGAGCACCTCATGCCCGCCCAATGGCTGAAAGCGCAGAAACCCCTCGCCGGCAACAAACTCAAGCTGGCAGTCGGGCTTGGTACCCTCTCAGGCTGGCTGCTGATCCTGCAGGCCGGCTGCCTGGCTCAGGTGGTTTCAGGCGTCATCTTCGATCAGCGCTCCCTGGGCGATGTGATGCCCTGGCTGTGGGCGCTATTGATCCTGTTCATCACCAGAGCCGTACTAACCTGGGCCGCAGAAAGGCTCGCCCATGATGCTGCCCAGCAGGTCAAAACAAGCCTGCGCAAGACACTGTATGACAAGCTGCGCAAACTGGGTCCGGCCTACCTGTCGGAGCAACGCACCGGCGAGCTGGTCAACACCCTGAGCGACGGCATCGAGGCCCTGGAGGCCTACTATGCCGGATTTTTGCCGGCAATCTCGTTGATGGCCCTGGTACCTCTGTCGATCCTGGTCTTCGTCTTCCCCATCGACTGGATCTCCGGCCTGGTGATGCTTTGTACCGCACCGCTGATCCCCTTCTTTATGATTCTCATCGGCAAGGGGGCCGAACGGCGCAACCAGCAACATTGGCAAAAGCTGGCGCACATGAGCGCCCACTTTCTCGACACCATTCAGGGACTGACCAGTCTCAAACTGTTCAACGCCAGCCGGCGCGAGGCGCAAGTGATTGCCCGCATCTCCGATGACTACCGCCAGACAACGATGTCCGTATTACGCCTCGCCTTCCTCTCGGCCTTCGCTCTGGAGTTCTTCTCCACTGTCAGCATTGCCATCGTGGCGGTTTTGATCGGTTTTCGCCTCTTCTGGGGTGAACTCGACTTCCTCTACGGCTTCTTCGTTCTGCTGCTGGCCCCCGAGTTCTACCTACCCCTACGCAACATGGGCACCCACTACCATGCACGTATGGCCGCCATCGGTGCCGCCGAGAAGATGCTCGACATTCTCCAAGCCCCGCTACCTGACAGCCATGCAGAGAGCAAGCAACCCCTGCTGATCGAAGGTGCCATCGGAATCTGCTTGTGTGGCGTCGGCTTCCGCTATGCGGACGGACGCCGCGCCTTGCAGGAACTGGATCTGAGCATTGCCCCCGGAGAACAAATAGCCATCGTCGGCCCCAGCGGCGCCGGCAAAAGCACACTGCTCAACCTGCTGCTCGGATTTCACTCACCTGGCGAGGGCCAAATCCGCATCAACGGACAACCACTGACGACTCTCGAACCCAGTGTCTGGCACCGACATCTCTCCTGGGTGCCGCAACGAGCCCATCTGTTTCACGGCAGCGTTGCCGACAACATACGCCTGGCCCGCCCCGAAGCCGATCTGAGCCAGGTGGAACAAGCGGCCAAACTCGCCCATGCCCACGCCTTTATCCAACAACTGCCACGGGGCTACCACACCCTCATCGGCGAAGGGGGCCATGGACTCTCCGGTGGCCAGGTCCAGCGTATCGCCCTGGCCCGCGCCTTTCTCAAGGATGCGCCACTTGTGATACTCGACGAAGCCACTGCCCATCTCGATCTGGAGAGCGAACAACTGATTCAGCAGGCCATCGGGACCCTGGCTCAGGGCCGCACCCTGATCATGGTCGCCCATCGTCTGCGTACCGTGCGACAGATACCGCGCATCCTGGTATTCGATCAGGGACAGCTGGTGGAGGAAGGTAACCACGACGACTTACTGGAGAACCGGGGTGTCTATTACCGGCTGGCTTGCGCCTACGCAGGAGAGACCGCATGAGCCCTATTCTTCGGCTGTTGCAGATCCTGCGCCCCGTCCGTGGCTGGCTGCTGCTGGGTGGTCTCATCGCCTTCATCACTCTGCTGGCCAATGTCATCCTGATGGCGCTCTCAGGCTGGTTCATCGCCGCCATGGCGCTGGCAGGAATTGCCGGGGTCAGCATCAACTATTTCACGCCAGCAGCGGTGATCCGTGCCTGCGCTATCGTGCGTACCCTTGGCCGTTATGGCGAGCGCCTGGTAACCCACGAGGCGACACTGCGTCTGCTCTCCACCCTGCGGGTCTGGTTCTACCAACGGCTTGAACCTCTCGCCCCAGCGGTGCTGGAGGGCTACCGTAGCGGCGATCTGCTGAGCCGCCTGCGCGCCGACATCGATACCCTTGACCACTTCTACCTGCGATTGCTGTTGCCAACGCTGGTCGCATTCGCCTCCAGCCTGGTCTTCGTGATCTTCCTGTTCTGGTTCAGCCCCCGTCTGGCGCTTATCGAGGCGGCGCTTCTGGGGCTGGCCGGGGTCGCCTTGCCCCTGCTGCTGAACCGGCTGGGTGCGCCAACGGGTGAACGCATCAACCACCTCAGCAGCGATCTGCGCACCTGCCTGGTCAACGACCTGCAGGGCATGGGTGAGCTGCTGATCGACGCTGCGGATGTTCGTCATGCCAGGCACCTTGAGCGCTTGAGCCTCGACCTGTCACAGGCACAAACCCGCATGAGCCAGCTCGATGGCATCGCCCAGGGCGCGGTTGGATTCTGCGCCAATCTGGCCATGTGGCTGATTGCAATAAGCGCCATTCCGATGGTTCGCAGCGGCGAGCTGCCACCGGTACAGCTTGCCATGCTGGCGCTGTTCACCCTCGCCAGCTTTGAAGCCATCGCTCCCCTGCCCGCCGCCTTTCAGGGTCTGGGCGAAACCCTGGCTGCCGCACGCCGGGTGTTTGATCTGGTCGACAATCAGCCGGCGGTGCAGGAGCCTGCATCACCCGCCAAATTGAGTGACGACCTGACGCTGAATTTAAAGGAAGTAATCTTCACCTATCCCGGTGCAGACTCCCCACAACTGCAAGGATTGAATCTGACCCTGCCTGTCGGCGGTAAATTGGCTCTGATCGGCCCCAGTGGCAGCGGAAAGACCACGCTGCTTCAGTTGCTGCTCAAATTTCGCGCTCCTGACTCGGGAGAGATCAGCCTCGGCGGCATCCCCTACAGCGCCATCACCGGTGAGACCCTGCGTGAAAAGATTGCGGTGGCGACCCAGTACAACCACCTCTTCAATGCCAGCATCCGAGACAATCTTCGGCTGGCCAACCCCGAGGCCACACAGGACGCTATCGAAGCCGCCTGTCGTCAGGCCATGATCCACGACTTCATCGCTGCCCAACCTGACGGCTACGAAACATCGGTCGGCGAGCTCGGCCTGCGCCTCTCCGGCGGCCAGGTGCGCCGTCTCGCCATTGCCCGCGCCCTACTCAAGGATGCGCCGATTCTGATCCTCGACGAACCCACGGAGGGTCTCGATCCCCACACGGAACAGCTGATGATGCAGAACATCCTGCAGTGGTGCGAAGGGCGCAGTCTGCTGCTGGTCACCCATCGGGTTCACGGCCTGGAGCAGATGGACCAGATCCTCCTGCTACAGGAGAGCGGCATTACCGAGTCTGGCAGCCACCTGGATCTAGTCACTACCAGTGAGACTTATCAGAGACATTATGATCAGCAGCAGCGGCTGCAATTGCATTGAAGTGCATCTGATTGCGCTCCCGGGTGAAACGTTCGGGCCAGACCTTTACTTCCCTGGTGGAGCGTCTGACGCTTCACTGACACGGCGTTAGCCATAACTTCATAATATTCTGATTGACTTAATGATCGTCAAACTTATATCGTGCCGGCTGCTTTTTACCTTCGATGTCATGCACCGCCCGACAGGTATATCCCTTTAATCGAGACCTGACCAGAGAACCCAGCATGAAGCGTTTACCTTTGCTCATTGCCGTCACATTGACGATGACGGCCCCCTTTGCGATGGCCGAACAGATCGTGATGGAATCACCCAGGACCGCCATGACCTTGCGCTATGCAGACCGCTATGCGAGTGCCTTTTACACAGTGGATAGAGAGATCTACAAAGTCGTCCTCGCATTCTCCGTCGGTCCGGAAAATAACGCACAACTGATAAGGCAGACCTTTCAGCTCACCGATGGCCAGAGCTACCGTCTGTCCATTGGCGGCTACGGTAAAAATGAGCAGGCGACCACTATCAGCATGACTCGGCAACACGACCATATCCTGGCTGATGTCGTAACCTGCGAATCGAAAAGCAACATGGCGAACTGCATCTGACCCGAATGGCGCTTACTTAAGCGCCAAGACACCCCTTCCACTTGGCTTAAACAATAGATTTTGGTGGGGCAGGGCCCCACCCTACCGTTCAATTCAGGGTGTAGGGTGGGGCCCTGCCCCACCAAAACAGCTTAAGTAAGTGCCATTCGCATCTGACCCAAACAGCCCTCCTCCGGCCTGCCGGCGAATCGGATCGTTTCAGCCGTTGACTGACGCTCAAGTGCAGCCATCGCAGGCCAGGGCTTATCCCGGCGAAGACCTCTCCCCGTGACCCATCCAGTGAAGCGGGATAGAATCACCTCTTTTTAGACAACCAGGTTGATCCATACCCATGCGCACCTCCCAGTTCCCCCTGCACACCGTCAAGGAAACCCCCGCTGATGCCGAGACCGCCAGCCACCAGTTGATGCTGCGCGCCGGCCTGATCCGCAAGCTTGCCGCCGGACTCTACACCTGGTTGCCGCTGGGCCTGCGGGTGCTGCGCAAGGTTGAGGCCATCGTGCGCGAGGAGATGAACCGGGCCGGTGCCCTGGAAGTGCTGATGCCGACGGTACAACCCGCCGAGTTATGGCAGGAGTCGGGTCGCTGGGAGCAGTACGGTACCGAGCTGCTGCGCCTGCATGATCGCCACAACCGGGAGTTCTGCTACGGCCCCACCCACGAGGAGATCATCACCGATCTGGCGCGCAATGAGCTGCGCAGCTACAAGCAGCTGCCGGTCAACTTCTACCAGATTCAGACCAAGTTCCGTGACGAGGTACGTCCGCGCTTCGGCGTCATGCGCGCCCGCGAGTTCCTGATGAAGGACGCCTACTCCTTCCATCTGGACCAGGACTCCCTGCAGCAGACCTACGAGGTGATGCACGCCACCTATTCGCGCATCTTCAGCCGCTGCGGTCTCGACTTCCGCCCGGTGGCGGCCGACACCGGCAGCATCGGCGGCAGTGGCTCCCACGAATTCCATGTACTGGCCGACTCGGGCGAGGATGCCATCGCCTTCTCCACCGCGAGCGACTACGCCGCCAATGTGGAGCTGGCTGAAGCCGTCGCCCCGGCAGGTGAGCGGCCCGCCCCGTCCCAGGAGATGAGCCTGACCGACACCCCCGACGCAAAAACCATCCAGGAGTTGGTGGAGCAGTTTGATCAGCCCATTGAGAAGACAGTGAAAACCCTGGTGGTCAAAGCCGCCGAAGAGATGGACTACGACTTGGTGGCCCTGCTGGTACGCGGTGACCACGAGCTGAACGAGATCAAGGCCGATCACCTGCCCCAGGTCGCCTCCCCGCTGCAGTTCGCCGAGGAGGCAGAGATCCGCGCCGCCATCGGCGCCGGTCCCGGCTCCCTCGGCCCGGTCGATCTGGCGATCCCCTGCATCGTCGACCGCAGCGTGGCGCAAATGGCCGACTTCAGCGCCGGAGCCAACCAGGACGGCAAACACTACTTCGGTATCAACTGGGGGCGTGACCTGCCAGAGCCCACTGAGATCGCCGACCTGCGCAA
>JARRNY010000042.1:0-32277 GCA_037384445.1 Candidatus Thiodiazotropha sp.
GTTTTGTTACGAAACCTATTGCGAGGGAACGTTAATCTGTAAATAGAGTGCCGCATAACCATGCAAATTCAGCCGACGCAAAAAGCCACGCGGCTGATTTGCGACGTTAACTGCACATAAGTAATGAGCATGAACGAAACATGGATGAAAATTGAAGGGTATTTGAGTGATAACGTTCCCTCTGTATTAGAAACTCTCAATAATCCTGCCACGGAACTTGAGATGATGGCGCTCGAAGAGGAAGTAGGCTATTCATTGCCAGATGATTTTAGGTCATTTCTTCTTGTCCATAACGGTCAGGAAGATCCTAGCCGACTGCAAACTTTGTGCGAGGAAGGTACTCTGTTATCAACACATGCAATTATTGAAACATATCAAATGCTCAACGAAATCAATGAAAGTAATGATGTCGGCCCAGTTGAGTGGTGGGGGCGTAAATACCTTCCAATCACTGATTGTGAAGGAGATCATCTTTCAATTGATCTAGAGTCTGGAGAAATTGTAATGCATGTGCATGATTCAGAGATCGAAAGAGGGATATCAAATTCCTTTAAAGAGTGGTTTTTTTCTAAACTTGCAGTATTTGAAGAAGGTAGGTTCTCTGTAGATGATGGATATCTTGATTACTGGGAGTACAGCAGTTAACAAGGGGCTGCACTGGATTCGCTCCCTTCGGTCGCTCTCCAGTGAGCCCAGGCGTTATGTGTGAAAGGTGAATATGGAAATACCGGAAATCAAACTGGTCCCGTCCCCGGAAACCGAAGCAGCAAGAGCTGCCATTGGTTACAAATACAATGACGAAGCGGGTAAAAGGCATAAGCTGGGTGGAAAACCTGACTTCATTCAAGAAGAAGAATGGCCTTGCTGCTGTGGCAAGAAAATGACTTTCTACGGCCAGCTGGACTCAATCGGGGATAACTATGATTTAGCTGATTGCGGAATAATCTATATTTTCGTTTGCTTTGATTGCTTTTGCACAAAAAGCATCTTGCAGGCTTACTGATGAATAATCACATAACACGACGCTCAAAAATAGACGCCAATTCCGCTGCGCTCCATTGGCGCCATTTAGCTCGGCGTTATTTCCGCTTCCTCAAGCACTGAGATTCGCAATGTTACGCTTTATCCGATTGTTGGCAGGAGAACAGTGAGCCTACATTTCAATACCAGTCGTGGATTACCAGTTTTACCGTAACGTCTTCAAGCGTTACCCCTGCAATTTCACTCCTGCTTATCGCTCTTCTTCTTCTGCTTCACCACCACGGGTTTGTAACTATCCGGTATTTTCATCAGGCTGTCGGGTATGGGTTTATGCTCAACCTCGAGAAACGTCAGGCTGCTGGAATTTTCCAGGTTTCGAGAACTGACGGACACCTGCCGCTCATCCGTTGTCGAGACTCCGCCCCACCCCAACCCCATGCGCCGGGCCACAAGAAACAGGCGGGAGAGCGTTTTGGTTTTACGTTCGTTGAGACCGATAGCTGAACCAGCTGCCATACAGTGTTTTGCAATCGGCTTCTCTGCCCCCAACTCTTTTACTATCTGGCAGCGGACACCCCCAATCATGGCTTTTTCCCGCTCCGGTCTGAGCTTGGGTTGTATATCCTTTGGCCAATAGAACATGCCGGTACGGGTCTGACGGAAGCTCTTTGTGTCATCATCCACTTCGAACATCAGCATGCGCCCGGTATCCATCAGCGTATAGTCTGTCTCTCCTTTGGGCTCCTGATCGATTCTCAACCATCGACCGCTGATCGAAATTGTGACACGCTCTTTCACACCATCAGGATCGATCTTTTCATATTTCACAATTGAGTCTGCGTATGCTGAACCGAAGGCACAGCAGGCAAGCGCAATGGCGGTTTGTTTGAATAGACACAACATCCAGTTTCCCCTGAAAGTAGTGAATTACCCGAAGCCTTTTTGGGTCGTTAACGATAATTCGAAAATATGACGATTGCAGTGTTTACTCGCGCCGTGAAGAGCTTTTTTATTTTATCGGCGCCACGCTCGTGATCAGTCAGAAACCATTATCCATCTTTCGCACCAGTAGATCCTCAATACGGCTTAAAAATACACCCTGTTCCAGCCTCAAATACATAGTAACCCCCATATCACCGGAATCACCTGCTGTATGCTGCAATAACCTTGTAGAATCATAATCTTACCTATGATTTAATTTTCAACAACAGAGCATTTAACAACCTGGAATCCTGGGTCTTTTGAACTGCAAACCACATTGCACCGGCTCAGCTGAGACGTTCACGGATGACCAGGCTCTATTAACCTCCGCAAGGCAAATAATAAAGATGAACATTTTCTCTTCATCACTTCTGGCGCTTACCGTTACAGCCTTCTCTGCGATGGCAGAAGAGCCTGCACCTTTGCCTGACGACACGGCGAAGATCAACTATAGCGTTGGCTACCAGATAGGCAGCGACTTCAAGTACCAGGATATCGAGGTCCGCCCCGATGCAGTCATACAGGGCATACTGGATGCCATAAATGAAGACGAGACTCTCCTCACCCCTGCGGAGATGAAGCAGGTCACGGCTGAGCTCGGCAAGCGTCTGGCCGAGCAGAAGCGCAAGCAGAAGGAAGCGCTGAGACAGGAGCTGATTGATCAGAGCCACGCCTTTCATGAAAAAAACAAGAAGCGATCCGATATCGTCACCACTGAAAGCGGTTTGCAATATCGCATCATGGAACCAGGTCGTGGCGTGCATCCGAAAGCGACCGATAGTGTGGTGGTTAACTACACGGGAAAATTGATCGACGGTACCGAGTTCGACAGTTCCTACAAACGGGGGAAGCCGGCGAGCTTTAAGGTCAAAGGTGTGATCAAAGGCTGGACCGAAGCCCTGCAACTGATGAAGCAGGGTGCGCGTTGGCAGTTATTCATACCCTATGAGCTTGCCTATGGTGAAGAGGGTCGGCCGCCGGTGATCCCGCCATACAGCTCACTGATTTTCGATATCAATCTGATTTCCATCGAGTAGTCATTTAAATAAACCACCAGAGAAAAGGGATGTCGTCATGAAGCCTACCTGGATGAACTCCGCTGATCATGCTACCTCGACATCTGTGATCCTTTGGTCACTGCCACAGGCCAAGGGGCATCACCACAGCATTGCTGCACTCCTGCTCAGTTGTTTCGTGCTACTGATAGCCTTAACCGCCCAAGCCGACGAAGAAAATCATAACCACGCTGCGCATCACCCCAGCGGCACATCGCACTCTGCGATGATGGGCATGCATGAGGCTTCCTCGACAGAAAAGTACCAGTGCCCGATGCACCCGGAGATCACCAGCCATCAGCCAGATGACTGCCCCATCTGTGGTATGCACCTGATGCCAGTCAGTGACGCCGATGAGTCATCGAAACAGGATGCCACGTATAACCACGACAGCCACAATCATGCGCCCAGGCAGACTGTCTATGTCTGCCCCATGCATCCCGATGAGACGGCTATGGCGCCAGGACGCTGTTCCATCTGTGGAATGTTCCTGGTCCCTCAGACCGCGCAAGACACCCCCATGAACTCTCCCGCCGGCATGACAGAAAGCATGAATCATCACGCCGAGTCGGCCTACTCGATGGCAGATAGTGCAGACAAAAAGCCCACACCCTTCTGGGAGTCCACCGCCCCATCGCCGGACATGTCTCAAAAGCAGATGCACTCACCTGCGCCTCTCAGCGAAAGCCATCGACCGATTGCGCAAGAGAAGCCTGCGCATGAGCACAGCAGCATGCCGGAGAAGGAACTGCCAGCGATCAGTGAGGACACCACCTATATCTGCCCGATGCATCCACAGATTGTCAGCGACGACCCTGACGCCTCCTGTCCGATATGTGGTATGGACCTGGTGGCGAAACAGAGAGCAAGCGCCGAACAGAAGAACCCGCAGGTCTATCTCAATAACCGTGTCATGCAAAACATGGGTGTACGAACCCACACTGCCAAACGCAGTTCTCTCGCCAAATCGATCAAGACACAAGGCATCGTCAAGGCAGATGACGAACGCATACTCTACATTCATCCGCGCACCGGTGGTTGGATAGAGAGGCTCTACCACATCAGTGAAGGTGATCGCGTCGAGCGAAAGGAGGAGTTACTCGACTTCTACTCTCCCTGGATCAACCAGGCGCAGCTCGATCTCATCACCGCGCTGGAAGAGTTGGACATGGTCAGCTACGAGCCCATGCGCAAGGGAGAACTCGAAGCCAAAGTCGATAAACTACGCAATACACTGCGCTTGCTGAATGTCTCGCCCATGGACGTGATGCGGATCGAGAAGAGCCGCAAGGTACTCAACACGGTTCAGATCATGGCGCCACAGGGCGGACTCATTACTGAGCTGAATGTAAGTGAAGGCAGCTACGTCGAGCCCTATGAATCGATGTTCACCATTGTCGACCTGAGCGAAATCTGGGTCATGGTCGATATCTTCGAACATCAGGCATCCTGGGTCAGAAAGGGCCAGGAAGTCACCATTACCACTGCGGCCATTCCAGGCCGCGAATGGCGTGGCCATCTGGAGTTCATCTACCCGGAGGTCAATCCAAAAACCCGCACACTGCGTGCCCGTATCGAGGTGCCAAACCCCGATGAGGCGCTGTTGCTCAACATGTTCGTCCAGGTCGACCTCTCTACCGCTGCCAGTAAAGAGAACGTAATCACCCTACCCCGTGAAGCAATCATGCAGACTGGCGAAAGAGAGATTGTGGTTAAATCAAAGGGCCAGGGGCACTTTCAGCCAGTGGAGGTCAAAACCGGCCTGTGGGGCGATCAACAGGTGGAAATTCTCGCCGGGGTGGCGGATGGTGAGGAGATCGTGGTTTCCGGTCAGTTCCTGATCGACTCCGAGTCCAATATCCAGAGTAGCCTGTTGCGTATGTCGGAGTAACGAGCATGCCTGCGTCATTGATACGCTGGTCTATCGATAACCGCGTTCTGGTGCTGATCGCCAGCCTCATCGTAGGCCTATGGGGCTGGCAGTCTCTACGCGAAACACCGCTCGATGCCCTGCCCGATCTCTCCGACGTACAGGTCATCATCCATACCAGTTTTCCCGGCCAGTCACCGCAAGTGGTCGAGGATCAGATCACCTACCCGATCACCTCCACCCTGCTCTCGGTCGCCGGCGCCAAGGCGGTACGGGGCTACTCCTTCTTTGGTGATTCCTATATCTACGTCATCTTCGAAGATGGCACCAATCTCTACTGGGCCAGAAGCCGCGTGCTGGAGTATCTGAACCAATCCTCTGCGGAGTTACCGGCCGGGGTGCAACCCAAACTCGGCCCCGACGCCTCGGGGGTCGGCTGGATCTACAGCTACGCACTCACCGATACCAGTAACCGGCACGACCTGTCGCAACTCAGATCCCTGCAGGATTGGTTCCTCAAGTTCGAGTTACAAAGTCTTCCCGGTGTTGCCGAGGTCGCCACAGTGGGCGGCATGGTGCGTCAATATCAGATCGTCCTCAGCCCTGAGAAGATGCGTGCACTGGGCATCCCTCTATCGCAGGTCATCACTGCCGTAAAACGGGCCAATCAGGAAGTCGGCGGCTCCGTCATCGAGCAGGGTGAGATGGAACTGATGCTGCGCACCCGCGGCTATCTGAAATCCGCCGCGGATATTCGACACATCCCCATCGACTTGACGCAGGAGAATATCCCCATCCTGCTGCAGGATATTGCACACATTCAGATCGGCCCCGAGATGCGCCGCGTGGTGGCAGACCTGGATGGCATGGGTGAAGTGGCAGGCGGCATTGTGGTCATGCGTCACGGCGAAAACGCACTGGCGACCATCAAGCGGGTCAAAGCGAAGCTCGAACAGCTTAAGCGTGGCCTACCCGCTGGCGTTGAGATTATCGAAACCTATGACCGCGCCTCCCTGATCGAACAGAGCGTCGACAACCTGAGCGTAAAACTGATCGAAGAGTTTCTCGTCGTCGCCGCCATCTGTTTTCTATTTCTGTTTCATGTGCGATCAGCCTTCGTTGCTGTCATCAGCCTGCCTCTGGGCATCCTGATCGCCTTCATCGTCATGCGCTATCAGGGCATCAATGCCAACATCATGTCGCTTGGCGGTATCGCCATCGCTATCGGCACCATGGTCGATGCGGCCATCGTCATGCTCGAAAACGTGCATCGACGACTGGAAGAGGCTGGCCCCAATCTGTCCAGAGACCAGCATTGGCAGGTGGTTCTTCAGGCGTCCCAACAGATCGGCCCCGCCCTCTTCTATTCTCTGCTGATCATCACCTTCAGCTTTCTGCCGGTGCTTACCCTGGAGGGTCAGGAGGGCCGCTTGTTCAGTCCCCTGGTCTACACCAAGACCTACGCCATGGCAGCCTCCGCATTGCTGGCGGTGACCCTGGTACCTGTGTTGATGGGGTTTTTTCTGCGTGGCCGTATTCCAAGCGAAAGTGAGAATCCCCTCTCCCGATCGCTGGTCATCATCTATCGACCGCTGCTGCGAGGCGTGTTGCGGCTGCCACGCAGCTCCGTCCTGCTGGGCATCTGCCTGGTGTTCACGCTGTTGATTCCGCTCTACGGAGTTGGCGGTATCCTGCAACCCCTGAAGTGGCCGTTTCAACTGGCCGCCTCAGCCGGTCTCGACAGCGGACAGAACATCACCGACTCGATTACCCGCGCACAGGAGAGTCTCAGAGACGACTGGCGCAGTCTGTTCGCCGATTCCCCGCATTGGCGGCGGGTTGCCAACGGCCTCGGCACAGAGTTCATGCCCGACTTTTTCGAAGGCGATCTCATGTATATGCCGACCACCCTACCGGGACTCTCCATCGGCAAAGCCCAGGAACTGCTTCAGCAGACCGATAGACTGATAAAGCAGGTACCGGAAGTGGAACGGGTATTCGGTAAGATCGGCCGTGCCGATACCGCCACCGATCCGGCGCCCTTGACCATGATCGAAACCATCATCCGCCTGAAGCCAAAAGCAGACTGGCGCGAAGGCGTTACCCTGGATGACATCATCGCGGAACTCGACAGCAGCGTACAATTTCCCGGCTTGACCAACGCCTGGCTGATGCCGATCAAAACCCGCATCGACATGCTTTCGACGGGCATCAAAACACCGATCGGCATCAAAGTATCAGGCAGTGACCTGGCCACCATTGAGCGTATCGGGCTGGAGGTTGAACAGCTGTTATCAACCCTGCCTGAGACGCGGTCTGTACTCTCAGACCGGCTCGTCTCCGGACACTATGTGGAGATCTATCCGAAGCGGCTGCAAGCGGCTCGACTCGGCATCAATATCGACGACATCAATCTCATGGTCAGCGCCGCAGTCGGCGGCATCAACATCGGAAAAACCGTGGAGGGCGTGGAACGCTACCCGATCAATATCCGCTTTCCACGGGAACAACGGGATGATGTAAGTAAATTGCGAGAGCTACCGATCGTCACCCCGACCGGCGCGCAGGTTCCTTTGTCTCAAGTGGCGGAAGTACGGATCGTGGATGGTCCGCCTCTGATAAAAACCGAAAACTCAAGACTCAACGGCTGGATCTATATCGATACCCGGGAGACGGACCTGGGCAGCTATATCGCCAAGGGCAAAAGCGTGCTGTCGGAAAAACTCACCCTGCCCCCTGGCTACTCCATCACCTGGGCCGGGCAGTATGAATACATGCAGCGTGCCGAAGCGCGTCTTATGCAGCTCATCCCTATACTCCTGATCATCATCTTCGGCCTGCTTTATCTGATCTTCAAGCGGGCCTCGGAAGCCCTCATCGTGATGCTGAGTATCCCCTTCGCGCTTGTAGGCGGCTTCTGGACCGTGCTACTGCTCGGCTACAACCTCTCGGTGGCTGTCGCGGTCGGCTTCATTGCCCTGGCGGGAATCGCCAGCGAATTCGGTGTGGTGATGCTGGTCTATATCAACGCGGCGATTTCACAGCATCGGGAAAAAGGGAGTATGAGATCCGTCAGTGACCTGAAGTCTGCCATCGTCGAAGGCGCCGCCCTCAGGGTCAGACCGAAAGCGATGACCGTACTGGTACTTGTTTTTGGCCTGATGCCGATCATGATCGACCAAGGCGCCGGCTCCGAGGTCATGAAGCGCATCGCCGCACCCATCGTTGGCGGCATGATTACAGCACCACTGATCTCGCTCTTCATCATTCCCGCGATGGCTCTGTTGAGCAGACGCCGTTCAGTCGCGTGACTCTCCTTTGACGCTGGCTGCGCGCTTCTCTATGGTGTGATGGGCAACTGCACAAATAATCGGTTAAGCACCGATATGAACAGGCAAGCCCGAAGATTCTGGCTAGCTTTTCTTTAAGTCATTCTTTGCCGATTTGATGTAGCGGCCAAAGTCGCGATCTTTCTTTCTCTTCTCGAAATAGGACATGTCGTTGAAAGCAGATTCTTTCTTAAGCTTGAGAAAGTTATCAAGGGATTCCTGACTGATTTCACCGCTATTCACGGCAGCAAGTACCGCACAGCCCGGCTCACCGGTATGGTTACAATCATGATAGCGACAGTGGGACGCGAGGGTTGTGATTTCGGAGTAGTTGCTGCCTATCCCGTTCTCCGCGCCAAGAATACCGAACTCGCGCATTCCCGGGTTATCAATGACCAGCGCGCCTCCATCGAGACGAATCAGCTCACGGCGAACGGTCGTATGCCGCCCTTCACCGGTTCCGCTGACAGCCTTGGTCTCCATCTTGTCGCAACCAACCAACTGATTAATCAGAGTGCTCTTGCCAACCCCCGACGAACCGACAAAACAATAGGTCTTTCCCGGTAACAGCAGCTGCTTGAAATCTTCCAGACCCTCTCGTGTCACATTACTCATGGGTATTATTGGCGCAGTGATGCCCATTGACTCGATTTCCGCCAACTGCATAGCCAATACAGCAGGCTCCACCAAATCTGATTTAGTCAGAAGAATACAGGGCTCTGCTCCGCCATCCATCACCATGACAAGATATCGTTCCAGGCGGTTTAGATTGAAATCGAAGTGACTGGACTGAACGATGACCACATAGTCCAGATTCGCAGCAATCATCTGGTACTCGACAGCATTCCCAGCCGACTTTCTGCGCAGCGAACTCCTGCGCTCAAGGAGAGTGTGGATCACACCGAACTTTTCGCCCGGCTGTTTCTCCACACAAACCCAGTCGCCGACGCATGGCAGCTCATGGGACAGGCGATGGCGGTGAAAATAACTACCTGCCATTTTGGCCCTGAACTGACCGATCTGATCCTCGAGAAGTAACAGATCACGGTCGACCGCCACAACGCGAGCGAGAGTATCCGTTGGTTCGCAGTTTACATGCTGCGCGAACCAGTCGCTCCATCCCAGTGCATTCAACTCACAGTGCTGATTCTTCATCTATATTCAATCATCAAGTGCCTGACAAGAGAGCTAATAAGCGGGGGGCGCCAATTCGTTCAGATTCATCTCGCACAGCCAGAACAGCTTATACCCCGAATCTAACAAGCGCATCTTTAGATCACAAATACTATTAACCCGGCAACCCAGATATCAGCTCACATTTCATGCCAATGCTGCCACACCAAGCCCCCTCTGCCCCAGGGAGAGAGCAGGAGCGTCGTCATGTTTAAAACTTTCGAAATCACTAAAAAGTAGAAACATTAAGGCAAGAGGCGTCTAGACTTACCCAAAAGGGACCTCAATCCGTTTAATCTGGTTAGCTCAAAAGGACAGCTACATTCATGGGATTATCCGCTAAGACAGTAACGACTGAGATCAAGGATGAATTCAGCGCAGTCAATGAGATACTGCAACAACTTGACCTCGCTGAACTGAAGGCAGTGATGCTATTTGTCACTGTCGAATACAACTTGGAAAAGCTGGCCTCGGCTCTTCGCGAGACCTTTTCCGTGCCGGTATTTGGCTGCACCACGGCCGGCCACATTGGCCCTGGCGGCTATCAGCCAAACGGCCTGCAGGCAACCGGTTTCTATGGCGATTCGGTTAGGGTACGGACTGCGGTAATCCAGCCGCTTGAGCATTGCCAGGCAATTGTTTCCGCTCTCGGAAAGCAGGTCGAGCCTATCCCTCATGGCAGTGACTCCCGACGCTTCGGAGTGCTCTTGGTCGACGGATTGTCTCTGATGGAGGAGCGATTAACCGCATCACTCTACCACTGCTTCCCGGACATCGCCCTGATCGGGGGATCAGCTGGTGACGACCTCTCATTCCATTCCACTTTTGTCTTTGCCAATGGCCACTTTCTTACCAATGCGGCGGTGTTTGCTTTATTCGAAACAGACGCTCCCTTTGCGTCCTTCAAGTTCCAGCATTTCGTTCCCACGGAAGAGTTGCTGGTAGTCACAGAGGCCGATGTAGAGACTCGCACAGTCATTGAATTCAACGGCGAACCCGCCGCGCAGACATATGCCAATCGTCTGGGTATATCAATCGACGAGCTATCGCCAGATGTGTATTCGCGTTTTCCGGTCATGTTAAAACTCGGTTCGGACTATTACGTTCGCTCGATTCAGCGATGCAATGATGATCTAAGCCTGACCTTCTATTGCGCAATTGCAAGCGGCATAGTGTTACGTCTCGGGAAAGCAGTCAGCCCGCTGGAAGTCGCTGAGAAGGCATTTGCCGATATACGGAAATTGGTCCCGAACACCGGCTTGATCATTGGTTGTGACTGTATATTGCGCCGTTTGGAGTTTGACAACACAGACTTGACTGAACAGATAGGTGCACTATTAATTCGAAATAAGGTAGTCGGGTTCAACACCTATGGCGAACAATTCAACGCACTACATATGAATCAAACTTTCACCGGCCTTGCGATCGGAGAAAAATAATGCAAGATCAAGCCGAAGACCTGGAGCGAAAACTCAAGGCCCAGGATAAAACCATCCGTATTCTGTCGGAGCGGGTAGAGCAACAGATCTCGGATGACGTCTCCGGCTTCGCTATTTTCGAACAAAATATCGCATTGGAAGATATCGTTGCCACCCGTACGAATGAACTTGAGTCTAAACGCGCCGAGCTGGAACTCGCCTTAGCCGAACTCAAGGCAACCCAAGCAGAACTGCTGCAGTCACAAAAGCTACAGTCCATCGGCCAATTGGCATCAGGCATCGCCCACGAGATCAACACCCCGATCCAGTACGTTAGTGAAAATATTAAATTTTTAGCCGACTCATTCGCACAATTACTACCGATCATAGAAACTTACAAAAGCACGGCGACTGATGAGCAGGAAGTGGATGACCTTGATTTCATGCTGGATGAAATACCGCGCGCTCTAAAAGAGAGCGGGAAGGGGGTCAAAGACATCTCCAGCATCATCAGCGCAATGAGAGAGTTTGCTCATCCCGGTGACGGTCAACTACAGCCTGTCGATCTACATAGACTTATCCAAACCACCATTGATATAACCGGCAGCACATGGAAGCATGTCGCCAACATCGAAACCCATTTCGACCCAGAGCTACCTCTGATTGACGGACTCAAGGATGAGCTAGGTCAGGTTCTGCTCAATCTTATTGTCAATGCTGCACATGCCATCGAAGACAACATGCAGGCAGTCGCAACAGAAGGAATTATCCGTATCACTACCCGAAGCACGGGAGATTGGGCTGAAATCAAGGTTGAG
This sequence comes from Candidatus Thiodiazotropha sp., assembly GCA_037384445.1. Taxonomy (GTDB): domain Bacteria; phylum Pseudomonadota; class Gammaproteobacteria; order Chromatiales; family Chromatiaceae; genus Thiodiazotropha. The sequence goes on from JARRNY010000042.1 coordinate 11,626, forward strand.
GACAACGGTTGCGGCATACCAAAAGAGCTGCACACAAGAATCTTCGACCCCTTCTTCACCACCAAAGATGTCGGACGAGGCTCGGGACAGGGCTTGGCTATCGCATACAACGTAGTCTCGGATAAACACCACGGAAAACTGAGCGTCCATTCAGAAGACGGAAAAGGCTCCGTCCTTACGGTACGTCTGCCTGTAAAAAAAGATCAGAAGATAAACAAAAAAATATCCAGCCAGATTTAACAGCCACGTCTATCGATGACTAAGCACGCAAGCCATACCACTATTGTTTGACCAACCCGGCACATTCAGCTTAAGTACGTACCATGCCACACTGACCCGAATGCTACTCAGTCAATGGCGTTTGGGATGATATCCAACACCTTATGGTGGGGCAGGGCCCCACCCTACCATTCAATTCAGAGCGTAGGGTGGGGCCCTGCCCCACAAAATGGCTTAAAAAAGCGCCATTCCCCACACAGGCATTTCCGCTGGATATATCGCTTTGAGTCAATGCCATTCGGCTCGGGGAAAATTTATCCGGTGAGTGGGAAGCTGGTTGAAACAGGGCCTAAGCCGCCTGCTCTTGGCCTTAGCGCAATGCAACCTCCGACGATGAACGCACCTGGTTGCGCCCCATCCGCTTGGCTCGGTAGAGGGCGATGTCGGCTTCGCGAAGCAGATGCTCCGCGCCCTCCTCCTTGTCGGGAACCAGGGTGGCCGTGCCGGCACTTACGGTAACCACGCTAGCCGCCGATGAGTGTGCGTGCGTGATGGCCAGCACTTCCACTGCACGACGAACCTTCTCACCCACACGCGCCGCACCGTCGCTATCCGTGTTCGGTAGGATGAGCATGAACTCCTCCCCGCCGTAGCGGGCAATCAGATCGTCTGGCCGCAGTAACTGGGCTTGCGCTGTTTCCGCCACTGCCGTCAGGCAGTCGTCGCCCGCCTGGTGGCCATAGTTGTCGTTGAAGGCCTTGAAGTGATCAACGTCAAGCATGATGATCGAGAGAGGCTGCTTTTGACGCCGTTGGCGCATCCACACCTCCTCCAGGTAGGCGTCACCCCGGCGCCGGTTGGCGACACCAGTCAGGCCATCCCGGTCAACCAGGCCTTGCAGTTCTGTATTGAGTTGTTTCAGCCGAGCTGTCCGCTCAACCACCTTCTCCTCCAGCGTTCGGGAGTAGTCCTGCACCTGCTCGTAGAGACGTGCGTTTTCGATCGCAACCGATGCCTGCGCTGCCAGCAGCCGTATCACCTCCACCCGTTCCTTGGTGAAAGCGCCACTGGCCAGATTGTTCTCCATGTACAGAGCCCCATCAAAACGCTCCCGCCGGATCGGTACGCAAAGAACCGAAGATGGACGGCACTCCAGCATGTAGGGATCGCCGGCAAACGGACCCTCGTCGGCGGCATCATGCAGCACCACTGCCTCGCTGCTTCGCAACACCTGGCTGATCAGGGTCATGGGAAGCGCCACTTCACCACCCTGACTGTTAACCACCCGTGAGCTGGGCGGAACCCTGTCGCTTCGGCTGTTGTCGTCCAAGGTTGTCGCGCTCGCTTCGACGCTCAATGCAGCATCCCGCCGCACCACCAGGCAACCCCACTCGGGCAGCAACCGGCAGGTGCGCCCCGCTACCCAGTTCCCGCAGGACGGGAAACTCATGTTCCAGCATAGCGACCTTACGCACCGCGCCCCAGCGGTTATAAAGGTGATGCGCCCCGCGCAGATAACCTTCAGCTGCACGCCGGCGATCGAGCGTGAGCAGGTGCCTGGCGGCACGTTCGCAGGCGGTGGCCTCGTCGTGGAGAAAGCCGCTCCGGCGTGCCGCGTCGATGGCGGCATCGTAGTGCGCCAGTGCAGACTCTCGCGCACCGTCGAGTCGCTCCAGTTCCGCCTCCATCAAGTGCTGGAGGTGGCGAAAATTCGCTTCGCAGTTGTCGGCCCAGCGCGTCATGCGTGCGAGATCGCGCAGCAATCGCTCACGGGTCGCGGCCTGCTCATCCGCCCCCATCTCCGGATAGTGGGTCGTGAGGGTCAGAAAAGCGACGATATAGAAACGCACCAGCTGGGGCAGCGACATCACCGACTTGATCAGCGCATCCTGGGCACGCACATGTTCGAGCGCCCGATCGTAGCTACCGTAGAGCAGGCAGAGCTCGGCAGAGTAGATGTGGTAGTTGGCTATACCGGTCATGAACTGGCGCTGGCGCATACCCGCCAGGCACGCTTGCTCATCGAAGCTGTCGTCGCTCAGGCTACACGGCGAGTTGGTGAGACCAAGCAGGTTGCGTTGCAACTGTAGAAACAGGGTGCCGGAGTCCAAGGAGTCCTGATAGGCGCATTCGCGCACGATCTCAAGTCGCTCGGCATGCTGCCGGTGGGCCGTTTCCAACTCCAGGGTCGGGTCCCAGATCACACAGTCCTGGGCGCTATAGGCCAGGTAGAGCAGATCACCCGACTGGTAACCAGCCTCGATACCCTTGCGGAACCACTGTGTCAGGCTCGCCCAGTGGTTGCTCCAGTGGTGCACAAACATGGCATAGACGTAGATCACCCGCGCCCGCAAGGTGACATCGTCGAGGCGCTGGTTGATCGCCAGGCCGGCCTTTGCATACTGGTAGCCGAGAGCCGGTTCATCGAGCTCACCGCATAGCAGCATGCCATAGGCCGCATAGGCAAAAGCTGAGGCGGGACAATTGCCGTGACGCAGGGAGAGATTGACTGCTTTCAGTACCAGGTAGGAAAACAGATTGCCACTGCCGGAGAGGAATGCAGCGGGAAAGCTCTCCATCAGCAAACGCATGGCAGAGAGGGTGGATGTGTCCTCCACCAAGGCAGCATCCACCAGGTCTGCAATACGGCGCTCACCGAGATTCTCCTCAACCAACCGACGCTCCTCGGCGATCTCTGCTTCTCCCGGATGATCGCTGAACTCCATGCCCAGCAGCGACAGTCCCTGAATGGCAGAGAGGATGGACTCCTCCATGCGGCCAAGGGTTGCGTACTGGCGGGTGCGGGTGGCGAGAATTTCGCTGCGCTGCAGGTCCGAATTGGCATGTTCCAGCATCACCTCGATCCAGCTTTCCGCCTCATCCACATGACCGGAGAGATAGGCGCACTGCTGGGTCTCCGCCGCCAACGCCTGCATCAAACCTTGTACCTTCTGCCAGGGGTCGTCAGGCAACAGCTCCGCCGCCACCTGCAGGTAGTTGAGAGCGGCCTGGTAGGCTGCGGAGCGCTTGGCGCGCACACCCGCACGCAGATTCATCTCAGCAAGCTGTAGCCGCTCATCGGCAGACTCAATCAGTGGACGGCCTTCATTGAGATGTCCGACGATGTCGATAAGACGTTCGTCGGGTACTGCGTCACCAGCGTGCTGCCGCATCAAACGACCTACGGTGAGGTGCACCCCTTGCAGCCGCTGGGTGTCGATCAAGGCGTAGGCGGCCTGCTGCACGCGGTCGTGCTGGAAGCGGTAGGTCGGATTGAACTCCAGCGGTTCGCTACCCTCGCCCACCAGACGATAGTTGCTATGCAGTGGCAGCACGGTGTGCTGCTTGAGTGCTGGCAGCAGCGTCGCCGCTGTCTCGGAAACAGAGCGTTCATAGATCGCAGCAAGGGTATGCAGGTCGAAAGTGCTGCCAATGCAGGCGGCCAACTGCAGGACCTGCTGGGTCGCAGGCTGCATCTGCCGCAGGTTTTCCACCATGAACTCGACCACATCGTGGCTGACGACTGACCAGCGAGCCGCATCCAGGTCCCAGTTCCAATACCCACTCCCGGGAGCCGGCGCGATGGCCCCCTCCGTGTAAAGTTGCCGCAACAGCTGGTTGGTGAAGAAGGGATTGCCCTGAGCCTTGGCGTAGAGCATGTCGCTCAGAGAAGCTGTCTCGTTTACATCCCGCTTCAAGGCATCGGCCACCAGATTCGCCACCGAATCCTTCTCCAACGGAGCGAGGGCAATCTGACAGATATTTTTCTGCGCCTGCAGGTCATCGAGCATCAGGCACAGGGGGTGACCCACACCCACCTCGTTGCTGCGATAGGCCCCAATCAGCAACAGGTGGCTCAGCTCCCTGGAGGTAACCAGACGGCGCAACAGCTCCAGGGTCGGCGCGTCGCTCCATTGCAGGTCATCAAGGAACAGCACCACCGGGTGCCCTTCCCCGGCGAACACGCGCAGAAAGTTGGTCAGTACAATGTGCAAGCGGTTGCGCGCCTCGGCGGGCGGCAGTTCAGCTACCGCTGGCTGGTCACCGATGATCAGTTCCAACTCCGGCACCAGATTCAAAACCAGGCGCGCGTTCGGCGCCAATGCTTCGTTCAGTGCTTGCCGCCACTCTGTTTGACGCGCCTCGGGTTCGCCCAACACCTGTTGCACAAGGCCGCGGAAAGCGGTAGCAAGGGCTGTATAGGCCTCGCCGTACTGGAACTGATCAAATTTCCCCTGCACCAGAAACCCCTGTTCGCGAACCAGGGGACGGTCGATCTCATTGACCAGGGCCGATTTACCCACACCCGAGTAACCGTGAACCAGGCAGCATTCGTTGCCACCCTGCACCGCCGATTCGAACAGGCTGAACAACTGCACCAGCTCGTGCTCTCGCCCATAGACATGTTGCGGCACCAGGAATTTCTGCGCCACATCGTGACGGCCCAACACAAAGGGTTCGATAGTGCCTGAGACAGCCAGTTCGTCGGCACAATGCGCCAGGTCCGCCGCCAATCCCCCAGCACTCTGATAGCGCTCCTCCGGGTTCTTGGCCAGCAGTTTGAGCACAATCGCCGACACGGCATCCGGTACGGACGATGACAACGCCTGGGGCGACGGCGGCATCCGGCTGATATGGCTGTAGACCCACTCCAGCAGAGTATCCGCCTGGAACGGCCGTTGCCCCGTGAGCAGTTCGAACAGCAGCACACCGAGAGAGTAGAAGTCGGAGCGATAATCGAGATCGCGGTTCATGCGCCCGGTCTGCTCCGGAGAGATATAGGGTAGTGGCCCCTCCAGGCGCCGGGACATCTGGGAGCCCTGGCGTTCCTGTTCCAATTCGGAAGCCATGCTGAACCCCGCCAGCCGCGTCTCACCACTGGCGGGATCGAACAGCACGCGACCGGGGGTGAGTGCCTTGTGTACGATGTCCCGCGAGTGGACCTCGCCAAGGGTGCGGGTCAGCTGCCAGGCTATGTCGAGCACCTCCTTCAATGGCAGGCCTTGCCCTTTGGCTTCTGCCAAACGCATCTTCAGTGAACTCGCCATGGGTTCGCAGATCAGCGCCAGGTTACCGCTGCCATGGGCCTGCAGCGCATGGACCTTTAGCACGCCATCCACATCACTCAGCTTGCCGGCGATGGCGCCGTCATGTTTCAGCTCAGCCACCTGTTGCCGATCGGGGTATTCCGCATCCAGCGTCACCACGTCCACCGGGGCACCGTCGTCAATGCGCTTGCCGCGATAGACCACGCGAGAGCCGGCCCGAAACACCTCGGCACCAACCTCATAACCTGGCAGTAGGATACTGATAGCGTTCATTTGAGCCTGGCTAGCCCCTGCAAAAACCGCGGAATGTTACAGAATTGATGACGAGGCACACGAACCGTCAGACACCGAACAGGCGATTGAAGGTGGCGGTGAAATCCTCGTGGGCCGTGTCGCGCAGCGGCTCGCCATGGCCGCACAGGGCGTGTTTGAACGACAGCTCTTTGAGACGGGCGAAGTCATCTCCCGCCGGCGCTGCCCGCTGAACCCAGACCGGACCCAGGTTAGCAGGCGTAAAGAAGCCCATCTGCTGCATCAGCTCGCGTGAAGAGTCAGAGAAATATTCGTCAGGGGCGAGCCAGTTCTGCAGTGCATCACAGGCAATCAAAACGCCACCGGCGCGGTCAATGCGCAGAATCCCCTCAGGTATCGAGGTGGTGTTGAATTCAAATAGAGAGGCGTCTGAAATCGGCAGTGGACCGTCCGAGGTAAGCGTATGCGTCGCCTTCAGACCCGTCTCATGCTCCATCTCGGTCATCGCCCAGTACTGCGCGCCATAGCGGTCCACGTAGAAGGGATCGTCGCGTCCGTGGAGCGAACCGAGACGGACCACATCCGTGACCCGACCCAGCTGGTCCAGCGCCGCCAGCCCTGCGTCGTTCAATCGCACGCTGTTGATGATGATCAAGCGTTCACCGTCGCGCACCACGGTCATGTTGCGACTGAACTTCCAATCGATCTCCTGGAGAACGGTCTCCATCGCGCCGCTGACAAAAAAGATCTCGGGAAAGACCTCCTCAATGTTTCCATGCTGTAGTGCCGGAGGAAACTGATGCATAACCTTACTCCTCATTTTTAGTTGTAGTCGAAGCGTCCCACATAGCGATACTCCCTGGCATACTCGTTGAGATAGCCATTGAGATAGCCTATTTGGGCCTGATTGAGACGGGCATGCCGTATGTCATCCATGGATTCGGCACCGTCGCTGCTGTCCAGTCGCTTGAGATGAAACAGAGTCATATCACGCCCGCCAAAAAAACGCTTCAGATAGTCATGCAGGGGCCGCGCCTGTGACATGTCGAAAACCGCACCATAGAGGGCTGTATACAACGGTTGGCGCGCCAGGGAGGCGGCGTCAAATGTGGGGTAGCGGCCTGGCGGTGGCGTATACGGCGGGTAGTCATCGGGCTGATGGACCGGCTGTGCCATGAGCTGCTGCACGTAGTCCGGATCGAGACCCGCCTGACGTGCGCCGTCGATCACGATATTGAGGTAGCGGCGACTCGGCAGGCACGCCTCATCGATAAAAGCGGGCATGCCGACATAGGTAAGCGCAGGAATCCGCTTACCGTCCGCCTCCACCTCAACGGTGATACGGTCATAACCGTGTCCGTAAGCCTCCACGGCATCCAGGGGAGCAAGCGCCTCATCCGGGCAGTCGTGGAGCACACCGAGCACCCGGTCCGCAGGCGCCAGGGAAGGTTCAATGTTGCCGACCCCGCCCTCGTGGCGAAAGAAATGCTGCACATTGAAGCGCAGGCGCCAACCGCGCAAGACCGCCTGTCGCGATGCCAACGGCTCCACACCCTTGGCACGCAGCGAGACGATGTTCATGTTGGAACCGAAGCCAAAATAGTGAAACATCTGGATATCAATCACCGTCGAGCGGACACTCCATAGGTCCGCGGCCAACCCAAGTTATTTTTTTCTCAATGACGGCACGGAAGTGCTCAACCATACCGGGGGCGTTCGCGAAATCAATAGGTTGATTCCTGTCTGGTAGCGGCCGGGTTAGCCTCTTACTTTAATTCTCGAATTAACGTGCCGGAATGTCAGAGAAGAAAAAAACCTGAAGAGTCCACTTCGGCATCAAAGCGCACGCATCCGTATAGCGGTCAATTCCAGAATCAATAGACCAAAGACAACAAAGCCAGTGCAAAGATAAATGGAAAGAGTGTGACTACAGAGAGTGCTTAGCGGTAAGGTCGGGACAACCTTTCTCGTCTATTCGGACGAGCACGAATGTTTCACCGGGGAACGCGATGATTGTGCTGAGATCGTTGTTCAGAGGTTCCTGAAATTTTGCTTAGTTGAAGCGTGAGGTCAGCAAGCCTTGATTCAGGCAGCGCTTCCCTTCAGTGAGGAAGGAGACTAACCAACCGAATGCAGTTGAAAGGGAAGCGACAGGTCTTCATAGTTTGACATCACGCAGGCCTCTATCAACGCAGTGACCTCTGGGTGGCACAGACCGTGTTCGGCCAGGATGGAGAAGACCTGGCGGTAGATGGTGTTTTCCGTATCCGGACCTGTGTAGGAGAGCATCAGTTCCAACTCCACCTCATCGGCAATATCCCGGTAGTCGGGCCGCATCTTGATCATTCGGGCGGGACCCAATAGGCAATAGATGGCACCCCAGGCTGCTGTGCTGATGATATTGGGCGATACGGTTTCCACCGGCTCTTCGAATCGTTGAGACACAGCCATGGAGTGCTCGTAAATACCCGCCAGCAGCAGGCGCGACACCTTGGACCCTAGGTGATCCTGCGTCAGCTCGAACCTGTGCAAGTAGCTGTAAAAAATTCGCTTTTCGCTTTTTCTTTCCAGATAGTTAAACATGCTGGATTCCACCTGGTTGATTTCAGAATGCGAAGCACTTTCCAGTGAGACTGGAGCCGATGAGAAGGAATTGCCTTCTGCACCTATTTTCTCGCTGCACTGCCTGGCGCTGCTGCCGAGCAGATCAGCCAGCAGCTCTTTGGATAAGCTTAAGCCACTGCTGACCTTCAAATGCTTTTTCCACATCCATGCATTCACGGTCCGTGTCTCCTCTAAGGTATTGAGAGTCAGTGCGGCTACAGCACCGGTTCACTACACCGTTATTGAAGACTATTTTCGAAAAGGGAAATAGGCCTAAACTGCCGATACCATACTGAGACAGAAGCAAATGGGCATTCACCCTACCTCTGCAAGGTAGGGTTCGAAGAGCGTAGTTTGGCTGGGGGGGAGGAAAAATGGCCGGCGCGTGAACCACATGCGCGTCATGCCGCTGAAACGGTCATTGTGGACTATTCGGGGATATTGGGCGGATCGAGATCGTCCTGTGGCAGTTGATCTTCCATGCTCTCTTGCCACTCACGCAGCATCTCCACATGCCAATTCTCCTCCTCGACCATCTCCTGCGCCAGTTTCTTCACTGCCTCGGTCGGGGTGCTATCGGCCACCTCCTGGTAGAAGTCTCGCCCGCGTATCTCATTGAACAGAGCGATCTCCAGTGCCTGAGTGGTCGTCATGAGGTAGTTGGCGTCCTCCATACAGAACGCCTCGGGGGCAGAGGGGCATTTCCACTTGAAGTCCCAAGGGGTTATCTGCGGAAGCTTCATATCGGATGCCTTCTCGTGTACCTCTTCGGCATGCAGACGACTGTAGTTGGCCAGCTTGCGGAAGAGTTCAGCAACCTCCAGATTGTTGTGCACCTCCATGGTGTCGGCCAACTCCTCGTAGTGTTCCTGGGAGGCCTCCTCCAACTCCAAGGCGTGCACCAGGAACTCCTCCACGGTATCGATGATAATGGCGTCATTGTCACTCATAGCTGGAACTCCTTCTCAATGGTGCGCAGATCCGACTCCACTCGGTTTTCCGGTTGCCAGACGGGGAAGCGCTTGGCGTAGATGACACCGGTCGCCTTGCCGTCATCCGCCTGAATGATCTGCGCCGCCTTGACCCGATCATCCGTTGGCAACTCGGTCTCCAGCGCATGCACCTCCTCTTTCCAACTCTTCTGGTCGGGGCGATAGGTCACACAACCACTCAGCACCTGCACGAAGGCAAACCCCGGATGCTCGATCGCCTCTACCAGTAAGCGGGAGAGTTCAGAAGGCTCTCCGGAATAGCCGCGGGCGATAAAGCCGGCACCGGCCGCCAAAGCAATAGCGGCGGGATTGAAACTGGGGATACCCGTACCGTGAGGTGTCATCTTGCTGTTGCACCAGTCGGGCAGCGTGGTGGGTGAAGCCTGCCCCTTGGTCATACCATAGACCTCGTTGTCCATAACAATATAGGTCATGTCCATGTTACGCCGGCAGGCGTGCAGGAAGTGGTTGCCGCCGATGGAGAAACCGTCGCCGTCGCCACCGGCCGCAATCACCGTCAGATCGGGACGCGCCGCTTTCAGTCCCGAGGCGGCCGCCAGCGCCCGGCCATGGACCCCATGAAAACCGTAAGTGTCGAGATAGGCCGGCAGCCGGGAGGAGCAACCGATGCCGGAGACCACCGCCATATCCTCTTTCACCAGCCCCAGATGGGCCATCGCCTTGGTCAGGGCGGAGAGTACCGCGAAGTGTCCACAGCCGGGACACCAGACCGCTTTGATGCCCGATTTGTAATCTTTTGCTTTCAGTGCGGGAACCGTCATCTCTTATCACCTCCGAGGGCGCGCAGGATTCGACCCGGCCGCAGGGGCAGCGGCCCGGGTTGGGCGAGTGACTCGGCGGAGTCAGGCAGCACCCCTTCGGCGCGCAGATAGTGAAACAGCTGCCCTGCGTGATTCTGTTCCACCACGATCACCTTGCTGGCGTCCGCCAGCAGAGACTTCAGCTTCTCCCTTTGCAGCGGGGCAATCAGTCGCAGGGCCACCACACGAATGCTGCCGCCTTGCGCGCGTATCCATTGCGCCACCTCTTTGACGACACCGGCGGATGAACCCCAGGTGACCAGGCAGTGAGGTCCCTCCCCCTCCACGTCTGCCCAGTCGTCGCCAAAATCGAAATCTTCCAGTTTGTGCAGCCGCTTGGCGAGCTGGGCGCGATGATCCACTGCCATGCTCGAAGGCGTTCCGCGCGGGTTGTGTTCGAGGCCATCTGCGGTATACATGCCGCCGGCAGTGCCTGGCAGTGTCATCGCCGATACATTATCCGGAGTGATCGCGTAGCGCTGGTAATCGGCATCGGGCGCCTTCTCCAGTTTTCGTTGCAGCGGCAGCTCGCGCTCCGGCGGCGCCTCGATAATCGCCTGCGACTGCCCCAGTACCTGATCCGAGAGCACCAGCGAGACCGCCTGCAGATGTTCGGCCAACTGTACCGCCCACTGGGTGGTGAAGACGCAGTCCCGAATCGAAGTGGGCGCCAACACCAGATGAGGCGCATCGCCATGCATGCCGTAGAGGGCGATATTCAGATCGGATTGTTCCGACTTGGTGGGAATACCGGTGGAGGGGCCACCGCGCATCACATTGACCACGGTGACCGGTGTCTCGCTGACCAGCGCCAGACCCAGTCCCTCAATCATCAGACTGAGGCCGGGGCCTGAGGTGGCGGTAAGCGAGGGAACGCCACCGAAAGAGGCGCCGATGATCATGTTGACGGAGGCCAGCTCATCCTCCGCCTGCAACAGTGCGCCACCGGTTTTTTCCAAACGGGGCGCCATCCACTCCAACATCTCGCTGGCGGGTGTAATGGGGTAGGCCGCGACGAAACGTATGCCACCGCGCAGGGCGCCAAGTCCGCAGGCCTGATTGCCGGTGATGCTCCAGTGGTTGTTTTCGCCACCAGGGGGAGTGAGTGTAATTCGAGGACGGCGGTCGTGATTGTAGCCCAGGCGCAGCGCCTGCAATGCGGCCTCCACCACCTCCTCACCTTTGCGCTTGAGGATCTGCCTGACACTGCCCTCCATCGCCTCCAGCTCCAGTCCGCAGACCACCGCCGCAGCCCCCAGAGCAACCATGTTGAGGCGACCGCCCGGCAGGCTGGAGGCAAACTTTTTGAAAGGTACTTCGCGCACTTCCGCGCCGTTACTGCGCAACAGGGCGGGCACCTCGCCAGCGGCCGGATCGAACAGGATCAGACTCTTTTCTGAGAGCGGAATCTCGTCGGCGAAACGCTCGATGTTGAGCCAGTCGAGACCCACCAGCAGATCATACTCATCCCCCATGCACTCCACCGGATCGGCGCTGAAGCGAACCATGGCGGCCGACTCTCCGCCACGAATCTGAGGCCCTGCGGAGCGGGTCATCAGACCCTGAAATCCGCACCGGGCGGCGGCTTCCAACAGAATGCGGCCGGTGGTTACGGCTCCGCTGCCCCCAGAGCCGGTAACGGCAACGGAGAAGCTGCTGCGGGCAGTTTCGGAAGACGTCTTACTATTCATGCAGTCAAACCTGGGATTCAGTTTTTATAAAGTTCTATCCTTTGGCCTGCCGTTGAGACAAGCCGATCAGGACCCAAGTGGCTCCATCCATGGAAAAGGCCGCTCTGTTCAGCGGCACACAGCGGCCCGGGGAGGCGATCATTCGTTGATGACCAGAACCTCGATACGCCGATTGGTATTACGACCGGTTGCCGTCTCATTGCTGGCCACCGGGCGCGACTCTCCATATCCGATAGCGGTCAACCGAGTTCTATCGATACCGCCGACCTTTTCCAGAAAGGAGGCGACCGTTTCGGCACGTCGTTGTGACAGGTTGAGATTGACCTTGGTGCCACCAACCGAGTCGGTATGACCCGAGACCACCACACTCGGATTGGGAAAAGTGTTGATGGCGGTGACGATCTTGTCCAACAGAGCAAAATTTTCGGACTGTATCTCGCTCGATCCACTGGGGAAGTTGAAGGAATGCAGTTCCAGCAGCACATTGTGACCCTGCCGATAGACATTGGCCTCATTGGGCGAGAAGAGATCCTGGATCTTGTCGTAACGGGCCTGTGCATCCCGGTTGGCCTTCTCGACAGCCTCAAGCCGGCTCTGCAGACCGATACGGGTGGCCAGCTCTGACTGCTGCATTGCTGCATATGTCGCCAGTTTGTTGCGTAGCGTCTGCACCACCTCGTGGTTCGACAGATGCAACGGCAATGGATCACCCGACGGCTCATTGATCAGGCTGAGCTGTTTCTGATACCAGAGAACGATCTCCTCCATGCTGAAGTCGCGACGCTCGAAATCGCGGATCAGGTCGGTGATCTCCACACTCTGCATCGCCAACTCACTGGCACGCAGGGCATGACTGCGTGCTTTCTCACGCTGGGTCCGGTTGGTCTCCAGCACGGCAACGGCCAACGCCAGCTCCTCGCGCGCCAGCTTGAGCGTCTTCGGCGCGAAGTCGTCTGCATCCTGGGCGATGGCATCGGCGATATCCTGACGCGCCTGCTCGGAGGCATCCCGCTTGAGGGCCTCAAGTTCCACGTCCGCATAACCCTTGATCATCTCGGGACGCCACTGCTTGGCCCCTTCGATATCACCATCCTCGACCTTCTCTGCCGCCTTCCTCAGTTTATTGTCCAGCTCCTGGAAACGATCGGCCTGCAGGCTATCGGCGCCAGCTGAGATTGCCATCTGCCTCGCCTCCAACACCTCCCGCATCAGACCTTTCGTGGTTGCCGCATCCGCCTCAGCCTTGGTGACAAGACGGTTTGCCTCTTCCACCAGAGCCTTTACGCGGTCATCCCGCTTGCTGCGGCCTAAAGAGATAGCCTCGTTGAGTTTATCCTCAGCGGCAGCAAAACCCTCAGGAGCAAGATTGAACAAGCCGTTGGCCCTGTCTTCAGACAACTGGTTCTTCAGTGCCGCCACCTGATCGTATTCGGTGATCACCTGCTGTTCGGAAAGTGTCGGGGGAGTGGTGCAACCTGCAACAACCAGACTGACCAGGAGTGGCAGAAATATACCCTTTATGTTCTTCACTGTTCTCGTCTCCGTAGGGCGGAGCCGAAAGATGATTACCGACAACCGGTAACGATATCTTTGCGGCATAGCTTTCCCATAATCGCTCTACGCCATGCGGGGGTCAACCGGGCAAGCCCCCCCATGGCAATCCAATCGCCTTGAGTCCCTGTGGGAATGAGCCGGGAACGGACACCAACCCACCTCCAGACTCTAAGCCGTTGGTTCCAAATCCAGTATAGCGCCCAATCGGATAGGACGATTTACCTCTTAGGATAATGGTACTGACTTAAGCAATTCTTCGGTGCGGCTTGCCGCACCGCTATTCTTTGACCAACCTGGGATATTTCGCTTAAGTTAAGTGCCATTCACCTCTTAGGATAGAGCCAACGCGAGAACAGACGGGTCAGTAAAGGGAGTACGAAATAGGTGAGTGTTGAGACAACAATGACGGTCAGGGTGAAAGTGCGGGCCACCAGAGGCCAATCCGAGATCAATGGACCCAACAGATAGCTGAGCAGGGTGACCAGGCTGAAGACCCCCAGCCAGACCAAAAACGCCATTTTATATTTCGCTGGATGCACATTGATGGCGCAATCCGGCAGCGTGAACCAGGCCTCCAGACCGGTTATGGTTTCGACCTTTCTCGGTTGACTGACGCTTTCGGCGATGGCGTGCCATTCAGCGCGCTCGGGTGAATTCTCCCACTTCTCCAGGTTGCTGCGTCGATCAAACTTGAAGACGATACGGTAGGGGGCGTCTGTTTTACTGGGACGAAAAACATTGCTCCCCAGATGACCGGGAAATTGCATCGCGGCCTGGGTAACGCCGGTGAGATACGCTTCAAACTCGGCCTCCTTGCCGGGTACGGGTTTACGTGTCACCAACACCGTCACCGGCGGATCGTTCTCACTTGGCGTCTCTGCCGCTCTGTCTGGCTCTTTGCTCATACCTGCCAACCTCGATCAAGTGCCTCGATAACTCGCGGCGGAGCTGTCATTTGAAATTCGCTGCGGTGACTGATTCGGTCGTACCACCCATTCATTCTTGCAGACTCAGGTCGCGGCATACCATAGGCCATCGCCAAACCAAAGCGCGTCGCCAGCACATAATCGGTAATGCCGACGTTGTCGATGAAATAGTCTGCCTCACCCAATCTCTGTTCCAGATCAGGCATGACTTGCCGCCACTGCTCAATGGCTTGATCGATGACCTGATGGTCCCAGACTTCGGCCGGCCGGTCCCGACGCTGAAACACCAGATCTCTGACCGCCACACCGACGAGCCTGTCCATATCCAATGAGGTTGCACGCGCTTTGGCGGCAGGCTTGGCCGCTGCAGGCCAGAGTCCGCCATAGCTGTCATTGAGATACTCCAGCATCACCGATGAGTCGGTCAGCAGTAAATCACCCATTTGCAGTACCGGTACGGTTCCAGCGGAGGTCAAGGACTTCCACTCCGCTTCACTGTCGGCAAAGTCACGCCGTTCGAAGTCGATGTTACACCGATGCAGTGCCATGCGTACCCGCCAGCAGAAGGGGCATTCCGGTTTATCGAAGAGAATCGTGCGGCTATTCACAGCTGTGCCACACGGAGTTCGCGCAGATGCTCCAACACAAAGTCGATGCGGTCCTGTCCCCAGAAGATCTCCTCGCCAATGATAAAGGTCGGTACGCCGATAGCGCCTCGCTCCTCGGCTTCGCGCCAATTCTCCTCCAGCTGTGTCTGCCGTAGCGGGTCATCGGTGGCGGCCGCAAGTTCATCCCGATCCATGCCGATCCGTTCACCCACCTCCAGCAGAGTATCGAGCTGGCCGATATCAGCACCCTCGGCCCATTCGCGCCGCATCACTTCGACGATATAGGGACGCAGCAGACCCTTCTCCTGCGCCAGCAGTGAACCGGCCCCCGCCCGTGTCGGGTCGGTGGTCTTCGGTGGTGGATTGACCGGAATGCCAAGACGGCGTGCATAGCGTGCCATGTCCTGGCGGGCGATCGGCAGTTTCTTCAGCGCCACCTCGGGTGAGGAGCGCCCATTCCAGCCGCCCAGCGGACGCCACACCAGGTTGGTGTGAAAGTCATCGAAGATAGGCCAGAGATTCTTACTGGCCAGATAACAGTAGGGGCTGCGGAAGTTGAAATAGAGCGTGACATCGACCGTTTCGGTCATGATCGAATCTCCGTATAGGATAGGTTTTTTAAAACCGCAAATGAACGCGCCCACACGCCGGTGCAGGTAAAACGGTAGGGTGGGGCCCTGCCCCACCAACCCCCCGGCCAGAAAACACCAATCCCAGACAGGTTCATTTGCGGACTCTTCTCATTCATCCTTTATTAAAAGTCCACAACGCAAAAACGCCCGGCGGCGAACCGCCGGGCAAGGCACGGTCTCAACGACCGGAAGCTCTGAGATTCTGCACGGTGAACTTACTCGCCGGGTTCAGTGACGGATCGACCTGACCCTTGAACTGACCCGTAGTGCAGTGCATCGCCTGTACATCGATCATGGTGAAAGAATCATCCACCGCCACACCGGTACCCTTGTTCACCGGCAGGTGGTGATCGGGATGGGCCTGACCGATCTGCCAGCTCTTCCACAGATCACCCTTGCGGTCATAGATCAAAGTGCGCGGGATGGTGAAGGTCTGCGCGTCGATATAGTGGACGCGTTTGCTGATCGGATGGTTAGGATCCTTCGGCTTGTTCTCCAGCACATAGACTTTGCGCAACTGCCAGCTGACCTGCGGGAAGCAGTCGCCCTTGTCGCCCATGGCGGCAAACTGATAACCGTCGGGTTCCTGGTCCTCTTCGGCAAGCTTTTGCTCGTTGTGGTTATAGAAAGGCACCAGGATGTTCTTGGTCCCCTGGTAGGTCCACTCCATATCGTTGATTCGACCGTTGTAGCCCTCGAAGTCCTCGATCATGACGTCTGAGCCAAGGAAGGCGTCGGTCACCTGACCGGAAGCCAGACGGCGCACTCGGCGCTGAAAACCGAGATAGAGCCAGGCGTTGTCGCGCTTGAGATCATCCTCGTAGCGATGGATCAGCAGCTGGGTATCCTTGACGTCGAACGGCTCCAATGCCTGCACATAGATCGCGCGAAAGAGACCCGACGGATTCGGCGTAATCTCCGGCAGCGGTTCCTGATTGACCCGGTGCATGAAGTTGAGGAAGTGGAAATTGAACTTGATGGTTCTTTCCAGCTTGCCGCTGTTCATATCCTTATACTTCCAGTAGAAAGGATAGATCGCCGCGTTGTCGCCCCAGTTGTAGCCGTACTTGTAGTTCCAGGCCAGCTTTTCGCCGGCGCGCGGGTCGTCCGTCGACGGCTCTTCCGGAAACGGACGTCCGGCGACGAAGCCTTCGATCTCGCCCGACTGGGCACCCAGCTTCACCTTGCCCAGACCATCGCGGGTCGCCTGCACATAGTTGGGATGCAGATCGAACGAGGTGGTCTCGCCCACGGTGACCGTGGTCCAGCCATTGGCGATGAACTCCGCCGTGGCTGGATCGAGCACCGGTTTGAACTGCTCTACGTTGGACTGGTCGATCACCAGTCCCGGCTTCAGCCCTTCGAAGGTCGGCACCCCGTTGCGATAGGGGTAGAAGCTGTTGTCCACATCCTCGTTGGTTGCGGATTGAGCGGGTATGGCAGCGGCGAACATCAGGGCTGCCGCCAGCGTTGTATTCAGCAAACGCATGTTAAATCCTCCTTACAATTCTCTTAGAAGCGGTAGCGCAGGGTGACCTGGAACTCATCCTCGGCCTGTGCCATGCCGATGGGGCCGGAACGGAAGCGTCCCAGCGGCTCGTATCCGGCCAGATTGCGCAACGCCAGGTCGCCTGGATCGCCGGCGCCGGTAAACGGCGGGAAGGGATTACAGGAACGGCAGTCGTCAAACTCCTGTGCACCGTCGCCCACCTTGATGTTGGCGCCGACGGTCAACCGCAGGTTGTCGCTGATCAGCCAGTCGACGGACGGTGCAATGGTGCTGGCATGGGCCTTGAAGTCGTGAGCCATGATGATTTGCGGACTGACCCGGTCGTTCTTGTACCAACCCTTGATGAGGAAGGTGCCGATATGGTTCAGCTCCCAATCGGGGATACCCGCTTCGATGCCATTGACCTTCTTGCGCTCATGATCGACCAGATATTGGCCGAACAACTGCGCCGACAGCAGGAATGCCCGCCGCTCGTTGAGGAAAGGTATGAAAGTGGGTCGATCCCAACCGACCACATAGCGGAACACGTCCGACTCGGAGTAGAGCTCCGGCTTCAACGTGTTGGCAAACTCCTCGCCCTGGGTGTAAGCCGTCTCCACGCGGAACACCGACTTGATGTCATCCACATAGAAATCGAGCGAACCGCCGATCAGGTTGACGCGCGGAAAGTACATGTCGAAAGCGATCAGATAGTCGTTGCTCTCTGACTCGAGCGGTACCGTAAAGGGGTTGTCGGCATTGTCGACCACGGCCCGCAGAGAGGGCAGTTGCGAACGATAGGTCAGCGCATTGAGCGAGAATCCCAAGCCGTGGTAGTCACCCTCCAGCTTGATACCGAACTGGGAGTTGCTCAACGACCAGTCAGGCAGGTGCACATCGCGGATACCGATGACATGGGCGGGGAAGTCGGTCGACAGCACACCACCGGCAAAGTTGGATACGGAACAACCATTGTCCCAGCAGTTCTTCATGGCGCGGAAGAAACTACCTGCATCCAGAATGGCGTAAGGCGAACCGCCCTGCCCCAGATTGCTCGGACGGAACTTGTCGAAGTTCCAGACGAACTGCATGTTGAGGTCATCGAATGTCTCGGTGGCGCCCATGCGATACTCGCCCGTCGCCATCCACATCGGGATACGGGTGTCTTCCAACTCGTCATAGATGTTGTGGCGGGAGTAGTCGACCGGGTTGATCACGTCGAGCACACGGAAGAGATCGGTACGTCCCCAAACCACCTGCTGACGCCCGAGGCGGAAGTTCCATACCGAACCACTCTCGGTCGGCATGGTGGCATCGATATAGGCTTCACGCAGGAAATCGAGCCGGTCGTTGAATTCGGGATATTTGAGGTCGTTCTCGTCGTAGTCGAGATAGTCATCGATACAGCCGCGCGAATCCTTGTCGCAGGGCCGCACCGGCACGCCCATGCCCACACCGCCGTCGGTATCGTGGATGGCGCTGCCCAGATTGACCAGACCTTCATTGGGATTCGCCGTGGTATCGAAACCGAAGCCAAGTACGCCGGTAGAGATATCGGAAGCGCCCCAGGCGGTCTCTCCAGAGCCGCCAACCGACTCCATGTTGATAGAACCACCCGCCTCACTGCCAAACTGATCTTTGTTCAGATCGTAAACGGCGTCATAGGTCGCGCGAAAGGTACCCACGAAGGTGACGTTGGAGAATGCTCCCCGTTGACCGTAATCCTTCGAGCCCTCGATCTGCATCGTATTACGCATCTTGCTCAGGCCTACATCACGCCTTGCATAGGTCGCGTTCTCGACGAAACCGTTGATCTGTAGCGAGCCGTCTTCCGAGCTATAGGCCAATGCTTCAGGACTGCCGATGGCTGACGCCATGGCGGCGGACAATACAGCCGCATGACATAACGGCCGTCTCCTCCCTGCTTGTGGTTGATGCCTCTTCAGGAACATCTTAGCCTCCTCCAAATAGTTGTAAGTTGTCAGCAGAAGAGGTTTTGCACACCGCGTGCCAACTTCTATCCAATTGTATTTGTTACATATTTTTTATCCTTGCCGAGAGGAATTCAGGATATGGTTAAAATATCGATATTTTTATTAATCATATGATGATCAGTATCTATTTCGATGATTTTTTGACTGGATAAAAAAAGGCCGGAACTGAGTCCGGCCGAGGGAGGGATCGTTTTTGAATTTTGAATTTGGTTGTCTGTGGAGGCTTCACACACAGGGCTACTGACTCCCCCTCTCCCGCAAGGGGAGAGAGAACCGTCTCCCCATTGATGCGCTTCGAAGCGACACCTACTCAGATGTCTCCCCGGTAAAGCCCCTCTCCCCTTGCGGGAGAGGGGTTGGGGAGAGGGGGTTCCAAAACCGTGAGCGCAGCAAACACCACAATCTAAAAGTACAGAGCCAAGCCTGCTCAAACAGCCTCCGGCTGCTGCTCCGCATACAACACCCCATCCTCGTCATAGCGCGCACTGCCGATAAACTTAGGCCGGAAAATCATGACCCAGGAAGGCACCAGAAACATCGCTGCCAGGGCGTTGAGAATCAGCATCACCACCAGCAGCAGAGCCGCATCGGCCTGGAAGCGCAGATCGGAGATAAAGACCCACATGATAACGCCACCAATAAGGCAGGCTGCGGTAAAACCAACCGCTTTACCGGTCGTGGCGATGGCGCGCAACACCGCCTGAGCCAGATCGCCTGAAGTCTTTGCCGTCTCTTCGCGGATGCGGTCCATCATGTAGATGGAGTAGTCGATGCCAACGCCGATACCAACGGCAATGATCGGCACCGTGTTGACATTGATACCGATGGCCGCCAGCCCCATGTAGGCATAGGTCGAGACGGTGCAGAACATCATGGCGAGGAACATGATCCAACCGGCATGCAGCGACATATAAAACCAGGTAACGAAGACGAAAATCAGCGCCAGCACCAGCGGAATGATCAGCATATTGCTTTCGTAGGCTGACTCATTCATCGCTGCCGTGACACCCACCAGACCGCCGGCCAGTTCGATATGCAGCCCCTCCACCTGGTTGGCCGGATTGTTGATCCACTCTTTGGCCAGATGGATCGCACGGCGAATGGTTTTGGCCTGATGATCCTTGTAGAAGAAGACGATGTTGGCCACCTGGTCATCCGTATCGACAAACTCCTTGAGCGCGCCGGGTACCGGACTCGATGCCATGTAGGCGAACATCAGGCCGCCCACATAGGCCTCCCGGTCAGGAATGATGGCCCAGCGCGGATCATCGGAATGGAAGATCCGGTTGACCTGCTTCACCAGGTCGGGGATGGCTTTGGTGCCGCCCAACTCAGGATCGAGCATCATGTGGTTTTGAAACGCCTCGATGGCGCGTAGTACCTCGGGCCGTTTCATACCGCCCTTCTTATCCGTGCGCGCCACCACATAGAGCTCTTCAGAACCTGGGAACTGCTCGTTGATGACTTTGGAAGAGACGTTGTAGTCGTGATCAAGATAGAGAATCGGCGAACCGGGCTCGCTCTCACCTATCTGCACATGACTGCTCAACCGAGCGCCGACCACCAGCACCAGCGCTGAGAGCCCGAGTACCGCCCAACCACCGCGGCGGCTGGCCACTACCGCAGCGACCCGGCCGAACAGGGCATCCTCCGCCGACAGCCTTTTCGCCGCCGGCTTGGGTTTCGGCAGCAGAGAGAGAATCAGCGGCACCGTGATCAACACGGTGAACACCACACAGACCGCCCACAGACAGGCGTAGACACCGAGTTTGGCATTGATCGGCACCGAACCGAGTGCGATCAGCAACAGGCCGATGGCATC
>JARRNY010000043.1:0-18755 GCA_037384445.1 Candidatus Thiodiazotropha sp.
CCGCTGCAGACGCTGCTCCATCCCTCGCTCCCATTCATCCCTGGCGGCATCGGCCAACACAGAAGCAGAGAGAAGGGACATGCCCGAAAGGGTGAGCAATTGCAATTTCATGATGATTATCTCCAGGCACTTTTTACTGGTGCGCACCACAGCAGCTGCTTGCTGTTTGTTCGGCCGGCGTCGGAACATCCAAGCCAGTGGTCCACTGAAAAAACAAGCTTCGTCTGATCCAGGATGAGACCGCAATCCGGGGCTGGATGCATGACATCACAATCCCTGGTCGTTGTGTACTCTTACCCGATAAGAAAGCATTTTTTCCTATAGCCGCAAGCGGCAAGCGGCAAGCGGCAAACCGAATGTGCTGGAATAACAGAGATCGAGCGCTCCTGTCGACGTCAGATCAGCGCATCATTTCATGTCGCGGGTGTGCACCCAGATCAGCCCCCCCAGCTCCACCGGCACTGGCTGACCCTGTGGATTGGGCAGTGGTTCATCGCCCTCGACCAGGGCGGCGAACCCCCACCACCCGGAGCGGGGCATGGCGTAGGCGAAGACACCATTGGCGTCGGCCTTGATCACTTGCGTGATGAAGGGATCGGAGGGAGGCGTCAGAGTGCCGTCGTTGCGCCACTCCACTTCCACCTCGGCATAGGGCAAGGGGTGTCCGTTGCGACTCACCACACCGCGAAAGAGATTACCGCTCCAGAGCCCATAGGGCCGGGCCAGCGGGATGATCTCGACCGGCAGGCCGATCTCCCTGTCCCACCCTGTCTCTGCTCCATAGGCATCTACCACCACCTTGGCATAGTGAATGATCATCACCCCTTCGGCGGGCTCCCAGTAGGGTGCAGGTTCGATGTAGAAAATATAGTCGCCGGGTCGTCTCACTTTATAGTCGGCTGTATAGGCCCGGCTCCCCTGCCGCTCGACAGGCTTTAACCGCGGCTTGAGATCGACATCACCCTCGGGGCCGACAACCCCGAAGCGGACCGGCTCCGCCATCGGCATCACCGGGCCAGCCTCCATTGGGTGGGTAAAAGTCAGCGACAGATCGAGTTGCGGACCACTCTCCTGGGTCAGAATATCCTTACTGGGAATGATCTCCTGGAAGTGGGCTTGAGCAAGCGGCACGGCCGATAGCATGAGGCTCGCGAGAAATATTCTTCCGAACAGGTGGTCAGTGCCTGGCATTCTTTTCCCCTCAAAGTCGGTTATGAAGAATTTTTAATTTGTATGAAGCGCTAAAAAGTCTAGCCGTCTTGGCAGAACAGCACAACCGCCTCATTCAAATCATGCGACCTCAGGTATGTGGGGAACGATGGGTGTGGCGGCTTTGAGCCTCTCCATGCTGATGAATACTCTGCTTCACATCCACCGGCACCAGGTAGAGCTCGCCATGGCGCACGCCGGGCCGGGCGATGACCTCATTGGCAAAGGAGCGCACTTCACCGGTCGGCCCCTGGACCACCACGGTCTCGAGACAGTTTTCATGATCCAGATGTACGTGCAGAGTGGAGACGGCCAGATTGTGGTGTTCATGCTGGAGCGTGGTGAGACGTCGCGCCAACTCGCGCTCCTCATGATTGAAGACATAGGTCAGGGTACCGATACAGTGACCCTTCTGCTCCTTTTCCAATCGCTCCGATTCGAGTTTGAGGCGGATCAGATCCCGCATCGCCTCGGAGCGGTTACGGTAACCGTGTTCAGAAATGAACTGATCAAACTCATCGGCCAGCGACGAATCGAGGGAGATGGTTATACGTTCCATTCAGTGCCTCCTTCAGGGTTATTTTTAACCCGGCAACCAGGGCCTGTTAACACTATGTTCAACCACAGCGAACCTGTCCGCAGCAAAGCTGCAGAAGACCACTGTAGCATTCCAAATAAGTAACGAGTAACACCGAGCGGTGCTTTTTTTAGACCTGAATCCGTGGGTTCGCGTTGTTCTCAACCCGAAGAGCTTTCGGTAGCGGGAGTCAATTCCGTGTTAACCGGCGCAGACTCAGTCTGTCGTTGTGGCTTTTTTCTGTTCCGGCTTCGGGTAAAGGTGGCTTTGACTCGTTGCGACCTGGCGAAGTAACTACCCCAGATAGCAAGATAGACCACCATACGGAAAAGCTGGTTGATGTCCAATTCTTCCACTTTGATGCCTGGAATGGAGAGAAGATGGACAAACAGCAGGTCGGCGACATTGACCGCAAGCACAAAGAGGTAGAAACGAATGAACAGCCTGGGGAAGCCCCGGCGCCGGGTTACGAACATCACGATCATCAACAGCGAAACCACGATCATGACAATATTCATTGCCACTTCAAAGACAACCAGCGCCAGCATGGCCGTCCCCGAATCTTCAGCGACCGCAGCCCATTGCGCTGCCGAAAAGATATAGAGCAGATCCAGCGAGGTCCAGGCTACAGTGAAAGGAAAGAGAAAGATCGAGATGGCTGGCACAATCAACCAACCGGAGATACCTGCCGGTTTCGTCTCGATCTGTTGCGCGGGAGGCTTTGGCGGATCGCGTAGATAGATAAACCGGTAGGAGAGCATCACACTCAGCACCAGCGTCAATAACGCGATACCAACCATTAACCAGTTCACATCGCTCAAGGCGAAACGATACTCACCCAAACCGATGGCAGGATCGATCATCCTCACCTGATAACTGGAAAGATTGTATATGTCGCGCAGGTTTTTCGCATGCTGCTCGATATCGGCCGGCATCACATGATCACTCAGTGATTCATAGAGATAGTCGATAATCAATGCACCGTTTTTGAAATCGACCGATTTCACAAACCTGAAGGCAGTGTCATTGATTTCGTAGTACTCATGTTCAAACTCTGAACCAGGAGGCGCAATAACCCGGGTTGTGTGCTGATATCGCACCGGATGGGTTACCGCATAGGGCGCCGTGCGTTTCGGCGAGTCCACCGCAGATATCTGATCATCGATGAGAAAAGGTTCGAAATTCATCACCATATAACTCGAACCCTGCTGCGATTTCCACGTCTTGGGAAGGCTGTACTGCTCGATAATCTTTACCGCATTCTCGCCTTCCGGCTGCGTCACCTGAATATCCCCGGCAACCTCGACACTGGGATAGTAGCGTGCGGTGTAGTTGAGATAGGACTGCTGCAGGGCGTCCGGATTGGTCTGTGCAAACTCTTCGCGGAAGGAGTCCGCATAGTAGTGGTCGAACCGCGTCTCTATGCGGTAGCGCACTGGCTGCTCCGGACTCGCAGTAATATCGAAGGTCTCCTCCACCCGCTTGCTATGTACCACGTTGATGTCGTCTGACATACGCAGCAGACCGCCACCTGTCTGCGCGATCACCAGGGCGTTGTCGTAGTCTGGCTGATAGAGGTTGTCGAGATCACCCCGTTGATAGGTTCGCGTCGGATCAAGCCAATAGTTACGTCCCTTCAGTTTGACCAAAGCAATGACATGATTGAATGCTGTGTGGGAGGGCAGTGCATCAGCCAGATAGACGCCGGAGTGGGTATTCACCATGGCGGGATAGGCCTCGATGCCCATCTCCCGCAACAGGCTGACGAGAAGTCTCGCCTTATCCTTGCAATCCCCATAGCGCCGCTCCAGCACCTCACCAGGCAGGCTGGGTTTATGCGAACTCTCCCCCATCTCCATGCCGAGATAGCGGATCTGTTCCTGCACGAAATCGAGCGCCTCCAGCACCTGCTGCTCCTTGGTCATGCCTGGTCTGGCGATAGCGGCCACCAGTTCCTGCTGCGCCGGTGTCACCGGGGTCTGCCGATAGAGCGGGAGAGCCCACTCGACGACCTCATCCCAGCTCGACATGTCGCTCATGGCAATTTTAGGATAGGGGCTATACCAGCTCGGTGTATCCTCGTCGCTGGAGAGCGCTTCCACCCGATCCTTCAGCCAGATGTACTCCTGCTCTCTGCCGGTCATGCGCTGAATCGGTGAAAAAGATGTGTTGTGGTTTTTCAGATAGAACGGCCGATCGGCCGGCCAGGCCACACGATAGTGCAAACGGCCCACCGGCGTGGCCCACTGGGCGTTCACACGCTGGGAGAAATGGCCGGCGAAAATCGGGTTTGCCCCTTTGATGGTGTAGCTGTACTCCACCGTGTCGCCGGGTCTCACATCATCGAGGATGACATTGAGCGTCAGGCTGCCGTCGTAGAGCTGGTATTCGAGCTCCTTTTCGCGCTGGATGAGGTTGATCCGCGAACGCTTCAGCCGGTCCGTCTCCACACCGTCGCGCCACACGGAGAGTTGATGCAGGGTCAGCGACTCATACAGCGGATCGAAATCGACAGAGATGCCTGAGACCTCTTCGACACCGGCGGCCGATAGCGCTTTGGTTGCGAAGTGAGTGTAGGACTGCAGCTCGCCATCCAGCATCGACCATTGACGATCCACCAGCAGGTAGGCCTCGCCATTGGTACCTTGGGCCTTTTCGACCCAATCACCTTTTGGCGCTGTCGCCGGTGACACCCAGGAGGGCGCAGACGCTATGGTGTAGCCCTCAGCGCAGACCTGCGCAGAGACAAACAGACACAACAACCAACAGGCATAGAAGACGGATCTTCCCTTATCGCGAATCATCATGCTCAAACTGCGACACGCTGCCGTGGCCGGCGCGAAACCTCTTCGCACGGGCAGACAACCCTGTCTTACTCCCCTGTGTTTTCATCAATTAATGGTGGTATCGGCTGTAGGCCAGATAAGTTTATCTATCCGATGCCGGCAGCGACAACCGCATCAGCGCTTGTATCAGTGCTGCAGCCTTTCGAGCATGCGTGCCGCATCACCCGACTCGATGACGGCCCTCGCCTGTTCGATGCCCTCACCGATCTGCGTTACCCGCTGGGCCAGAAACAACCTCACGCCGGCATTGTAGATGACACTGTCGAGCTGATCCTGCCGCTCTCCCCGCAAGGTCTGTTCGACAATCTCCGCAGTCAGCTGCGGCGACTCACAGGGGTGATGTTCGCGCTGAGCCAGACCGTAGTCGGCCGGATCGAGGGTCATCGACCTCACCTGCTCCTCACTGAACTCGACCGCCGCCACCGGACGCAGCGGCAGCTCGTCGCAACCGTCCAGGCCCTGCACCGCCAGGACCCGCTTCTGCCCCCGTTCACCGGCAGCGCGGGCAAAGCGCTCCAGAAACCCCTTATGCGCCGCCCCAATCATGGAATAGCTGGCATGCGCAGGATTCAGCATCACTTCGCAGGCGTGCAGGAAGGAGCGATAAAAGAGGGTCTGCCGGATCGGCTTGAGGCGCTCTACCCCATGCAGGTAGCGGCTGGCGTGGAGATGGCCAAAACCCTTCTCCTCGATATCCCGCGCCACCTGGGACGGCTCCCGGTAGGCGGGAATGCCCATGGCCTCCAACAGGCGAGCTGTGGTGACACCGTCTTTCGGCGGCAGACCGGTACTGGAGTGCATGATCACCGGCACCCCCGCAGCAGCCACCACAATCGCCGCCGGCAGGCTGAGATGCAGCGCCTTCTTGCGCCCATCGTAGGGTCCGTTGCAGTTGAGCAGCCCCTCCACCTGGGGTGAGATCAGGCTGGCGTGCGCCTCCATGGCATCGAGGAACCCCTTCATCTCCTCCACCCGCGATCCCTTGAAGCGCATGGCAGTGAGAAAAGCCCCGACCTGGGCCGGATGGGCTTCGCTGGACATCAGAAAAGAGAGCGCTTCCCGCGCCTCTTCCCGATTCATATCCTTGGCCCCGTGGGACCCCTTGGCGGTGGCGATCAGGCGTTTGCGGAACGACTCCTCCGCGGCGCTGGAAAACTGCTGCATGTCACGACTCCAAAATAGAGAGGCCGGGCAGACCCGGCCACTGAAAACCGGCTAATTCTGCCATATTGGCAGCAGCGGACACAGAGGATCGACACAAACGGCTCGCCACTGCCCATATCCCCCAAAATCCAGCCGTCTTTTTGTCAGCCTGCGGTCATCTATAGTTTTACTAACCAGGCCTTGGATATTTATGCACTCAGCTGTAGGGCGAGGCCCTGCTCCATCAGGACGTTCGGAAAAAACACGGAGAGATCCGTACCAGGTCGCCGATCGGTAAGACTGCATCCAACAAGCTATAAACAACGTATCTACTACTAGCAGGCTGTTGAAAAACCCTCTGGCGGCGCCATGCGGCGTTGGAAATGGGCTCAAAATGCTCATGTACACACCAGTACACTGCGCTTTTTCGCCCATTTCCGCCTTGTCTGGCATCCACCAGAAACTTTTTCAACAGCCTGCTAGCCCGAAACTTTCACCCATCAACACAGATACCGAAAAATTCCCTATGCGTTCTGCCATCATCAAGACCCTGCTGCTCACGGCCCTCGCCATGGCCGCTTTTGCCGCCAACTCATTGCTCTGCCGCATGGCATTGGGCGACGGCGCTATCGACGCGGCCAGTTTTACCGCGATAAGAGTTGTCTCCGGCGCCCTGGTGCTCTGGCTGCTGCTGTTCCGGCGCACCGGCCAGGCGCGCTTGCGTCCAAACCCAAAAGCGGCACTGTTCCTGTTCGCTTACGCCGCCGCCTTCTCTTTTGCCTATCTTCAGCTCGATGCGGGTATCGGCGCGCTGATTCTCTTCGGCGCCGTACAGCTGACCATGGTCACAGCAGGCCTGCTGGCCGGTGAAGCCTCACCGCCATTGACCTGGGTTGGCCTGGTCCTCTCCCTGGGCGGCCTGGTCTATCTGGTCTCGCCGGGACTCACTGCACCGCCGTTGAGTGGCGCACTGCTGATGGGAGTGGCCGGTGTCGCCTGGGGGCTCTACTCCCTGAGCGGCAAGGGTGCGACTGATCCGTTGCAGGCCACTGCCGGGAACTTTCTCGGTGCAGTGCCTTTCGCTCTACTGCTCACTCTGCCGTTTCTGGGAGCCCTGCATCTGACCACCGCCGGGCTGTTGCTGGCGCTCGCCTCGGGGGCCCTGGCCTCCGGCCTGGGCTATGTGATCTGGTTCGCCGCCCTGCGCGGACTCAGTGCCAGCGCGGCCGCGAGCGTTCAGCTCTGCGTACCGCTGCTGGCCGCTATCGGCGGTGTGGTGTGGCTGGGGGAGTCACTCAGCTGGCGGCTGGCGCTGGCTTCCCTGTTGATCCTCGGCGGTATTGCCCTGGTGTTACGCAGCAAGGGCTTGCTGCAGAGCTAGGCCGAATATTTCACCCGGCCGCTTGGAGATGGGGCGTTCGACAGCAACGTTCACCCTTCATCACGCCTGCGTCATGACGCCGACCTCCAGCGTTTCGATGCGCTGAAAGTGGATCTCCCTGACCCTTTTCATGTTCCGCCACATCAAGGCATGACCTCTGGTGAAACGAACCGACCTGACCCGCCTCTGCCAACGGGAGATCTCCTGATCGGTAGCGTCCCTCGCCTCGCCAACCGTACCCACGAGACGTAGACCCGGCGGCGTCCTGAATCGGCCGCCAAGAAGTGACTTGAGCCAGTACCAGAGACCGCTGTTGACCGCCAGCACGCAGACCTCGCGGTTGTGGCTGAAGTTGTGCGGCATCTGGCGGGTAAATTGCTCGAAATAGAAGCCATGACCGGGCCGGTCAAGTATGAGCGAACCGATCGGTGTGACGTGGGGTTCACCCTGCTCGTTGACGCTTGCGATGGCACAGTGGAGCGAGGAGCTGAGCGACGCCCTCATCAGACGCTTCACCAGTGGCCAGTTATCCGTAATCTCCATAATGCACTCCCTTGTTTATGTTGAACGGTTTCAGGCCAGGCTAGTAACCCGGCAACTGAATATGTTGCGCAAAAACCTCAACCAGCGAACACAAACGGGACCTTATGGCTCGCCTTGTAGGCAGCGGCATCCACTACCGTCTCATCGGCCACCGTCTGTCGCGCCGCCAGCAGTGCGGCTTCGATACGGCGGTCGGTGATGTGATAGCGGGCATCGAGCTCAATCCCGGTGATCTCATCACAGGGCTCGTCAAAGAGGTGAGTATAGAGCCCGCTCATCATATTGTAGCGCCCTGACATCAGCATATTGGTGGCCTGCTTGATACGGTGCAGGGCATCGCTCTCATGGCCGAACAGACTGGTCGCCAGCATCACCGAAATGGCGTGCAGCACATCGTACTGCACATGCGCGATGAAGACGAAGAGGTGACGCTGGCTCAGCTCCACATCGTTGCGCCAGGCCCAGCGGATCATGCCGCCAAGCAGCAGGCTGAAAAACTCCGGCACGCCCCACTCCATGCCGAGGCCGACCGAGGCGAGAGACTCCACCAGATCGAAATCCGGGTGACCCGCCAGCAGCCGCTGGATCAACACATTGTCGGCTACGCCATGCAGCATCGGTACATCCTGCTGCTCGAAGGGGATACCGAGCCCTTCGAAGAGCTGACGATACATGACGATATGGGTCGTTGAAGTGAGCAGATCGGAGAGGTCGGGGTACTCCTCGATCGAGTGGGTGCCAACCCCGTATTCGTCTGCCAGCAATTGAGCGAGGACAATCTGCGCCAACTCCGAGACCCGTTCGTTGAGACAGCCATAGGGCAGCGAGATAAACCCCGAGAAGCGGCCCTGGGCAAGTGCCACGCACTGGCGGGTGTTCTTGACCTGATTGAAATAATTGAGCGCGAAAGCGGCCAATTGAGTCTGCTCGAAATCACCCTCGAAGATGCGTATGAAACAGGGGTGACGCCAGACCGGGTGCTGCATCACATGCTCGTGCAACTCCATGAACATGGCCTGCAGGGCGCCGGGTTTGAACAGTTCGAGATCATTGAAGCGGTTGTGCGGATCTTTCTCAGCGATCGCCTGCATTTCACCAAACAGCCGGTGCAGAGGGTTGTCGTCCCCCTGCAGGGCGCCGATTACCTGGGTGAAGTCGCGTACCTGACTCTCACGGAAAGACTCCAGCACCTCATCGGCAGAGAGAGAGAGCAGATTTGGCAGTGGATGCACCCCGGACTGCAACACGGGCACTGTCCCGGGATGGATCTCAAGCAGATCTGAAAAACGCTGAACCGACCCTTCGGAATCGACGGCTGTCATGCTACTTCTCCTGACTGATTTTCTCGTCCCGCAACGATGGCCCGATAAGAGCCCGCTGCTTGGCAAATGGTCAATACGCCCGCATCAGGGCCTGTCGCGAATGGCACTGACTTAAGCACAAAAAAGATCTGTCTACTTGGCAGATCAGCGGTTATTGGTGGGGCAGGGCCCCACCCTACCGTTTAAATTCAGGGTGTAGGGTGGGGCCCTGCCCCACCTGAAACTGTTATGTAAGGGCTGTCCCCCATCACCGGGCAGGCTCTGGTGCGGCGAATTAGCGTTTACAGAACCTATCCTGATGGCGCGCTGGCGTCATTACGATTCATCACGCCACCGCTCACCGCAGCTCACAACGGCCGCACCGTGTTCGGCAGCTGTGCACGAATGACCTCTGCCAGGGCCTCCAGCGCGTGTTTGCGCGGAAAGGTCTTACGATAGACGAATTGCACCTTTCGATAAGCATCTTTTAAGTGGAGTTTTCTGGCGATGATGCCGGTGTCGGTGGTCCAGGCGCCGCGCACCGCCAGCGCCGGCACCAGGGTACAGCCGAAGCCGGCGCCAACCAGCTGCAACAGGGTCTCCAGACTGGCCGCCCGCAGGTCGGCCATTTCGCTATCGAGGGCGCCCTCCTTGATGCGGCAGACATCCATCACCTGGCCGGTCAGACAGTGGCCATCGGCCAGCAGCAGCAGATTGATCTGACCTAGATCCCGGCGCGTGATCTCGTCCTTGTTATAGATCTCATGGTCCCGGGGATGGGCCAGCCAAAAGGGCTCCTCAAACAGGGGCATCACCTCCAGCTCCGGCTCCTTTACCTCGGTGGCGAGGATCGCCACATCGATCTGATGCTCCAGCAAACGCTGGGTCAGCATGTCAGTCACCTCCTCCGACAACACCAGACGCATCTGCGGGTATTGCTGCTTCAAGGGCATCAGGATCAGGGGGATGAGATAGGGACTGATGGTGGGAATGGCGCCAACGCGCAGCGCCCCCGCCAGCGGGTCCCGCTGGGCCTGGGCCAACTGCCTGATTACATCGGCCTGCTCCAGGATCAGCTTCGCATGGCGCACGATCTCGGAACCGATCGGCGTGATCGAGACCGAGCGGTTGGTGCGTTCGAAAAGGGTCACGCCCAACTCCTGCTCCAACTTCTTTATCTGGCCGCTGAGGGTGGGCTGACTGATAAAACAGCGGGAAGCCGCATGTCCGAAATGCTCGGTTTCAGCAACGGCGATGAGGTATTTCAGATCACGTAGGTTCATGATTGATCGCTGGCAGCAATAAATTATGTGCAGATAATACACCTTCCATATCGTCTGGGTAACGCATCCAGCGACACAGCCATCACCCCGGCAATATGGAGGGATGGTCCATAACCTCATGCAGATATGAACGACCGCACTTCAGGCACAAGGATGCGGCAGTCGGAAAAGGGGGAATAGATGGACTGGGTCTGGAGCCGCAGACGCTTTCTCAGGGTCAGGAGTCATGTGCCTGTACCGGCGCCCCATAACCCAGAGACGGAACCACTCCCTTCACCCCCTTAGCTGGGAGAGAACTTAGTGCCCCAGTGTATGAATGAACTCTTCGTAGGTCGTGCCCTTGCTTCCGAGCAGATCCACTAACCATTTGATCGAAGCATCCGGGGCCTCGCGGGGACCCGCCTGCTGTTCGATGCGCATCATCTCCTGATAGACCCCAGTGATCGCCTCAATCCCTTGCCGACTCGGTTTGCGGCGGACTGAGAAGTAGCCGATCGGTTTGCCATGGCTGTCATAATCGACCGTCACATTGGCATAGACCCAGTAGAAATCACCGTTCTTGGCCATGTTCTTCACATAGGCGAAGCACTCCTGCCCCGCCTCGATCATGTTCCAGAGTAGACGGAAAACACCGCGTGGCATATCCGGATGGCGTATGATGTTGTGCTGCACATTCAACAATTCGCTTTCCGCATAACCGGCGATGCGCATAAAGACCCTGTTAGCGTAGGTGATCCGTCCCTTGAGGTCGGTTTTGGAAACGATGAAATCGTTATCGTCCATGATGATTTCGTGATTGGTGGGCGTGATATCTGGTTTCACAGGATTGGCTCTTAATCGTGTTTTTCAGTGATGAGAGCGTCCATGCGATCCATAACGCGGTCACTCGCTTCCTCCATGTGCTGATAATTTGCAAGAATCTGCGCCAGCAGTTCCGGATCCTTCTGCCACTCCTGGGAAAGCAGATGCAGCGCGGCATGTCCGGCCGCATGTACCTCGCCATGTGGCTCTTCAAGCTCCCTGAAGGCATTCAGATCGCCAAAAGTCTCCCGGCCATCCCCTTCGTAATACCACTTGCCAAGGCGGCAATTGTGATGGTCGACCTGTACCGCCTGGGCATCCGGATTGTCGGTCCCGGCATAGAAGGATTTGTAGGCCTTCTGCTTGTAGATCATGTGATCCACTTTGACCAGTGTTGCATAACAGATATCGTGGGCGAACTCGACCGAGGTTAAGGTCATCTGCGCCCGCTCGGCAAACTCATTGAAGCTGCTGCTCATCTCTTCCACAGCGCTCTGTACGCCGTTGCCCATCTCCAGCATTTCATTGGAATTGGTCTGCATGGTCGCGGTCTCGCCATGGAAGGTGTTGACCACGTCGCGTATCTCATCCGTTGCCTTTTTGGTGCTCTCGGCCAGTTTCTTCACCTCATCGGCAACCACCGCAAACCCGCGACCGTGCTCCCCCGCACGCGCGGCCTCGATAGAGGCATTGAGCGCCAGCAGATTGGTCTTGTCGGCAATCTCGCTGATCATACCGAGGATGCCGGTAATCTCGTCACTCATGGCATTGAGTTTGACCATCGTATGGTGACTCTGCTCGATCATACCCAGGGTACGGGTCTGGGCATCGACCACCTGGGTTACCGCTCCCTGACTGTCACTGGCCTTCTGCATGTTCTCCGTCGCGATTTGTGAGACCTTGTGCATTTCACTGGTGATCTGCGTCAGGTCATGCTGACTCACCACCAGATTGTTCATGGTCTGATTGGTGTTGAGCGCCTGCAGCTCTGCGGCCATTTCGTTGCGTTTGATGTAGGCGGCGTTGTCTGCCATGGCATCGAGTGAGCTGTTGATGCGCTGCAGGGTCTTTTCCAGCTCGCCATGTAAGCCTGCAGGCATCGTACGACGGTAGTAGTGCCCCTCAGAGACCAGCTCGAAACTGGTTTTGACTTCGCGAAAAAAAGTCTCCAGCTGGTCCAGGGTTTCGTTGAGGTTCCAGGCAACATGGCCCGCCTCGCCCATCCAGGGCACGCTGGTGATACGCGATGTGAATTGCCCCTCCAACATCTCATCGAGCACCTGTTCGGTCTGTTTCAGGACATAGAAGGGAGTTTTCATGCCCTGTGTCAGCCAGATGGCCATGGCAAGGCTCGACAGCGGAAACAACCAATGCCAGTGGCTGTAACCTGCACTCAGGAAGCTGGCCAGTACGCTCAACAGGCTGATAAAGATAAATATTGAAACAACGATCTTCAGCCTAGCGGCCAAGTATAAACGTTTCATAACTATCGAACCCTTGATCTTGAATGGCTTTTTCCATCACTTGCGTCGAGGCCGCAATGGCCTCTCTTGGCCCCGCACTCTTTTCCTGTGCGAGCATCTCCCGATAGAGGTCGGTGAAATACTCCACCGCTTCCCGGCTCGGCCTGCGCCGTGCTGAGAAGTACCCGATAATCTCGTCCCGGGAATTGTAGTCCGGGGTGATGTTCGCCAGCACCCAGTAGTAATCCCCGTTTTTGCACAGGTTTTTCACGTAAGCGAAACACTCATGCCCCCGCATGATGGTCTGCCACAGCAGATGATAGACCCCGCGCGGCATGTCCGGATGACGGACAATATTATGTGGACGTCCCAGCAGCTCATTCTCCCGATAGCCGCTGATCTGCATAAACAGGCGATTGGCGTAGGTTATTCTGCCTTTGGGGTCTGTTTTCGAGACAATGAAATCCCCCTCGCTCACCATCACTTCCTTGCTTGTCTGAACGCTCCCTATATCCATGCCCTATCCCTTTGTCACGCGGTCAATCTTCCATGACAGAGTTTTCGACAGATTGGCCCAATCCTTTAATTCCGGTACCTGCTTGTCACTGCCATTTCCGCTTGCGCTATACTTGCCCCATCGATTGGCCAGAAGAGCCAACTGCCCTACCCGCCCTGCGCAGGAGACCCGCCCGCATGCGTTTGATTCTATCCGGACTGATCGCCCTCTATGCTTGCCTGATGCTGCCAGCCCAACTGCAGGCAGCGGATGAACCGCTACGCTATGACCAGGTCAACCTGAGTGCCGAAGCCTCCCAGGAGACGGACAACGACACCCTGATTGCCGTCCTTTCCGCGCAAAAGGAGGGAAGTGATACGACCGCCTTGAGCAACCGCGTCAACCAACTGATCGGTCAAGCGGTGGCGGAGGCTAAAAAGGAGCCTGAGATCAAACTCCAGACCCTTGGCTACCAGACCTCGCCAACCTATCAGCAACAGCGCTTAACCGGCTGGAGAGTAAAACAGTCCCTGCGCCTGGAGAGTCGCAACAGTGAGCTTTTGAGCCAGCTTTTGAGCCGGTTGCAGGGCTCACTGGCACTGGAATCCATCAGCTACGCGATCTCTGACGAACATCGAAAAGAGGTCGAGGAGGCGTTGATCACCCAGGCGCTGGATGCTTTCCAGCAGCGCGCTCGATTGATCACCAAACAGTTGGGCAGAGACTCCTATCGACTGGTGGAGATGCGGATCATCAACAGCGGCCAGTCGGCGCCTCCGATGCGCATGCGCGCCAGCAGCATGCTCATGGAGGCGGCCGCCCCGCCCACCCTGGAAGCCGGCACCCAGACCCTGCGGGTAGAGATCAGCGGCACCATCGAACTGCAGTTAAAGTGACCAACCGGCCATAAACCGCTAAGCGAAGCACCACGGCATCTTCGGCTGGCGGCAGTGGGAACCACCGCTCGTTCATTCTCGCCTGTCCCAGCCAGCCCGGGCATGGGCTTACCTATCAGGTTAAACTTGTCACCCCATACGCCGATACTAAGGGAGACGCCTTCAATAAACAGTACCTAATAGTCATGCCGTTGCACTTCAGATTCAAAATGGCAAGGATGCTCGGCTGGCTGATACTAAGCGTAATCCTGCTTAAGTGGCAGGTGTGCCTACCGGCAGATATGGCGCCGGAAACAGTCAGGATCGGTGTGCTGGCAAAGCGGGGACCAGCCATCGCACTCGCTCGCTGGTCACCAACCGCCGACTACCTCAGCCGCACCATCCCTGGCTATCGCTTTGTGGCCACACCTCTGGATTTCGAAGAAATCCCCCCAGTTGCCAAAGCCCGGGGAATCGATTTTCTTCTCGCCAATTCAGCCATCTACGTCAAGTCAGAACACGACTTTCGTGCTTTTCGCATCGCCACCATGAACAACCGGAGCGGAGCTTATCCTCTGGATAAATTCGGCGGCGTCATTTTCACCCGCAGAGACAACACACAAATCAACAACCTTGAGGATCTGCAGCAACACACCCTGGCAGCGGTCAACGCCACGTCGCTAGGCGGCTTTCTGATGGCATGGCGGGAGCTGAAGGAGTCCGGCATCAACATCAAGCAGGAATCGCAGATCCGCTTTCAGGGTACCCACGATGCCGTCGTACATGCCGTGCTCAACAAGCAGGTCGACGCCGGTACGGTACGTAGCGATACGCTGGAGAAAATGGCGGCTGCCGGCAGTATCGATCTCAATAACATCAAAATCATCCATCCCCTGTCTGGCGACGATTTTCCACTCCTTCGCAGCACCCGACTCTATCCTGAGTGGCCGATGGCCGCTCTCCCACATGTACCCAAGCCACTGGTCAATGCCGTCGCCCATGCGCTATTGAGCATGCCACCGGAAGACCCGGCTGCGGTCGCCAGCAAAACCTTCGGCTGGTCCGTACCAGCCAACTATCAGCCGGTGCATGAGCTTTTCCACTTTCTCAACCTGCCACCGCACAAGCAACCGGAGCCCAGTCTGCTTGCCTGGACAAAGAGACACCCACTCGCCACCGGACTGTCCAGCCTGTCACTCACGATAGTATTGATATCGGTGTTCTATCTGATCCGTCTGAATCGTCAGCTGACAGAGTCGCAACACCACCTTGCCAGCGCCATGCAGGCAGAGGCAAAGATCTCCGCTGAGTTGAAACACAACCTGGCGCAGCTCAAAGAGAGTGAGGAGAAGTTCGCCGGTCTGGCTGAATCGGCACTCGACGCCATCATCATGCTCGACCCACAGGGTCGTATCTCCTTCTGGAACCAGGCTGCAGAGCGGATCTTTGGTTACGCTGCGAGTGATGCCGTCGGCCAGGAGATGGAGCAGTGGCTCGCCATCGGGCATGAGGATCCGTCCATCCTTCCCCTGTTAAATCGCTACGTCGGCAACCCGGAGAGCCCCCCACCGGGTACCACCCTGGAAATAACGGCGCAGCGTAAGAACGGCCAGCGTTTTCCCGGCGAGATCGCCCTCTCTTCGGTGTTATTGAATCATGCCTGGCATGTGATCTGCGTATTTCGCGATATCAGCCGACGCCGGCAACTGGAGGCCGAGCAGAGACGGCTCGAGACGGAGCTCATGCAGCATCACAAAATGGAGGCATTGGCCCAGCTTGCCGGTGGTGTCTCCCACGAGATCAACACCCCGATGCAGACAGTCGGCAACAATCTCCGCTTCATCCAGGAATCGTTCGACGACTTGCTCAAACTCCTCGCCGACCAGGAAAGGTTGATGGAAAAGCTACGCCCCATGAGCGCCTTTGATGAGACCATCGCCCTCTATGACAAGGATCGTGACGAGCTCGACCCAGAGTATCTGACCACCGAGGTAAAGCAGGCGGTAACACAATCGCTGGAGAGCGCAGAGCAGGTAAAACGCATTGTGCGTTCGATCAGTGTATTCGCCAGCCCTGACAACCCTGTGATGCAAACTACCGATCTGACAAAGCTGATTCATGACCTGGTCGCGCTCTCACGCAACATCTGGTCACCCATTGCCGAAGTGCATCTGGCGCCTGCCGAAGAGGAGCTGATGATCGAATGCTACCCCGGAGAGCTGTCTCAGGCGCTACTCAACCTCGTGATCAATGCGGTGCAGGCCATCGAAGAGAAGGCTGGTGAACAGCCCGGTCAAATCGAAATCACCTGCCGCCGCCAGCAGGAGATGGCCTGTATCGATATACGCGACAACGGAGCCGGCATACCGGTCGATGCGCGTGAACACATCTTCAACCCCTTCTTCACCACCCGAGAGGTGGGCGCCGGCAGCGGCCAGGGGCTGACCCTGAGTCACGATGTCGTGGTACGACGCCATCACGGCAGTCTCAGCTTTGAGACAGAGGTGGGTGAAGGCACGGTCTTCACTGTTTTACTGCCGTTGCAGTTCAACTCATCGGATAAAACCTGACCTGCACATCCCTCGGTTTGGCAAAATAGGGGGCCGAGGTGACCACCAACTCTGCACCTGCCGCGACATAGTCAGCGACATTCTCCGCATTCACTCCACCGGCGGCGGCGATCACCGGCCGCCAAGCGGGCGGTTGATCGCTATCGACTGCGGCCACCACCTGGGCCAGCTGCTGCGGCGAGAGCTTTTCCAGCTGGATCACCTGACACCCCTGCCGCACCAGTGCCAGCGCCGCCTCCACCTCGTCGACCTCGACCACGATCTTCTTCTCCGGTTGCTGCTGCTGCAGCTCAGAGAGGTAGCGTGAGAGCTCATCGGCATGCAAAAACGTCCGGTGTTCGGCGGTGACCATGATTGAATCCGACAATCCGTAGCGATGCATGGCTGCGCCGCCCGCCTGGACTGCCTTCACCATCAGTGCCTTGTTGCCGGGAAGATGCTTGCGGGTACAGGCGACCCGGGCACTGCCGGCCAGGTTGACGATACGATGGGCCAGGCTACTGACACCGGACAGGGACTCCATCAGGCTCTGAGCCACCTTCCAGGCCGAGAACAAAGCAGCTGCCGGTCCATTGGCGCTCAACAGGGGGGTAGCGCTTTCACACCACTGCCCGCTTGCCGCCTGACGCGTCACCTCGGCACCAGCCAGCTCCAGCAGACGTGCCGCCTCCTCGATGCCACAGACCACCATCGCATCGCGGGCCTGGAACGTGATACGCCCCGCTCGCTCGCCGATAGCCAGCGCATCGACCGTCAGGTCACCATAAGGGACATCTTCCTGTAGAAGATCGAACAGTTCAGTATCGGAGAGACAACAACGAATAGCGGACATAAGGGACTCCTGAAAGCGTACTGCAGACTCGACACCGGCCATGGCGCCGAAACAACGCCAGTCTACCCTGACCAAGCCCAATTGGCATGCCGCTGATACCCGGCAGTTGGCAGAAGCGGCTTGTACGTGCTGTTAGCCCAAAGGTTTCACCTGGGAGCGCTGATCAGATGCCAATTTGCGATTGAGGCAAAGGCCCAGCAGTTGAAGAACAAGCTCGGTGCGAAGGAGTGTTCCCGGGTGAACTATTCGGGCCAGGGCTGAATGCTGCTTAGTGGAGCGATTTAATGGTGGGCAGGGCCCCACCCTACACTCCGGAACACAGGCAGGGTGGGGCCCTGCCCCACCAATAAGGTGCTGGATATCATCCCAAACATCCTTAACTACGTAGCATTCGGGCTGGGGCCCTCTATCACAGCGTCAGCACGCGCCTGATCGCTGACATCAGCTCCCCGCGATTTGCCGGCTTGGGCAACAGTTCGTCGATACCCAACTGCTGCATCGTCTCCTGCTCCACCTCTTGTCCATAACCACTACAAAGGATCACCGGCGTGTGACAACCCAGTTTTCGCAGTGCCTGCACCATCTCGGTTCCGCTCATCCCCGGCATCGACTGATCGGTGATAATGAGATCGAATTCAACACCATCCCGGGCATACCTCCCCAGTGCCTGGATACCGCTATAGCAGGAGACAACCTCAGCCCCGGCATCGTTCAGCAGCTCGTTGCAGTAGCTCCTGAACTGAGTTTCGTCGTCGACGGTAAGTATCATGAAGCCATCCAGTCGCACACGGCTATTATCCGCCGCCGTCTCTGGTAGCGTCTCCTCGGCTTCCTCTATTGCTTCCGGTAGCAATATCTCGAAACTGGCTCCTTTGTCCGGCGACGATTCGACTAGAACATGGCCGTTATAGGAGTTGACGATTCCCCGCACCACCGCCAGCCCCATGCCCGAGCCCTCACCCACTTCCTTGCTGGTAATGAAAGGCTGAAAAATGTCATCGCGCAGGGATTCATCGATTCCCGGACCGGTATCGATAACCTGAATCGATACCCACTCCCCCGATACCGGCTCTCCACAAATCGTACACTGCCCCGAAGCCACATCTCTTTTCGTCAGCTTTACTGTGATCAGACCACTCTTGTTGATCACATCCCGGGCATTGATACAGAGATTCATCAACATTTGCTGGACATGCAGCGGGTCTACCTTCGCACTGATCATATCTACTGGAAGTTCGGTTCGAATCTCAATGGCTCCGGGTAACATCGGAACGAGCATCTTCATCACTTCCTTGATCAGCGGCGTAAGCGGAACCGCTGCTGCAGAACGGGTGTTCTCTCCACGACTGAAAACCAGTAACTGTCGGATCAGATCCCTGGCCCGCCCGCCGGCGGTTTCAATCTGCACCAGATATTCATGCAACTTGGCGTTATC
>JARRNY010000044.1:0-31730 GCA_037384445.1 Candidatus Thiodiazotropha sp.
AAGGATTTCCTTAATTCGCCATCCTCTGTCGATAAGCAACTCTCACCGCTCCCTGCCCGACCAGCTGCTCAAGTCGCCTTAGCAGTTCATCGGTAGGATTCACCTGCCATTCCTGTCCAAGCACGATATCCCCGCTGGCCTGTTTGGACTGATAGTGCAGCCGAATACCGGTAGTCCCACCACGAAATGGATGGAGTATCTGCTGCAGTTTTTCACGAAACCCACCCGCATCAAGCCCATTGAGTTTAACGTTCAGATTGAGCAACCCCGCATAGTGCGCCCGTGCCTGTTCAAAGGTGAGTACATTATCGATGCGGATACTCAGCCCACCACGAAATTCATCGTAGTTCAGGCTTCCGGAGACAACGAGGATTTTATCGGCGGATACCAACTCCCGGTGTGTCTCATAGGCGTCACTGAACAATGTGCACTCGATACGCCCACTGCGATCATCAAGCACCACAGTGCCCATCCGCCCACGCTGTGTCTGACGGTGGGTGGCGCTGACCACCAGTCCGGCAACCACCACCGGGACCCCCTTCCGGCGCTGGCCGGGCGGACCGCTGTTGTCGAGGCTGAGATCGCCGATGCGACTGCTCACGACCTGGCTGAGTTCATCTGCATAACGATCGATAGGGTGACCGGTGAGATAGAGCCCTAACGTCTCTTTCTCACCCTGCAGGCGCTGCTCCTCTTCCCACTCCTCCACGTCGTCGGGGATAACCTGGGCATGGCTCGACTCAGTGGGCTGCGGGTCGCCCATACCGAAGAGGTCGTTCTGTCCCCTTGCCTCCATCTCGTGATGCTGCTCCGCCAGCTTGAGGGCCAGGGGTAGCTGCAACATAAGGGTAGCGCGGTTCTTACCCAGACCGTCCAGGGCGCCGGCGCGGACCAACGACTCCATCACCCGGCGGTTGGCCTTGCGCAAATCAATACGGCGGCAGAATTCAAAGATATCTTTATATTTCCCCTCCGCTTCACGCTCCTGGATGATCGACTCAATCGCCGACTCGCCCACGCCCTTGATGGCGCCCAGACCGTAGACCACGGTGTTATCGTCAGTGGCGGTGAACTTGTATTCGGAGAGATTGACCTGGGGTGGCTCGACCTTGAGCTTCATGCGCCGACACTCTTCGATCAGCGGCACCACCTTGTCGGTATTGTCCATATCGGCCGAGCAGACTGCCGCCATGAAGGCTGCCGGGTAGTGGGCCTTGAGCCACATGGTCTGGTAGGAGACCAGGGCGTAGGCGGCGGAGTGGGATTTATTGAAGCCATAACCGGCAAACTTCTCCATCAGATCGAAGATGTAGCGGGCCGTCTCCTCCTCCACACCCCGCTCCACGGCGCCTGCCCGGAAGATCTCACCCTGCTTGGCCATCTCCTCCGGCTTCTTCTTGCCCATGGCGCGGCGCAGCAGGTCGGCGCCACCCAGCGAGTAGCCCGCCAGTACCTGAGCGATCTGCATGACCTGCTCCTGGTAGAGGATGACGCCGTAGGTGGGCTTGAGGATCGGCTCCAGGTCGGGATGGGGATAGGAGACCTTGGCACGGCCGTGCTTGCGGTTGATGAAGTCATCGACCATTCCCGACTGCAGCGGGCCGGGGCGGAACAGGGCGACCAGGGCGGTTATATCGTCGAAGCAGTCGGGTTGCAGCTTCTTGATCAGCTCCTTCATGCCGCGGGATTCCAGCTGGAACACGGCGGTGGTCCCGGCGCTCTTGAGCAGACGGAAGGAGGCGTCGTCATCCATCGGGATGGCGCTGATGTCGATGGGTGGCTCGCCCTGCTTGGCGCGCACCGCGTTGACCGCCTTCAGCGCCCAATCAACGATAGTGAGCGTGCGCAGGCCGAGGAAGTCGAACTTGACCAGCCCCACCTTCTCCACGTCGTCCTTGTCGAACTGGGTTACCAGACCCTCACCGCTGGCCTCGCAGTAGAGCGGCGTGAAGTCGGTCAGCAGGCCCGGCGCGATGACCACGCCGCCGGCGTGCTTGCCTGCGTTGCGCGCACAGCCCTCCAGCTTCTTGGCCATGTCGATGAGTTCGCTGATCTCCTCGTCGTTGCGATAGGCCTCCTTGAGGTCGTCGCTCTCCTCCAGCGCCTTATCCAGGGTCATGCCGATCTCGAAGGGGATCATCTTGGCGACGCGATCGGTAAAGCCATAGGGGTGACCGAGCACCCGGCCCACGTCACGTACCACCGCCTTGGCGGCCATCGAACCGTAGGTGATGATCTGCGAAACCGAGTCACGGCCGTAGCGGCGCGCCACGTAGTCGATCACCAGGTCGCGCTTGTCCATGCAGAAGTCGACATCGAAGTCGGGCATGGAGACGCGCTCGGGATTGAGAAAGCGCTCGAACAGCAGCTCGTGTTCGATGGGGTCGAGATCGGTGATCTTCAGTGCGTAGGCGACCAGGGAACCGGCACCGGAACCACGCCCCGGCCCCACCGGGATGTCGTTATCCTTGGCCCACTGGATGAAGTCAGCGACGATCAGGAAGTAGCCGGGAAAGCCCATGGTATTGATGACGTCGAGTTCGATCTGCAGGCGCTCGTCGTAGACCTTGCGCTGTTCAGCGAACTCTGGGGCGTTGACATCGAAAATCCGCTCCAGCCGCCACTCCAGCCCCTTGCGCGACTCGGCGGCAAGAAACTCATCGATGCTCATCCCCTCGGGGATCGGGAAGTCGGGCAGGAAATTTTTTCCCAGGGTCAGCTCGATGGTGCAGCGTTTGGCGATCTCCACCGTGTTGGCCAACGC
Organism: Candidatus Thiodiazotropha sp.; assembly: GCA_037384445.1. Classification (GTDB taxonomy): domain Bacteria; phylum Pseudomonadota; class Gammaproteobacteria; order Chromatiales; family Chromatiaceae; genus Thiodiazotropha. Next base: position 2,765 of record JARRNY010000044.1, read on the forward strand.
CTCGGGGATGTCGGCGAACAGGGCCTGCATCTCGTCGGGGCTGCGCAGGTACTGCTGCTCGCTGTAGTTCTTCGGCCGCCGGGGGTCATCGATGGTGCGCCCTTCATGGATACAGACCCGCACCTCATGGGCATCGAAGTCGTCGGCCTGGAGGAAATGGACGTCGTTGGTCGCCACTACCGGCACTCCGTAGTCGGATGCCAGGGCCACGCTGTCGTGCAGGCAGCGCTCCTCGTCTGCCCGTCCGGTGCGGTGCAGCTCCAGGTAGTAGCGGTCACCGAACAGTGACAGCCACTCGCCGAGCAGGCGTTCCGCCTCCGCGTGATTGCCCGCCAGCAGGGCGCGGCCCACGTCACCATAGCGACCGGCAGAGAGGGCAATCAGCCCCTCGGTGTTGCCGCTCAGCCACTCCCGCTCCACCAACGGACGCCCCAGATGCTGGTTCTCCCGATAGCTGCGCGAGACCAGACGCGTCAGATTTTTGTAGCCGACCTGATTCTGCACCAGCAGCACCAGCCGGAAAGGGTTATTGGCGTCATCAGGATTGTGCAGCCAGAGGTCGACCCCGGCAATCGGCTTGACCCCGGCGGCCAGCGCCGCCTGGTAGAAGCGCACCAGGGCGAAGAGATTGGACTGGTCGGTCAGGGCCACCGCCGGCATACCGGCCGACGCTACCTGCTTGACCAGGGGTTTGACCCGTACCAGACCATCCACCAGGGAGTATTCGGAGTGGACTCGGAGATGAACGAAGGTGGCTTCCATGGGGGGAGATTCTACCCCGATTCGGGGCTCATGGCATGAGCCCTATGCCTGGCGATGCCACGCGATGTGAGCTCCCTGGCAACATGGGGGTCAGCGGCCAGGCATTCATAGCACTCGATGGGGAATGTGGCACAATTCCAGCACTTCACTCCTGACAAGAGAGTTGATTGTCAGCGGCCGGTACCGACTGGAATGCCTGGTTCACCGGTCGTCTTAGAGACCGGAAATGACGCACAAGCGTTGAATGCCGAAACAGATTTTAAATCCCGGACAGCGCGTTGATACCCTGATAGTTCAACGCGGCATTGCCCTATCCATCCAGGCTCTGATGTACCTGTACACCAGCAAGGCGGGAAAGAGATCGACCTTGATAGCGGCTTGGGCTTCGAAATGAGAAATCTCGCTAAGGTACAGATACTCTCGGCCTTTGCGATCGCTAGTTTCTCGATCGCTACATAACTCAACGAAAATTCCATTGGCGCGGTCGCATGCTGGTCGCCTTCCCGTTTATGTTCAAAACTCATCAGTGGCAACCCCAGACCAACCTTGTAGCGCAAGCCTGGGATTCCTCCATCACTTTCCACTCACCTGAAGTTTTTCAGAAAGTGAAACCATCACCCTGCTGCGCTGAACACCTACCCGTCATTAAGCCGTAGGGTGCGGCTTGCCGCACCACTATTCTTTGACCAACCCGGCACAGTTCGCGTAAGAAAGTGCCATTCGGGTAGAGCTCAGTTTCACCCTGCCTGCACCACCGGAATAACGACTCAGCTGGTGACCTGCTTAATCAGGACCTTCAATGCCTGCGCGTTGTCACCGAGCTCCATAGCTGCCTTGGTGGAGTCTCGTGCATCCTGCGCGGTCAGATTAGAGACCTCGCTAATGTTGTGAATGTTGCGGTTAATCTCCTCCATAACCGAATGTTGCTCCTGTACGGCACTGGCGATACTGGTATTCATCTCGGTCACGGTGAAAATCGATTCCTGAATGCGGTCGAGATCCGTATGCAGATGTTCGATCTTATTCTGAACCTGATCCATATGACCTCGACTTGTTTCCATATCCTTCAGCACCGACATCATGTCGCCATCCAGTGCATTGAGCAGCGATTTAATATTGTTGGTGGACTCCTTGGTTTGGTTGGCCAGCGTACGTACCTGATCGGCGACTACCGCAAACCCACGCCCATGTTCGCCTGCCCGTGCCGCTTCGATCGCAGCATTCAACGCCAGCAGATTCGTCTGCTCAGAGATCTCTTCGATGAAACGCAGCACCGCATCGACATCACGAAAATCCTGGCTCAGCTTATTAATCACCTCACCGGTCTTCTCCACATGTTGGTTAAGATCAACGATCTCGCGGGTGGCATCCTTCAGGGTCTCGTTACCATCGTCCACCTGAGCCTTTGTTGATTGGGTCTTCTCAGCGGTACTGGTAGCATTGCGGGCGATCTCCTCGACAGTGGCACTCATCTCGGTAACCGCCGTGGCAACCTGTTCGATCTCCGACTCTATCTTCTGCACGTTCTCATCACTGCGCTGAGCGGCCGAGGTTGCACTATCCGCCGCGCCACAGAGAAATCCGGAGAATTGATGCAGTCTTCCTACGGCGGTATTGAGCTTCGACTGTAACATCAGCATAGCGTGTTCAACAGTCGCGGCCTCCTTGCCATTACCAGAGTAGACAAAGGCAAGCAGGTCATTATCGGCAATGGATTTGCCTATGTTGCACAGCCTGGCCAGAGGACGAGTTAACATATAGGCGAGTAGGCCGGCAACTGGAATGCCTGCCGATGCCAGCAAAAGAGCGTGAAGCGTTGATAGCTGACCTGTCATGTACTCGACACCGACAAGCATCAACACCAGAGCCATCAGCGTTACAAAGGTGCGGCGACCGTAGTCCATAGAGTATCGCAGCTTACCTATCAGCCCCAGCTTGCCGTCTTTCCTGTTGAGCTGCGCATAGAGTTTTTCAGCCCGCTCGATCTGCTCACGACTGGGTAGATACCTTACCGACTGGTAGCCAGCAATTTCATCCCCTTCGTAGATAGGCGAAACATAGGCATGAACCCAGTAATAGTCGCCATTCTTACAGCGATTCTTAACCAGGCCAATCCAAGGCTTGCCTGACTTTACGGTACTCCAGAGATTCTCGAACGCCAGGGGCGGCATTTCAGGGTGACGCACTACATTGTGACTGACGCCGATCAGCTCATCCCTATTGAATCCGCTAATTTGGACAAAAGCATCGTTGACCGAGGTAATGATGCCTTTGAGATTGGTCGTTGAAATAATACGCTCATCCTCACCGAACGTGACCTCAGTATCAGTGATTGGAAGATTTCTTTTCATGATGGTTGCCTCCCTATTCGTTGGGCAATGAACAGACAGGCATCTCGCCTCCTTGGAGAAGACACTGCGTATGGGTAATTCGTAAACTCCATATCAGGAAAGGTGCTGATCAACTTATATGGAGAGCTAAAGCAGCAGATTGAATTCTTGAGTCGACGGCCAACACGGCACAAAACTGCTGTACAACAGTACATTACGTTTAAAGAGGAATCATGCATATCTGATGGTTCCTTTTTCATACTGCAAAAGGCACTCGAACTCTTCTGCAGGTATGGGTTTTGCGAAGAGGTAGCCTTGGGCGTAGTCACAACCGATACCTGCCAGGATTTTGCGCTGGGCCTCGCTCTCCACGCCCTCGGCGATCACGCATATTCCCAGTTTGTGCGCCATCACAATGATCGCTTCTGACAAAGCCAGATCGTTGGCATCGCTCTCAAGATTCCTGACAAAAGACTTGTCGAGCTTCAAGTAGTCTATGTCGAATCTTTTGAGATAAGCAAGTGATGAGTAACCGGTACCGAAGTCATCGATAGCCACCTGTATGCCGGCATCCCTGAGGCAACTCAGCTTTTCTTTGATATTGACATTCGCTTTAAGCAACACGCCCTCGGTAATTTCAATCACAATACCCTCGGGTGATACATTGTGATGTCGCATGTTTGCAAGCAATTCTTTGTCGGTAAATCCCTCCGCCAGAAACTGCACGGGGGATATGTTGACGCTGATCTGAAACTTAGGATTGTAGTCCGCACGCCACTCCTTTACTCGCTGCACCGACTCTCTGAACACCAGGTTTCCAATCTCGTGAATGGCACCGGTCTCCTCCGCAATTGGTATGAACTCGGTAGGACTGATGAAACCATGCTCCGGGTGGCGCCAGCGCAACAGCGCCTCAGCCTTATGGATAGAACCGCTGGCCATTTCAACGATCGGCTGATAGTAGACACTGAACTGATCATCCTTCAACGCCTGGTGGATATCACGGATCAATCGCATACGCTGCTGTGCTGATTCCTGCATCGAATTGGTGAAATAGCTCAAGCGATTTCGACCGTTCTGCTTGGCGGCAAACATGGCCTGGTCCGCATTCTTCAACAACTCTTCAGCCACTAGGCCATCATCAGGATAGACGGTAATACCGACACTTGCTGAAATAAAAACACGCTCTTCGCGTAGGTTGAAAGGTTTCGCCAACGCATCAATGATCTTCTGCGAAATCGAACCGACATGAGAAACATCGCGTAGCTCGTTAAGAATGACAGTGAACTCGTCACCACCCAATCTCGCTACCGTATCGGACTCCCGCAAGGAGGATTCGATACGCTGAGCTGCTTCCACCAGCAGTTCGTCACCCATATGGTGACCCAAGGTGTCGTTAACCTCTTTGAAACGATCCAGATCGATGAAAAGCAGCGCCAACCGGAGACCCTCCCGATGGGCGACCTTGATACCCTGTTCAAGACGGTCGGTAAAAAGCCGGCGATTCGGCAGCTGTGTCAGCATATCGTAATTAGCCTGCCTCCAGATCAAGGCGTCAGCTTTTTTGCGCTCGGTAATATCAGAGAATAGAGAGACTCGCCGATAGACTTGGCCCTGACTATCGTAGATCGTATTGATGGTCATCCACTCGACAAACTCCTCACCGCTCTTGCGCCGGTTCCAAAGCTCACCTTGCCACTGACCGGTGGTATTCAGTGTTTGCCACAGTTCCTGGAAGAACTCCGCGTCGTGAGACCCAGAAGCCAGTATCCCCGGATCCTCACCGATCACATCCTCTTCCGTGTATCCGGTGACTTCTGTAAACGCGGGATTGATGGCGACGATTAGGTTCTTCTCATCAGTGATCATCATCGCTTCACTGGTGTTCTGGTAGATGGCAGCGGCCAGACGTAACGCCTCGCCTGTCTGATGCCGTTCTATTGATATACCAGCCAGGTTAAGCGAATACTTGACGGCGGTAATCTCCTTCTCGTTCGGCACATGTGTTTGTCGCTGGTAGATGGCGAAGGTACCCAAAAGCCTTCCATTGGATGAGAAGATCGGCTCCGACCAACAGGATCGCACTCCGCATTGATCAGCGATTTCATGGCAGTCGGCCCAGAATGGGTGTATGTGCAGATCCTCGGCGATGACACGCTGTCCCGTAAGCGCCGCCATGCCGCATGAGCCCATTCCCTGACCGACAGTCAGCCCGTGAACATACTCACTGAATGAGTCGGGCAGACTCGGCGCGGCGCCGAACAGCAGATGCTTCTCATCTTCATCCAAGAGGAGTATTGAACAATACATCTGAGGATTATCACGCTCAAGATCCTGAATGATCGTCTCCAATACCTCCTTCAACGGTGCTTCTTTGGAGAGCAGATCCAGAACCTGGTTACGTGCTCGCTCTCGCCGCTGCGACCTCAATCGCCGGTAACGTTCAATGAGCATCTCGGTCAGATTCAGGTAAAAACGCCTCGCGACCAGCGCCATCAACAGCGCAAAGAGCAGTATCATCAGACTCATCGTTGATGCGAAGCCATGGGAGGCCTGGGAGAAACGGTATGCCAGGGGGAGGGTCGCTAAAAGAATAAAAGAAAATATCGAAAATCGATTCGCCGACAAGGTCGCGACTGCACCCGCCGTTGTTCCGGCTATGACAAAGGCCAGGAACACCTGATGCGGCAGACTGTCGGCTGCGAACAGGAAATAACTTGCAGCGCCCCAGCCCAGACCCGCCAGCAGTGCCCCGGCCTGAGCCAGCATGGACCAAGTCTCGATATGATCCTCATCCGGTTGCACTTTGTGAAAACGTAGCGACAAGATGAAGCGGGACAGGCTGATCAGGCAGGTTACCAGAAGCCATGTGGTTAGTGGCACAGCCCCCATGGCAGACCAGAGCAGGTAGACCAGTATGAAACTGTTCAGCAGAGAAGCGAACAGAGAGAGGGGCGCATTTCCATAGATCATATGGATCTGGTCCGTATGGACCTGCGCCATCAAGAGAGAGTGTCGTTTCCGCATTTTTACAAGGAACCATGATCCACCCTAAGTGGATCAAACAAGTGTTTGAACAATCCCACACAGCTTCCTAGCAAAACTTATTGTTGTCTGGTGAACGTTATCTCCTAACTGGCTCCATCACCGTAAAAGGGTATAGCGGCATCATGATCTATTACTTTAGGGGTACATGGTTTTATTCAATGATTATGCTCGAAGCATCTGAAACGATCGAAAAAAATTGCCGTTTTTTATTACTTTATTGATTTTATTGAATTTCGAATATCATGCAGACTGATATCCCACTCCAAACAGTCACTCTATTCTGAGGTTCCCTAGAGCTTGGAGGCTAGGCTGTCCGCCTCCGCCACCCGCCCCAATCATCGAGCCGGAGTTAAACGATTCAGCCCAACAGCCGCTGCACCGACCCGAAGGAGCAGCGGTGGATCTCGGGCACACCCAAACGCTGAAGCGCTTCCATGTGCTGTTTGGTGGGATAGCCCTTGTGCCTGGCCAATCCATAGCCGGGATAGTGTGCATCGAGCTCAACCATCTCCCGGTGCCGTGCCACCTTGGCGATAATGGAGGCAGCGCTGATGGCCGGATCGCTGGCATCACCACCAACGATTGCCTGCACCTCACAGTCGAGTAGTGGCGCGTGATTGCCCGAAAGCAGCCAGCCCGCACGATCGCGGCCTGGCCGATAAACAAAACGTGAGAAGACCCGACGGTAACGGACAAAACTTACCCGTAGAACGCGTCGGCCTCTGGTAATCTACTTCGTTTTGTCGCTTGAGATACCATGCGGATTAGTCAGGTAGTTACCCTGCTCATCCTTGGGAAACTCCAGATTGAAGCCGGCTTCCAGAGCCTCTTTCGCTGTGTCGTACTTGCATTTACCGACGCGCTGCAGCTTCGCGTTCCCAAAGCCGATGGTGCGGCCGAAACCACCATCTTCAACCCACTCTCTCCAGTGACCTGCCCCTTCGTTCCTAGGACTCACGGTGACGACTTCCCAAGCCATGCTGTCATGACCGCCATCCTTAGTTTCTCCGTAGGATGACGCATAATCGCCATGCATGAAGACCTGGTCGCCCTCCTGCGCAGCACGTCCATTCCAGTCGGGAAAGGTGTCGGAAACCCATACGTAGAGCTGGTGGGTGCCGGAGACACCGGCGGGATAGAAGCAAAGCCCTTGCGTCGCCGCCTGGGTATGAGTGGGGCTGTTGTCGAAATAGCCGGTGATGGTCCAGCGATTGCCATCGCTGACGAGATCCGGCCGATGGGGGGGATCAGCAAATACCGATGACTGGGTGGTCAATGCCAGAACCGATAGGGTTAAGTACATGTTCGTCTTGAGCTTCATTCCATTCTCCTTACAAGATTGTGTGATTTATGACTTCCACGGATAGGCTCCGCTCTCTGTCTCTCCATCTGTGCGCTTGTAAACGCTCTTGCTCGTTATCAGCACCTTCAGTCTAGGATATGACAGCCAACCATAGTGTGAATTTTGCGCAAACCTTTCGTTAATAAATCATTTCATTGACCGGTAAGGGATGGGATAGCGATCATTGCCTCAGCCAGCCACCAAGCTAAGGAACAAAGCCCGGCAAAGGCTCAGAAAAGGATTGTACTTTGTTGCACCTACGGGGTGGTTGGACAAGGGTGCAGCAAGCCGCCCTATCGATCACTGCTGAGTAGGGGATTTCAGCCCAGCAGCCATTGAAAGGCACCGAAGGAGCGGCAGGGCGTATTCGGAGTGGACGTGGAGATTAACGAAGGCAGCTTGTATGGGAGGAGATTCTGTCCCTATTCGGGACCCATAATACTCGACAGATGAGATCGGCCGCAGACATTCTCGCTACCTCTCTTTTTTTGTTTTTCAAACAGTGTCATGTGAAAGCCGCCACTCGTCTCTTCCAGAATCGTCATGCTTGTATACATCGCCAGAATCATTCCGCCCATTTCCAACAACTCTTCAATCGTTGTATAGACATGGTAAATGATATCAATGCCATGCATGCGAAAATGCCTGGCTTCCAAACTGTCAAGGACCATCGCACCGGTAATGAACACCACACCGCTCAACAGATACAGCCACAGATAACGTTTGGGCAAATCTCTGAAAAATGGAATCAAGTAGAGCGCAAGCAACAATACCAGCGCGCCGTAGGGGATAACCCACATGTAATAGAGCAAGCCATCGCCATGCAGTAAAGCCCTCAGCGGCTCGATTGTCATTTCATGTATCTTCAACATCTCATCGAAAGCAAGAAAAACGAAAATCCAAGAAAGCACGATGAAGTACTTGCTGCTGCCACCCAGCAGATTATCTGCGATACAGGATATAAAACAGAAACGCGTTGATCAGGATAAGAACTGCGGAAAAAAGTGTCGGCGGATTGAACTCGCTGTTGAAGTCAAATAATCTGACCAGGCCGAATAGCCTACCGTGACCCAGGTAGTGTGTGGAATAGATCACCGCCACATTCGCCAGGAACAAGAAGAACAAAGTGATTAATACTGTTCTCAGAACAGCATGCTTATCAACACGATATTCCTTCATGATCAGCCCAGCTTTAATAAGTGGAATTCGGCGTAAGGTACCGTTACATATACATTAAATTTACATTAAGGATTGTTAAGGACTAATAAATACAATGATCCTGGGTAATTCTGCTACTTTTCAGGAAAATAGTTACCCATTAGCACGATATCAGCCGGCGCACGGGACCGAATGATCGTCTATGTATCTCGGTCACGCCCAGCTGCTGCAGCGCCTCCATATGCTGCCGAGTCGGATATCCCTTGTGCCTGGCCAAGCCGTAACCGGGATAGAGGGCATCGAGTTCGACCATCTCCCGGTCTCTCGCCACCTTGGCGATGATGGAGGCGGCGCTGATGGCCGGTTCGCTGGCATCGCCGCCGACGATGGTGCGCACCTGACAGGGAAGTCTGGGCGCCTTGTTGCCGTCGACCAGCGCCAATCCGGGTTGGGTGCTCAAAGCGGCCACCGCCCGTTGCATAGCGAGTAGGCTCGCCTGCAGGATATTGATGCGGTCGATCTCCTCCGGCTCCGCCCGACCCAGGGCCCAGCAGAGGGCCTGTTCGCGGATGATCGGATCGATCGCTTCGCGTCGCTTCTCGGTCAGTTTCTTGGAGTCGGCCAAGCCTTCGATGGGGCGTGCCGGATCGAGAATCACCGCCGCTGCCACAACCGGACCGGCCAGAGGGCCCCGCCCCACTTCGTCGACACCGGCCACGAATTCAGCACTGAGGGTTTCGAACATATCGATTGTCACTGATGGCTCCCGAGTAAATTCAAGATCGCCTCCGCCGCACTCTGTGCCGCATTGCAGCGCAGACGGCGATGGATAGCCAGATAATGGTCGGCGATGTGTTGCCGCCTGGGCACGTCATTCAATATCTCCAGCAGTGCTGCACCGAGCTTGTCCGGGCGGCAATCATGCTGCAGAAACTCCGGGGCCAGCGGCTCGTCAGCCAGCAGGTTGGCGATGGCAACATGGGGCACTTTGAGTAAATCGAAGGTACGAATCAACCAGTGACTGAGCGGCGACAGGCGATAAGCAACCACCATGGGCCGCTTCAGCAACAGTGTCTCCAGGGTGGCGGTGCCAGAGGCAGTGAGCACCACATCGGCTGCGCCGATGGCGTCCCGGGGACGGCCATCCAGTAAGGTGATATCGAGGCCTGGCGCGTTAACCGCGATGCGCTCCGCGAAGAGCTGCCGCACCCGGTCGTTGACCATCGGGGCAACAAACTGCAGGTCTGGACGGCGCTGGAGACACCAGGCAGCGGTGTTGATGAAATCATCCGCCAACCGCCCCACTTCGCTCATGCGGCTGCCGGGCAGCAAGGCGAGTACCGGGCGCTCGGCATCGAGTCCTATACCGGTACGCAGCACTTGGGCATTAGGAAGTTCCAGCGGGATCTGATCCGCCAACGGATGCCCCACGTAGGCAGAATTGACCCCGTAGCTGCGCAGGAAATCCACCTCGAAGTCGAACAGACAGAGCATCAGGTCGACCGTCTGGCGGAACTTGCGCGCTCTACCCTGGCGCCAGGCCCAGACGCTGGGACAGACAAAGTGCGCTGTGAGAACTCCGGCGGATTTCAGCCGCCGCTCCAGCTGCAGATTGAAATCGGGGGCATCGACGCCGATGACCAGGTCCGGTTTGACCGTAGAGAAATGATCAACCAGGCCACGGCGCAGTTTAAGCAGGCCCGGCAGATGCTTGAGAATCTCGGTCAGCCCCATCACCGGGTCCATGCGCGCCAGGGAGTGGCAACCGGCAGCCTCCATCAGCGGGCCGGTCATACCTTCGAACTCGATATGGGGGTTTCTGCTTTTCAGGGCCTCGATCAGGGCGGCAGCCAGTTGATCGCCGGAGACCTCGTTGACCAGGATGCCGATACGCAGGGGATTGTCGGGTGAAGGGGTCGGCATCGTGTCGAAGCCTGCAGCGCGGGGGTCTCCCCGAGCATTTCGCTGATCGCCTCACGTGCCTCCTCCAGCCGCTTACCCGACTTGTAGATCAGCTTGTAGGCTCGCTTGATCTGACTGATATCCTCGGCGCTGAAACCGCGGCGGCGCAGCCCCTCGCTGTTGATGCCATGGGGCTTGGCCGGCTGGCCGGAAACCGTGACGAAAGGCGGCAGGTCCATGTTGATCGCCGAGCCCATGCCGCAGAAGCTGTGGGCGCCAATGCGGCCAAACTGATGCACCATGGTGAAGCCGCCCAGGATGGCCCAGTCGCCAATATGCACATGCCCACCCAGGGAGGCGCCGTTGGCCATGATGATGTTATCGCCGATCACACAGTCGTGCGCCACATGGATATAGGCCATGAAGAGATTGTCGCTGCCGATGCGGGTGACACCCTCATCCTGAACCGTGCCCCGATGCAGGGTGGCACACTCGCGGATCACATTGCGGTCGCCGATCTCCAACCTGGTAGGCTCGCCGGCGTATTTCTTGTCCTGGGGATCTTCGCCCACAGAGGCGAACTGGTAGATGCGGTTATCCTGACCGATCGTGCTCGGGCCATTGATCACCACATTGGGGCCGACGGTCGTCCCCTTGCCAATGCGCACCCCGGCACCAATCACACTGAAGGGACCGACAGAAACCCCCTCGTCCAGTTCGGCCTGGGGATCGATAACTGCCCGCGAATCGATCAGCTTTCTATCTCCCGTGCGGTGCACATGATCTCGGCAGTAGCCACGGTTCTGCCGTCAACCTTGGCGGTGCAGTCGAAGAAGCCGATACCGCGTTTCATCTTGGTCTGTTCGACTTCGATCATAAGCTGATCGCCGGGCTCCACCTGCTGCTTGAAGCGCGCCTTATCGATGCCGACAAACAGATAGATGGTGGTTGGGTTAACCGTCTCGGGATTCGATTCCATCGCCAGCAGCCCAGTAGCCTGGGCCATCGCTTCGACAATCAGCACACCCGGCATGACCGGCTGAACCGGGAAGTGACCGTTGAAGAAGGGTTCGTTGTAGGTCACGTTCTTGAGGGCCAGCAAGCGGATGTCTTTTTCGTATTCGAGCACCCGATCGATGAGCAGAAAGGGGTAACGGTGCGGTAGCAGACGCAGCACCTTATTGATATCCATCGCGATCAAATCGCTCTCCCAGTTAAACGCAGTGTCACTTACCCGATCCGCCTTCCAGCACCCGGACTCTCTTTTTCAGGGCTTTCAGCTCCTGGTTCAACGCCTCAAGACGCCGAATACGGGCAACCGCTTTGCGCCATTCCCCATTTTCCATGGCTGGCAGGCCACCACTGTAGTAGCCGGGCGATTCCAGTGAACGGGTCACCAGAGTCGCGGCCGAAAAGTGGACATTATCCCCGATCGTCAGATGGCCGACCACTCCGGTCAGTCCGCCGACAGTACAATGGCGACCGATCTTTGTCGAGCCAGCTACTGCGGAACAACCGGCCATGGCGGTGTGTTCACCAATCTCCACATTGTGGGCGATCTGGATCTGGTTATCGAGCTTGACCCCGTCATACAGGACCGTGTCTTCGAGGGCGCCCCGATCGATAGTGGTATTGGCGCCGATTTCCACGTCGTTGCCAATGCGCACACACCCCAGTTGAGGGACTTTTTCCCAGCGGCCATTATCGTTGGCCAGACCAAAACCATCGGCGCCAAGCACCGCACCTGGGTGGATTAGACAACGCTCGCCAATCCGGGTGTCCCGGCAGAGGGTCACCCGTGCCACCAAGCGAGACCCACGTCCGATCCGGCAACCCGACTCGATAACGCAACCGGGGCCGATATAAGCCTCTGCTCCTATCTGCGTATCCTCCCCCACCACCGCACAGGCACCGATATGTGCGCTCGGGTCGATGTGGACAGAAGTCGACACCACCGCACTCGGATGGACTCCCGGCGTAAAAGCAGGCGGTGGAAAGAGCAGTGCGGCAGCGCGTGCATAGCCCAAATAGGGATTGTCGTGAATCAGCGCTGCCACCGCACAGTGTTCAGCGTCCTCAGGTGAGAGCACCACCGCAGAGGCCTGGGTGGATTTCAGATAGCGCCGGTAGCCCGGATTGCTGAGGAAGCTCAACTGACCGGCTTCGGCATGCTGCAAGGTACCGACACCCGAGATCAGCATCTCGGGGTCACCACGTAGCTCAGCGCCGATAGCCTGAGCCAGCTCCTGCAGTCGCCTGCCCAATGAGTCAGCCCTTTGTGATGACTAGTTTTTCAGATTTCTCAGCTTCTCCAGCACCTGGTCTGAGATATCGATCTTCTTGCTGAAGTAGACCACACCGTCGGAGACGATCAGATCAATTTTTTCAGACTTGCCGACCTCCTGAATCACCTCACGAACCTGCTGGCGGAGCTTTTTGAACTCCTCGTTCTGGCGCAGGTTGAGATCCTCGCGAAATTCAGTCTGGGAGTTTTTCAGCTTGCGGCTGCGGCTGAGGATGTCACGTTCCAGGCGCTTGACCTCGGACTCACTCATTACGCTACCGTCACGCTGCAGCTTCTCCTCCAGTTGCTTGAGCTGTTTTTGCTCCGAAAGCAACTCTTTTTCACGGCGGGAAAATTCGGTCTGCAGTCTGTCTCTCGCCGACTGATACTGTGGCGACTCCTCAAACACCTTTGTGGCGTTGACGAAGGCGATGCGATAGTTCTCAGCATACAGAGAGCCGCTCATCAGCAGCAGAGCAGGCAGCAAAAAGACATAATTTTTCAAATATTTCACTCAATCAACTCCTTAAGTGTCCAAATAGGGTGTCGCGCATTGGCTGAACGTCGCAAAATCCGAAAACCCACCCTCAAATCACATTAAAGGACCGCGTCATCCACACCAAAGCCCATTCCCAATATCCCACAGGGCAGCTTCGGGGCTCGGGTCACACGTTAATACACAGCTCGACGAACAACTGTTTTCGTTTCGTCTGGCTAGAAACCGCCACCAATTCTGAACTGAAATTTCTCGGTCTCATCACCCTCCTTCTCGACCACGGGATAGCCCAAGCTGAAAGAGAGCGCGCCGACCGGAGAGTACCAAGATAACATCAGACCGGTAGAGACTCTAATCTGATCCCACTTCACCTTCTCTCCGCCTTCCAGGTCGAAAACGTTACCCGCGTCGAGGAACCAGCCGGCCCGGACAGTATCCTTAAAGTCCTCGCCAAATACCGGAAACTGCAGTTCCATTTGACCAACGATTTTCGAATTTGCTCCCAGGGCGTCATCCTGAGAGTCCTGGGGACCCAGGGTATTCTCTTTGAAACCCCTCACGGTACCGATGCCGCCGGCGTAGAAATTACGGAAGAACGGCAGTCTATCGTCGTCTCCATAGCCATCGCCATAGCCGATCTCCCCGTTCAGCATCAGGGTGAGATCACTGGTCAGGGGCAGGTAACGGGTATTGCGATAACTCACCCGATAATATTGCAGGTCACTGCCTGGCGTATTGGACTCTACAGAGAATATCTGCCGACCACCCTTGGATGGGAAGATGGCGCTGTTTCGGGTATCTCTGATCCAACTGCCGACCAGCTCCAGATCGAGAAAGTGGTCACCGTTGTCATCCACAAAATCGGCGATCTCCTGGGAGGGCGCCGTACCCAGGAAGAAGGTGGTATCTTCAAAGGCGGCGCTCAGACGCAGGCGGTCATACTCCGTGATCGGGATACCATAGCTCATGCCAAGGCGTCCAACGTCGGTAGAGTAACCTGAGATATTGAGCTCTGAGAAGTCGGTCTTACGGTAGCTCATCTCGATACCGCGACTGACGCCATTGATGGTGTAGTAGGGATTGGTATAGGCGACACTGACCTTCTTGGTCGCGCTACTGGTATCGAAACCGGCACTGACCCGCTTACCGCTACCGAGAAAGTTGTCCTGGGTGATGCTGGCGTTGAGGATCACGCCCTGCGTCTGCGAATAGCCGACACCGGCACTGAGACTACCGGAAGCCGCTTCGGTCACCTTCACGTTGACGTCGACCAGATCGGCGCTGCCGGGGACAGCAGGCGTCTCCACATTGACCTCATTGAAATAGCCCAGACGTTGCAGACGCTCACGGGAAAGACGGGTCTTCTCACCGGAGAACCAGGCCGATTCCATCTGCCGCATTTCACGCCGCATCACCTCGTCGCGGGTGGAGGCATTACCGCTGAAATTCACATAGCGTACATAGACCCGTTTGCCGGGATCGACGAAGAAGGTGATAGCAACGGTACGGTTATCCCGGTCGATATCGGGGATGCTGTTGACGTTGGCAAAGGCATAACCGGCGTCGGAATACTTGCTGTTGAGTCGATCGGCGCTGGCGGTCAGCTTCTTGCGCGAGAAGACCTCGCCCCGCTTGAGATGAATCAGCGGAAACAGATCCTCTTCGGGAATCTCCAGATCACCAGCCAGTTCAATGTCTCTGAGGGTAAAGATCTCCCCCTCGTTCACTACGATGGTGATATAGATATCTTTCTTGTCCGGCGTGATGGAAACCTGAGTCGACTCGATCTTGAAGTCGATGTAACCCCGATCCAGGTAGTAAGAGCGCAGTGTCTCCAGATCCCCCGAAAGCGCTTGTTTGGAATATTTGTCCTTGCTGGAGAAAAAGGCGTACCAGGAGGGAATCCCGAGCTGAAAGCGGTCCAGAAGCTCATCGTCGTCGAAAGCGCGATTGCCGATCAGGTTGATCTGCTTGATACGGGCGGTCAAACCTTCCGATATCTCAATATCGATACCGACCCGGTTGCGCTCCAAAGGAGTGACGGTCGAGGTAATCCGTACCCCGTATTTGCCGCGGGAGAAGTATTGCCGGTTGAGTTCCTGCTCAACCTTCTCCAACAGGGCGCGTTTGAAGACCTGCCCTTCGGCCAGACCGATATCCTTGAGGCCGGCCAGCAGTTGATCGGTATCCAGATCCTTGTTGCCGGAGATATTGATTTCGGCAATGGCGGGACGCTCGCGCACAAAGACGATCAGAACATTGCCATCCCGCTCCAGGCGTACATCTTTAAAGAAGCCTGTCTTGAAGAGGGTGCGGATAATCTGCGCACTGTTGCCGGTGTTGACATCGTCGCCGGTCTTGACCGGCAGATAGTTGAATACGGTACCAGCCGAGATACGCTGCAACCCCTCAACCCGGATATCCTCCACCTCAAAAGCCTGCGCCTGCGACGCGATCAGCCCAAGAAACAGCAGGAGGGCGAGTGCAGGAAGACGAAATGGTAGAGACATGCAGTGGCTACTTGTTGATGCTGGTTATGTGTCGTTGTCCAAATCCCGCCATGCCCAGCCATACCGGGTGACAACACAGCGCGTCAGTATAAGTGATCTTGCCCGCTCAGGGTACTCGCCAGAGGCTTTACCGGAAAATAAACATCTGCCTGAAATCCAAGCAACCCCTGATCAATTCGTAATTCGGTCTATGGCCGCTGAAATGCTCGGGCTCTACAGGGTAAAGCTTTGCAATAATCAGCGATTACTTGTGCTTTTCGCCTTGGCCCTAAGCCATTCACCTCAGCAGACACTCGGCGCAGAATGCATCAGAGGTTTCCTAGCCCAAAAATCGATTCAAATCCACATAGAAGGCGATAGACATTATGACCAGCAGGATCAGCAAACCGACCTTTTGGCCCTGCTCCATGAAGCGTTCCGACAAAGGGCTACCCTTCACCGCTTCAATCAGGAAGTAAAAGAGGTGCCCACCATCCAGCACCGGGATCGGCAGCAGGTTCAATACCCCAAGACTGACACTGACGACGGCCAGGAACTTGAGGAAAAAAACCGGACCGTAACTGGCTGACTTGCCCGCAGAATCGGCAATGGAGATAGGGCCGCTGAGGTTCTTCAGTGAGACCTCGCCAATGACCATCTTCCCCAGCATGCGCAGCATCAATGTGGAATAGTCCCAGGTTTTGTAGAGGGCATGCTCCATGGCATCGATCGGCCCGTAGCGAACGACAGAGCGAAACCCCTCCATCAAACCCTCCGGCACCGCTACCCCCGCGCCGATGCGGCCATAGGCCTGCTCGCCTTCTCCCATCACGGCAGGTGTCAGCGACATCGACAGCCTTTCGCCAGCCCGATCGATCTCCACCTGCAATGCCTGAGCAGGACGTTCACGCACGTACTCCACCCATTGAGTCCAATTCTCTACTGCGACTGTGTCAACCGAGAGGATTCGATCCCCCGTCTTCAACCCCGCACGCTCAGCCGGCTCTCCCGAGAGCACCTCACCGATTACCGGCGGCAGCACCGGCCGGTCTGGGGTCAGGCCCAGGTTTTTCAGTACCCGTCCATCTTCCGCGAGATCCTGTAGATCCTGAGTATCCAGCCAGCGCTCATATTCGGCGCCGGAATCGTCGCGTACCCGAATCTGCAACCGCGGCTGGTCCAGCGACTCGGCCAACAGGGTATAGACCACAGTCTCCCAGGAGGGGGTAGGCTTGCCTGCCACGGTGATGATCTCATCCCCTGTCTGAAAACCGGCCTGTTCTGCACGGGAATCGGCCGTCACCTCACCCACCAGGGGTTTGAGCCCAATGTCGCCGATCACGAAGATGAGCCAGAAGGCACAGATGGCGAAGAGAAAATTGAACAGGGGCCCAGCCACCACGATCGCACTGCGCACGGGCAGGGATTGGCGGTTAAAGGCGCGCCCCTGCTCTGCGGCATCAACTGGAGCCTCCCGCTCATCAAGCATCTTCACATAGCCGCCCAGGGGAATGGCTGCGATGACATACTCGGTGTCGTCAACCCGGCCTCGGCGCTTCCATAACGGCCGCCCAAAGCCAATGGAGAAGCGCAGTACTTTGACTCCCAGCTTGCGCGCCACCCAGAAATGGCCAAACTCATGCACCGCGATCAAGATAGCCAGCGCGGCGACGAAGGAAAGAATGGTGAAGAGTAGGTTTTCCATGCTCGCTATCAGACCCTGGAGCGGGCCACTTGTTCCGCTAGGCTCCGCGCTTCGGCATCGAGCTGTAGCAAATTCTGCAGCGATCCCGGCTCAGTGGCGGGTACGCGTTGCAGGGTCTCCTCGACGACATCCGAGATGGCGGTGAAGGGCAACCGCTCAGCGAGGAAGGCGGCAACCGCCACTTCGTTGGCGGCATTGAGGATCGCCGGCGCGCTGCCCCCCGCTTCGATTGCCTCGAAAGCGAGCCGCAGACAGGGAAAACGCTTGAGATCGGGCGCTTCGAAATCGAGTCGTGCGACCTGAAACAGATCGAGACTGCCGACACCCGATTCGATCCGGTCTGGCCAGGCCAAGGCATGGGCAATCGGGGTGCGCATATCGGGATTACCCAGCTGAGCCAGCACCGAGCCGTCGGCATACTCCACCATGGAGTGAATAACGCTCTGGGGATGCAGTACCACCTGAATCTTCCCCGGCGGGGCACCAAACAGCCAATGGGCCTCGACGACCTCCAAGCCCTTATTCATCATGGTGGCCGAGTCGACCGAGATCTTGCGCCCCATATCCCAGTTGGGATGGGCACAGGCCTGTGCTGGCGTCACCTCAGCCAGCGCTTCGAGAGGTGTTGTACGGAAGGGTCCCCCCGAAGCGGTCAGCAAAATCCGCTTGACCCCGCGGGCATCCAGATCCCTCGCAGCATCCGGCGGCAGACACTGGAACACCGCATTGTGTTCGCTGTCGATGGGCAGGATCTCCGCTCCATGCTCCGCCGTCTCCTGCATGAAGAGATGCCCGGCCATCACCAGCACCTCTTTGTTGGCCAGCAGTACCCGCTTGCCCGCACGCACGGCGGAGAGGGTCGGTAACAGGCCGGCAGCACCGACGATCGCCGCCATCACATAGTCAGCATCACGCATCGCCGCCGCAGTCTCAAGCCCGCGCAGCCCGCACAACACCTCGGTCGCAATTCCCTGCTCTACCAACCCCTTTGCCAACAGACGGCCCGACTGTTCATCTGCCATGACCGCCACTGAGGGACGAAACTGCTTGCACTGCGCCAACATCCGCTCCACATCCTGATTAGCGGTCAGGGCCACCACTCGATAACGATCGGGGTGGCGCGCAATCACATCCAGTGTGCTGACGCCGATCGAGCCGGTGGAGCCGAGAATGGTAATCCCTTTCATGCTTTGACTCCGAACAGGACCAGTCCGAGGAGAAAAACCGGTGCTGCGGCAGTCAGGCTATCGATACGATCAAGCATGCCGCCATGCCCCGGCAGCAGGGTCCCGCTATCTTTCATCCCGCGCTGGCGCTTCAGCAGGCTCTCAAACAGATCGCCGACCACCGAGAAGAGCATGGTCAGCAGACAGAGCAACATGACCAGTGGCGCCTGCCCCAGGCTCGTTCCAAGCCACCAGACCAGGAACACTCCGCACAGCAACGCGCTCGCCATGGCTCCATAGACCCCTTCACGCGTCTTGCCGGGGCTAACCAGCGGCGCCAATTTGTTGCGCCCCCAGCGATGTCCGGCGAAATAGGCCCCCACATCGGCGCTCCAGATCAGAATCAGGAGAAACAGCATCAGCACTGGACCGTCATCCGGCACCCGATGGAGCATCACCAGTGCCAGCCAGGACGGCACCAGGACGGCTGCGCCCTCAAGCGCACGCATCAGATTCATTCCCTCACCGGCAGGCTCACCGGGGACGAAGCGGTAGAGTCGGTAGAGCGCCGTCAGCCACCAAAGGAAACTGCATCCAACCAGCCAGATATATCCAGCCGGAGGCAGCAGAAAGAAGATCCCGAACATGAGAGCCAGCAACACGCCGCTGTAGAGAAGCTGGCCACTCAAGGGAGAGATACCGCTCATGACAGCCCACTCACGGGCACCGACCGCCACCACCAGAGCGAGCAGAAGTGCGAGGACGTTGTTCGGCAGCAACAGTACAGCGGCGATCACCAGCGGCGCCAGAATCAGGGCAGTGATGACGCGCTGTTTCAACATAAGGGGCCTCAGGAAGCCTCTGCCCGACTGGTGACCTGCTCACCGGTGCGGCCAAATCGCCGCTGCCGGCTGGCATAGTCCTGCAGCGCCTGATCGAGCGCTGCATTGTCGAAATCGGGCCAGAGGGTATCGGTAAAGTAGAGTTCGGTATAGGCGCACTGCCAGAGCAGAAAGTTGCTGAGCCGCTGCTCGCCACCCGTACGGATGAAGAGATCTGGCTCCGGTAAATGGGGGAAAGAGAGTAGACCGGCCAGCGTCGACTCATCCACCTGTTCCGCTTTCAGCTCGCCGGCCTCTACCTTTTCGGCCAGTAGCCGGGCTGCATGGGCGATATCCCAACGCCCCCCGTAGTTGGCGGCCACCTGCAACACCATGCCGGAATTTCCCTCGGTGAGAGACTCGACTTCGGCAATGTGCCGTTGGAGTTTGTCGGAAAAGGCGGCGCGATCACCGATAACCCGCAACCGCACGCCGTTACGGTGGAGTCGGCGGGCCTCTTTTTTCAGCGAACGGATAAAGAGATCCATGATCAGACTGACCTCTTTCTGTGGCCGCTGCCAGTTCTCACTGCTAAAGGCGAAGAGGGTGAGGACTTCGATGCCACGTTCGACGCAGGCTTCGACGATGCGCCTTACCGCATCGACACCTACCGGATGACCGGCATAACGCGGCAGACCACGCCGCTGTGCCCAACGCCCATTACCATCCATGATTACAGCGATATGGCGCGGTAATCTTCCCTTGTCAGATTCGGCTTCCTGGGAGGTCCCCTGGGTCATGAGTCAGAATACGCAGGCAATATGATGGTTGGGATTGGGCGTGATCCGGCCTCAGATTTCCATCAGATCCTTCTCTTTCTCTTCCAGCACCTCTTCCACCTTCTTGGTGTGCTGGTCAGTCAGATTCTGAATGATCTCCTGGCCACGGCGCTCGTCATCTTCGGAGATCACCTTCTCCTTCACCATCTCCTTGAGTTCCTGATTGGCGTCGCGGCGGATATTGCGGATAGCCACCTTTGCCGACTCGGCCTCATGGCGCACCACGCGGATCAGATCTTTGCGTCGCTCTTCGGTCAGTGGCGGCATAGGTACCCGAATCACGGTGCCGGCGCTCATCGGATTGAGGCCCAGATCGGAGGTCATAATCGCCTTCTCGACGACGGCGATCATCGGCTTCTCCCAGGGTGTGACCGTCAACGTACGGGCATCTTCCGTGTTGATATTGGCCACCTGGCTGAGGGGCACTTCGGAGCCGTAGTAGTCGACCCGGATGTGATCCAGCAGACTGGGATGGGCCCGGCCGGTACGCACCTTGGCCAGTTCATGTACTAGCGCTTCCACACTCTTTCCCATGCGGGTTGCTGCGTCAGTTTTGATATCGTCGATCATCTCACTCGCCCTTTTCCACCAGAGAGCCGATGGCCTCACCGCGCATTAGACGCATGAGGGCACCCGGGTCATTGATATTCATAATACGCAACGGCATACCATTGTCCCGGCAGAGTACGATGGCCGTTGCATCCATCACCTGCAGGTTTTCCGCCAGCGCTCTATCGTATGTCAGATTGGGATAGAACACCGCATCGGGTTCTTTGACTGGATCGGCAGAGTAGACGCCATTGACCTTGGTTGCCTTGATCAAGAGGTCGGCTTTGATCTCCACAGCGCGCAGGCTGGCCGCCGAATCGGTCGTGAAATAGGGGTTTCCGGTACCGGCCGCCAGGATAACAACCTCTCCGGCATCGAGGAAACGCCGTGCATCGCGGGCTGTGAAGCTGTCGCACACATCCGGCATCGCCAGCGCCGACATCACCCGGGACGGCACCCCGGCGCGGCTCAGGGCGTCCTGCATGGCCAGCGAATTCATCACTGTGGCCAGCATGCCCATGTGGTCCCCCCGTACCCGGTCGAAACCACCCTGTGCGAGGCCTGCGCCACGAAAGATATTGCCACCACCGATGACCAGGCCGATTTGCAGGCCCGCCCGGACCAGTTCACCGATCTCATCGGCGACCCGATGCAGAACCCCCGGATTGATACCGAAGTCGTCATCCCCCATCAATGCCTCGCCGCTGAGCTTAAGCAGAATGCGCTGGCAGATCAGTTGCGTCATGGAGTGTCCTGATTCAATAAGGTTGGTTGAGTATAAACGCTTGTGATTGAGAGGTCTTGTTGCGCTCGACAGGCGGGCCGGAAGGCCCGCCGTGACGGTTCCACTCAGAGTTTGGCCTGGGCCATCACCTCTTCCGCGAAGTTCTCCTGCTTTTTCTCGATGCCTTCACCGACCTCAAAGCGCTGGAACTGGATCAGGCTGGCGCCGCGGCTCTTGAGCAGCTTGGCCACCGTGGTATCGGGGTCCTTGACGAAAGCCTGACCCAGCAGGGTATTCTCAGCCAGGAACTTGCGCATCCGGCCCTCGACCATCTTCTCGATGATATTGTCAGGCTTGCCACTCTCTTTGGCCTGTGCGGCGACAATCTCACGCTCCTTGTCGAGCAGCTCCTGCGGCATCTGATCTTCAGAGAGACAGACCGGATTGGTCGCCGCAATGTGCATGGCCAGGTCCTTGCCGAGCTCATCATCGCCACCTTCAAGCTCAAGAACGACACCGATGCGCACACCGTGACGATAGCTGACCAGCTTACCGCTGCTAGCCTCGAACTGGGCGAAACGGCGTACGTTCATGTTCTCGCCCAGCTTGGAAACCAGCGCCTCGCGGGCTTGGTTGACCGTGGTGTCTTCGCCCTCGTGCAAAGGCAGTTCCATCAGGGCGGGCACCTCGTCGGCGCCACCTGCCAGCACGCGATCGGCAACCGCGTTGGCAAACGAGGTGAAATTGTCGTCTTTGCCGACAAAGTCGGTCTCGCAGTTGACTTCGACCATCGCCGCCTTTGTGGCGTCGTCGTTGAAACTCAGCACAATCACGCCTTCGGCAGCGATACGGCCTGCCTTCTTGGCAGCCTTTGCCTGACCCGATTTGCGCATATTCTCGATGGCGGTCTCGATATCTCCATCAGTCTCGACCAGTGCCTTTTTGCACTCCATCATGCCTGCGCCGGTACGTTCGCGCAGTTCTTTCACCAGAGCGGCTGTAATCGCCATGATTAAATACCTTCTCTCTTTAATATATGAATAAACGGAATGGGCCGGATCCCGTTATCTACCGAGTCCGACCCACGCTGTGTCTTGAACGGGTTCGATCAGGAAGCGTCTTCTGCGACTTCCACGAACTCCTCACCACCATTGCCACCGGCCATGTTTGCAGCAGAGGTACGACCCTCGAGAATCGCGGCCGACGCACCCTGCACATAGAGCTGAATCGCACGGATGGCATCGTCGTTACCGGGAATCACGTAATCGATCTCATCAGGATCGTTGTTGGTGTCGACCACGCCAACAACCGGGATACCCAGCTTGCGGGCCTCAGATACGGCGTTCTTCTCGTGACCGACGTCGACGATGAAGAGGGCGTCAGGCAGGCCGTTCATGTTCTTGATGCCGCCAAGACTGCGCTCCAGCTTGTCCAGCTCACGCCGCAGGCCAAGGGCTTCCTTCTTGTTGAAGCGGTGCTCCACGCTACCATCTTCAAACATCGCATCCAGCTCTTTCAGACGTTTGATCGACTGTTTGATGGTTTTGAAGTTGGTCAGCATGCCACCCAACCAACGATGGTTGACGAAGGGCATGCCGCAACGCTCGGCCTCTTCACGCACCGCAGACTGGGCTGCGCGCTTGGTGCCGACGAAGAGCACCTTGCCGCCATTGGCGGAGAGGGAACCGATGAAGTTCATCGCATCCTTGAAGAGCGGAAGGGTCTTCTCCAGATTGACGATATGGATTTTATTGCGGTGACCGAAAATATAAGAACCCATCTTGGGGTTCCAGTAACGGGTCTGATGTCCGAAATGCACGCCAGCCTCTAGCATCTGGCGCATAGATACTTCACTCATGAGTGACTCCTGATTGTATCGGGTTTTAACTAAGCCTCACGCCGGTCAGAAAACTCCAGACCCGCGCGCGGATTAGCGCCTCCACATATCCCATAGTCCGACCCTCTTTCGAAGGCACCCGGGCCCATGTGCCGATATGTGTGTGTAGTGTCCGCCGGCAAACCCTGTTCACCTGGCGGTTTTGCTTTGCCAAACCGATTGCGATTCGGCGGGGCGTTTTATACCATATGCGGCTTGATGCGACAAACGCTTATCGCCCCCCGATTCATTCAACCCCCCGGATTTTCAAGCGATTTCACATGGGTGTCACAATAAAAACGGCTGACGAGATCGAAAAAATGCGCGTAGCCGGGCGCCTGGCTGCCGAAGTTCTGGAAATCATTGCACCCCATGTGCAACCGGGAATCACCACGCTGGAGCTCGATCGCATCTGCCATGACCATATCGTCAACGTGCAGAAAGCAATTCCCGCCCCCCTCAACTACCGCGGCTTTCCCAAGTCGATCTGCACCTCGGTGAATCAGGTGGTCTGCCACGGGATTCCGGGCGATAAGACACTGAAAAAGGGCGATATTATCAATCTGGATATCACCGTCATCAAGGATGGCTACCACGGCGATACCAGCAAGATGTTCGCCGTTGGCCAGCCCTCTGTCCTCGGCAATCGACTGATGGAGGTAACCCAGAAGGCCCTCTATATTGGTATCGAGCACGCCAAACCGGGCAATCGACTGGGCGATATCGGCCATGCCATCCAGACCTTCGTTGAGGCGCACAACTACTCCGTGGTGCGCGAATACTGCGGTCACGGCATCGGACGCGAGTTTCACGAAGATCCACAGGTACTGCACTACGGCAAGCCGGGTACCGGGCTGGAACTGCAACCCGGTATGTGTTTTACCATCGAACCGATGGTCAATGCCGGCAAGCAACAGGTTAAGCTCAAACCGGACGGCTGGACTGTTGTGACACGTGACCGCAGCCTCTCCGCACAGTATGAACACACCCTGCTGATCACCGCGGGCAGCCCCGAGATACTGACCTTGCGCGACGAAGAAGCAGGTCTCTTTCAGTAACCACAAGGCTCCAGGGAGTCCAGATGATCGACTTCTCTGCGCTCAATGAGGCGTTTGCGCCGGATGCCTCCCCCATCCAGCCCTGCAAGACCTATCTCAAGCACTATGCCGAGAGTGCTAAAGAGCGCTTTGCCACCGGCAATACGCCAAGCAGCGAACTGGTTGCCGAACGGGCCCGCTTGATTGACGAGATTCTGCAGCGGGCCTGGCGCCTTCACTTCCCGGATGCATCAGAGGCTTCACTGGTGGCCGTCGGCGGCTATGGCCGGGGCGAGCTTCACCCGGAGTCGGATATCGACCTGCTGATCCTGCTCGACAGTGAGCAGAATTTTGAATCCTTCAAGTCCAACCTGGAGCAGTTTCTCACCCTGCTGTGGGATGTCGGCCTGGAGGTGGGTCATAGCGTGCGCACCATCGACGACTGTGTACGCGAGGCAGCCCAGGACATCACGGTCATCACCAACCTCATCGAGGCGCGCCATCTTGCCGGTTCCGAAAAGCTCTTCGGCGCCATGCTGGAGGCGACCGGTCCCGAGCGGATGTGGAGCAGCCACAGTTTCTTCGAGGCCAAGTGGAAGGAGCAGATCCAGCGCCATGCGAAACAGGATGACGCCATCAGCAACCTGGAGCCGAATATCAAGGAGAGCCCAGGCGGACTACGCGACATTCAGACCATCGGCTGGGTCGCCAAGCGGCATTTCGAGATCGATGACCTGCATGACCTGGTGGCGCATGACTTCCTTACCGAGGCCGAATACAAGACCCTGGTCGACGGTCAGAACCATCTGTGGCGGGTTCGCTTCGCCCTCCACCTGTTGACCGGACGCCATGACGACCGTTTGCTGTTCGACCACCAACGCACCCTCGCCACCCAGCTGGGCTACGACGATGATTATGCCAACCTGGCCGTCGAGTGCTTTATGCGGGACTACTACCGCACCGTGATGGAGCTGAGCCGCCTCAACGAGATGCTGCTGCAGCATTTCCAAGAGACGATTCTGCTCAAGGACGAGCTGGGTGAACCGATTGAAATCAATCGCCGCTTCCAGAGCCGTAGCGACTTCCTCGAGGTGACCCATGACCGGATCTTCGAACGCTCACCTACAGCCCTGCTCGAACTCTTTCTGGTACTGCAGGAGAACCCCAATCTCAAGGGGGTACGAGCCAGCACCATACGCCTGGTGCGCAACCACACCTACCTGATCGACGAGAAATTCCGCCAGGATATCCGCGCGCAAAGCCTCTTCATGGAGATCATGCGCCAACCCCTGGGCATCACCCGCGCCATGCGCCGGATGAACATCTACGGCGTACTCGCTGCCTATATTCCGATTTTTGAAAACATCGTCGGCCGTATGCAGTACGACCTCTTCCATGTCTACACCGTGGACGAGCACACCTTGATGGTGCTGCGCAATCTGCGCCGTCTGACTGTTAAAATCTATGCCGATGAGCACCCCTTCTGCGCCCAGCTGATGCGTACCCTGCCGAAGGAGGAGCTGATCTATCTGGCCGCCCTCTTCCACGACATCGCCAAGGGCCGAGGGGGCAACCACTCCGAGCTGGGCGCGCTGGACGCCTTGGAGTTCTGCCGATTGCACCACTTGAGCGAGTACGACAGCCATCTGGTGAGCTGGCTGGTGCGCAACCACCTGGTGATGTCGATGACCGCCCAACGCAAGGACATCACCGATCCGGAGGTGGTCCAGGCATTCGCCGCCCTGGTCGGTGACATCAATCGCCTGACCTATCTCTACCTACTCACCTTTGCCGACAGCCGGGCCACCAACCCCGCCGCCTGGAACTCCTGGAAGGACTCACTGCTGCGCGATCTGTTCAATGCCACCCGACGCGCGCTACTGCGAGGCCTTGAGAACCCGTTGGCCCAGGAGGAGCTGGTAAAAGAGAAGCAGTTGGAGGCGATGAGCCAGCTGTTGCGATCGACCGAGCTGGAAGAGTCAGCCATCCGCAAGCTCTGGGCCACGTTCAACCATGAGTATTTCCTGACCCACTCGCCCAATGCGATCCAGCGTCATACCCTGTCGATTCTCGCCACACCTGCCCACGAACTGCCGCTGATCCAGATGCGCCAGACCGCCAAACGGGGCGGCACCGAGGTGCTCTGTTATGGCATCGACCGCGACAACCTGTTCGCCGTCATCACCACCCTACTCGACCAACTGGCCCTGGATATTGTCAATGCGCGAGTCATGAGCACCTCCGCCCGCTTCTCGCTCAGCTCCTTTCTGGTACTGGAGCAGGACGGCAGTCCGGTGGAGGAGGGACAACGCTGGGATGAGGTCATCTCAACCCTGCGTGAAGCAATGACTCAGGAGGGCGACCAACCCCTCAAAGTCACTCGCAGCATGCCACGACGCCACAAACACTTCGACACCACCACTCAGGTCTATTTCACCCAGGAACCCAATCTGCACCGCACCGCCATGCGCCTGGTCACTCTCGATCGTCCCGGACTGCTCTCCGACGTTGGCCAGGCCTTCGACAGCTGCAAGATCCGCCTTCAGCACGCAAAGATCACCACCCTCGGCGCCGAAGTCGAGGATATCTTTTTTATCACCGACCGAAAGAACAACCCAATCCTTGATGAAAACCAGCTCGAGTGCCTGAAACAGGCGGTTGCCGCGCGAATGCCTGAGTAATCCGCTCGGTCATTGGCAGTTTCGTTTGATCAAAATCACAGTTTTGGCAACTTAAGCACGCATTTTTTTACGACTCTGTAAACTTCGACAGTCAGAATCAGTGCGCGAGCAGATCTTAACAACTGCATAACAGCGGAGAGAAGAGTCGACCAGAATGGCCAGATTTATTCAGATACTAACCCTCGTAATGAGTGTTTCCCTGTTGAGTGCCTGCGGCGACACCGATTCCTCAGGCAGTAGCACCCCCACATCCTCACAAAGCGTCCCCGCATCAAACGGCAGTGTCACTATCTCTTGGACCCCTCCCAGCACACGATCGGACGGATCTTATCTCTCCTCGAATGATCTCGCCGGTTACCGGGTCTATCTAGGCACTTCCAGCAGCAGCCTATCCCCTCGGGAAGATCTTGCCGATATCGATATGACTGAGTACACGGTCAAAAATCTACCTGCAGGCGACTACTATTTTGCCGTCACAGCCTATGACAGTGACGGCCAGGAGAGTGGATACTCACAAGTTGTCTTGATCCGCCTAAGTTAACGGCGCTCTGGCAGCACGCCAGGACAACCCACCGCCCCGTCCACCTGATATCTGATGGGGCAAAGCCAGCCATCGACGCGCACACTCGAAGAAGTAACAGTTCTCACAGCCTGGCAAAGCCTGCTACCCTAAGCCGATGAGCGTAAAAAGCTTGTACAGAGCTGTTCAATACCGCCAGTCTCCAATTAACGCAATAAAGTAAGAACGCTCCCCACGCTTTATTTGCACTCCAACCAGCATTCAACAGATCAGAGACATACACTCTGACCAATACCGGCAAAGTTGCATGACCTCACCATCCCAACTGACACAACCACTGCTAACGATACCCAAAGCACTGTACCGAAGAACAAAATGGCTCTATTTGACCCTGGCATCCCGGGGACGAATCAGCGATATGATGCTCATCGAGCCTGGCGCTATCAAATTCGGACAAACGCCAGAAAGCCAGTTCCCCCCCAAACGATTCCTTGGCGGAGAGCAGGGCGGCAACTGGGACCGGCAGGTCATTCCCGTAGAGTCTCATCTATTGTATCGGTCATATGTTCAACACTTCATCCAGGGAGAAACCTGGGAGAACACACCCTTTTATGCGTTTGCGTTAGAGACTATTGAGCAGGGCCGACCCTTTAGAGGCGAATACGCAACGCCGGAGGCACTTCAACAAAGGTTCGAAAAATGCGATCAGCTGTATGCGGTCATGGCGCAGGAAGGCTACAAAAGCAACCATCAGCTTTTTTCAGAGGGAAAACTCGACAATATCCTAGAGCTAATGGATGAGGTGACCGTTAATCTTGGCAGAGACGGCGGTGTCATCCTCAATGATGGGTGGCACCGTTTCACCACAGCCAGGCTTCTCAAGATACCACAAATACCTGTACGTATATGTGCCAGGCATGCTCAACTAACCAGACTCTAAAGCTGATACTGGCGAATGCTAGGAATCGTGCTTACTTGACCTGATTTCGCTGAAAAAGTGAAGCATCCCGGTTATGGCAAAAAGTGCCTTAAGCGGTGTACCCTGCCCTGGAAACGAGTATCTTTTCAAGGTGTAGAGATTGTCACCAACCTCGTTACACCCAGTATCCGTGGTAACAGCTGTAACGTAACCTGCGGCCTCCACAGCAATAGCGGAGCTATCGTTCCAGTCCCCATTTGGATAACAAAAGTGGAGGCATGGCTTCCCAGTCAATCGCTCCAGTGTCGATTTTGAATC
>JARRNY010000045.1:0-17891 GCA_037384445.1 Candidatus Thiodiazotropha sp.
AGCATCTGCCAGGGAGCCAGAGCCTGGGTCGGCTGATCCATTTTCAGAAAGGCCCAACCGGCGCCGAGCAGTGCCTGGCTGCTGGCGGCGCCACTGAGTCTGATCCGCTGCAGGGCCTCGAGCGCCTGTTTAGGTTGTTCAGCCTCCAACTGTAGATAGCCGAGTACCAGATTGGCGCGGTCACGGATCGAACGCATCTCGTTGGAGTCGGCCTTGCGTGTGCCTACCTCCTCCAGCAGAGCAATTCCCTGTGCCTTATCGCCGGCCCGTAGCAGGGCGATAGCCCGATTGAACTCACCATATTGGGACCAGTCGCTCTTTGGCGAGAGGTCGGAGAGGGTTTTCGCCGCTGCCGAGTTCTCCGCATCCAGCATCTGTAGCAAGCCCATCAGATTGATGCTCTCGTCCTGCGCCTGTTTATCCAGGCCTTCGCCGACCCGGTTCAGGGCCTCTCTGGCGGCGCTCTGATCGCTGCGGCGGTGGCGAGCCTTAGCCAGTTGCAGCCAGGCCCGGCTGCGCAGTTCGGGTGTGGCGGAGCGCTCCAGAACCCGTTGGAACAGGGGTTCAGCCGTATCGGGCATGCCATAGGCGAGATAGAGTCCGCCGAGCAGCATCTCGGGCTCATCCTCGTAGGCTTCCATTAACCCCCGCTTCCTGGCTGCAAGGAGGTGGACGATGGCTTGGAAGTAGTGCTCCTGGTAGAGCTGATAGAGGGCCTCACCGTAGTGAAGATCTTTCAGTTCCTCGGGTTCGCCGGTTTTGGTCTCCGCTTGTGCGGAAAGGGAGAGGCAGAACGTGACTGTCAGGAGCAGGCGGCGGATCAGGCTGGATCGCAACGGATCACTCCCACTCCCGGACCTCGAAGTCCGGCTGCTGCATGGCGACGCTGTCGACGATCTTGAGTTCAAGATACTTGGGACCTATACCCTTGGTGAAAGTGACGGTCGCACCGCGTTTGTAGTCCCTGCCTTTGGGGCCGACGCCGGTGAAGAAGGCCACCAGTTCATGCTCGCCCGATTTGAGGTTACCCAGATAGAGCCGCTGCACACCGCCGCGTAGCAGCGCTTTGAGCTCTCGCTCGGTGTAGAGGTAGTTGGTCAGGTCCTTGTCGTCTATCTGTAGCTGTACCGAATCGAGCTTGAAATAGTTGCCGATATCCATGGAAAGAAAGACCGAGACCTGGGTATTGCCCGGGAAGAGCATCTCTTCTTCTAGAATGAAGAGCTCGCGGTTGAGTTCCAGAACGGCCTTTTTCAGATCCTGCACCTGTTGGTCCAAGGCCTTGTCCGGGGTTTCTGCCGGTTCCGCAAAGGCCAGCGTGATGCTGAGGCACAAGACAAGGGAGAAGAGAGTGCGTGTGAAGATCTTCAAGGTGGTGGTCTCTGTTGATGAAGCCCAGCGGTGAGCCCATAAATCTATATGAATTAGTGCCTTGCGTTTGCGATGATAGTCACAGCTTCGCCCTGAAAATTGGTTAAATTTTCCCAAAACATGAATCGTAGGGGAAGCGGGTTCCTTCCACAAGGGTTTCTCACCGATTTTGCTCGTTATGGAATCAGCTACTGTATGAGAGTCTGCTCCGCTATATCTGCACGAGCTGAGTGGGTTGTAGGGACGGACTTCTGTGTTAGCCTCAATCTGTGGGTGGTATTTCAAGCCATTTCCATTTCAACCTGAAGTAAGCAAAACACAATGCACAGAAACGAGCAATACTTGCAGTCCACTCGACGGGGATATGTGTGAAAGTGCCTGGCAAACATCGAGCTGTTGTCCAGCGATGTACTCAGTTGTGCCTGAATCCCGGCCGGCAACGCCGCATTCGATCCGCGCTTGCCGGCTCGCTTGGTGTCATGGTTCTCTGGTTTTCTAATCCGGCTGTCGCGCAGCAGAGCCTGTTGACCGAACCCTTTGCTGTGAGGAACCAAAACCCGTTTATTCTCGTCTATGGCTTACCGGCCACGGCACCGGCAGAAGTGCTGGCAACCGGTGAATCGAGCCTGCAGCTGCGATTTGATCTCACCAACAATTCCAAAACCTCCGAGTCGTCGCAGGAGCGCGTGATACTGGATGGCGAGACCTACCGCACGGCATTGATCTATAAGCAGGGGATTGCCGATGGCTGGCAACTGGCTGTGGAACTACCGCTGATCGCCCATGGCAGCGGTTTCATGGACAATTTTATTGAAAATTGGCACGACACCTTCGGTCTGTCCAACAGTGATCGGGAACCCTGGCCAAAAAACCGTCTGCTTTTCAGCTACTCAGACAATGGCCTCGTCGAAGCGGAGATCACCGATGGGACGACCGGCGTGGGCGATCTGCAACTTCTGCTTGCTAGACGGCTGACCCCCTTGTCAGAGAAGAGCAGCCTGTCACTCAACGCCAGTCTCAAACTGCCTACGGGGGATGTCGATCGTCTTCATGGGAGTGGAGCGGCCGATTTGGCGCTCTGGTTGAGTGGCGCGGCGCCTGAGCTTTTCGGTGACTGGCATGCCGGCGGCTATCTGCAAGCAGGCATATTGCTTATGGGTAAAGGAGACCTGCTACCAGACCGGCAGCGCAGTCATGTCTTATTCGGCAGTGTCGGCTTGCATTGGCGCGCCTGGCCCTGGCTGATGTTGAAGGCCCAGATCGACGCTCATGGGGCGTTTTATGATAGCGAGCTGGCGCAGTTGGGCAAAAGCTCAGCGATGCTGACAGTGGGCGGCAGCATACCGGTGGGGCAGGGGGCAGGGGCTATTGATCTGGCAATTGGTGAAAATCTGGCTACCAATGCAGTGCCTGACTTTATGCTCAATCTTGCCTACCGCCACTATTTTCATTAACACGGCATAGTGGGTTGCCGACCCTGCCCAGAGAGGGTCGGCAGGGTCTAGAGGTTGGACTCAGATGATGGGGTTGAAGGCCGTCAGGCTGTCCAGCATGGAGCTATTGCCCAGACTGGTGCCAAACAGGCTGCTGAAATTCCCCTGTTCTCCATGCAATGCCAAGTAGTTGAGGGCCACGGTCTGAACCAGCAGATTGACGTTGTTGGCGGCGGGACTGGAGGCGTTGTTGACCGATCCGTCCGCGCTGTAGCTGCCGATCTGCCGGCGCAGTATATCGTCGTTGATCAGCGTCGGTTGGCCGCCCGGATTGTAGACCAGGAAGAAGGAGGCGGCGGTCGATTGATTATCGCCGGTCCAGACTCCTTTGCCTCGTCCGTCAGTGGAGTTGTCCACAGCACCACTACTGGATACGGAGCCGTCGCTGAAGACATAGAGCATCAATGGGACACCCTTGCGCGCTGCATACTCCAGGCAGGCTCCCATGCAGCGGCCGGCGCGAAGGTCGCGCAGTTCGCCCACCGCACGGTCACCGGTATGGTAGTCGTAGCCACCCATGGCAATGGTGCCGGCACCGGCATATCCATTGATGACCAGCTTCATTACAGATGACGTCTTGCGGAACTCGGAGTCACTATCGAATTCGGTCTGGGTGAAGATGCCTGAAGGGCCGACAATGTCTGCATCCTGGGTGACATCGAGTTCGGCCGGGTTACCGTAGCGATCTACCAGGTCGGCGCTTTTTACGTAGCCACAACGTACCAGATCTTTGATGACCTCATCGGTGGTGACACCGGTACCAGTATCCAAACTGGGTCTGCCAAGTTTCATGTTGGAGACGCGGTAGATCGACTCCATGACCGCCACGGCATCCGACTGGTTGAGCAGTCCCACCAGTTTGCCGGTATCGACGAGGCCGGAAACATCGCTTGGCCGGTCGACCTTGGTCGGTCGTACGGTGGGATCGATCAGGCTGGCGGGCGCCATGGAGTTGCCACCGGAATCCGAGCTGCGCGAGCCGATCAGGGTCAGCAGTTCCCCGTCAGCGCCACAGCGGTTGATGGCATACATGGGGTTATGCGGATTGTTGCTGGTGTCGTTCTCCGAGCGGGCGGGGATAACCGCGCCGTCGGTCATGGCCCAGGCTGCGGGATTGAAGCGCTCCTTGATTCCTCTGAGAAAGGCGCTGTCCGAGTGGAAGGCCAAGCCCAGATCCTCATCGATGAAATCGCTCAAACCACTTGTGGGATTGACAATGGGTGGGATCATGTCACCCGGCAGTCCCAGACGGCTGTAACCTGCGGTGGAGAGGAAATCGAGTTGGCCGCCAGTGCCGACCAGGACATTGGAGCCGGCTATGTTCCCGCCACCCGCAAGATCGAAGCAAATGAATGGGACCTTGCCTCCACCGAGGGTGCTCAGATCGCATTCGGAGGGTGCTTTCATGGCCTCGATATCGGGCGACAGGGCCGCATAGGCTTCACGCGGATTGCTGAAAAGTCCAAACAGGGAGGGTGCCGTGACCACGGCTGCCCCCTTTAGCAGTCCCTGTCTGACGAAGTCGCGCCGAGTCACTGGCCTGGGATGGTCCGAGTGGAGCAGCGGGGCGTCCGGTGAGAGATCTTTCACTTTTCTGCGCATGTTCAATTTTCCGTCTAGTTGAGGCGCTTATTGCAATAGCAGTGCAGCGCTACCCAGGACCGAGGCGCAAGCCGCCTTGGTGACTACATAGGTTCTATCTGCGGAACAGGATGATCCACAGCGGGCCAGACCAGTGGGCTTGGTGCTGTCTGATGTATTGGTCAGTAGTGTCATCAACTCTGACCTCACGTCCGCAGCCAGTGGCTGGGTGTCGATATTCTGTCCGATGATGTTGTTGATGATCGGGTCTACCAAGTCTGTCTGCCAGGTCGCATCCGGCACCGCGCTGGCGACTGCGGTGAAGTCGAAGCTGGGAAAGAAACTGCTGCGCAAGCCGGCGTCATCCACCATCTCGCTGCAGTATTCGATGGCAAGTTGCGAAACAGCCACCTGATGCGAGGAGAGAAAGCTGTTGATGTCTTCCGACGAAGGCATCTGCTGCTTGATGGTGTTGTAGGTGGACACCACGGCGCTGTTGGTGCGTGGTACCCCTGTCAGCGCTGACATACTGGCGTTGATCTCTTCGAAAGTGCGCAGACCGACACGCGAGGCAGGACCGCTGTCAGCCGGTGTGCCAGGCTGGGGAACCGCAGGCTCGGTG
The DNA here is from genome assembly GCA_037384445.1 of Candidatus Thiodiazotropha sp. GTDB lineage: Bacteria > Pseudomonadota > Gammaproteobacteria > Chromatiales > Chromatiaceae > Thiodiazotropha. Next base: position 5,068 of record JARRNY010000045.1, read on the forward strand.
TAGACATTGACGTTGCTCCCCAGGCGTTCAAACGTAAGGAAGAATTGGTCGTTGTCGGCCCCTTTCTCCAGCGGAATCGTAGTGCCGATGTTCGACAGGGATTGTCCGGCAGGGGTGTAGTCAGTGCCGTTGATGGTGGTCGCCAGTCGGGCATAGCCCTGTCCCATGGCGGCCTCTTTGCCGTTGATGCCGATGCGCATGCCTTCAAGAGGAACACTGGCTGCTGTATTGAAAGCGCCGTTCAGGCAGACATAGCGGGGGTCGCGGAACATATAGCTGTAGTTATCGAACTGGCTCACCTCAAACATGACGAGATCCAGTGGTGTGGACATAATCGTGCTGTTCGGGTCATTCGGATCGGGGATCGAGACGGGGTCGCACAGTTGTCCATCGACATGGTCTGAGACATTGAATAGCAGGAAGTACTTCTCGCCCACACCAGCGTCGAAATTCTGCTTGATCTGGGTTTCTGTCAGTGCCCGGTTATGTACTGCCAGCAGACGCACCTTGCCCGCCCAGGGGTAGGCGCCGGAAACCTCGCTGCCCAGTACCAGAGCGTAGCTGTCATCCCAGTCGTTGATGTTGCCCGACGCCGTTTCGTCCACATCGTCAGTGAAGGTGCCATTGACATAAATGCGTCGGCCGTTGGTGGGATCAAAGGTGATGACCACATGTTGTTCTGCGGCTTGCACATCTTCATCCGCATCTGCCGTGGAGTGGGCCGGCTCACCGTTTGCATCGGTGGTGCTGGAGCGATGCAGGAAGTCGTAGTTGTACATCGACTGGCCGAGGGTGAAATTACGTTGGTCGACACCGGCAGAATAACTGATGATGCGCGCGGGACCCTCCTGGGTGACATTGGCCGGCACAAGCCAGGCTTCGACTGAATACTCGCCGGTAGCCTGAATCAGTTGCGCCAGTTTGCTGCTGTCGCTGGTCGTGCCTTGAGCCTTGCCGCCGGCGCTGCCGAACTCGACACCCCAGCCTTTGACCCAGGAGGCATCACCCGAGAGATTCAGATTGATTGCCGGATCGACGCCACTGGTGTCGTAGGCGATGTTGCCGGTGCCGGTCTTGAACTCGAAGAGGGCGATCAGATCGGTCTCATGACGGCTTCCCCCGCTGGCAACCACCCCTTCAGGTAATGAGAGCGCTCGGCTCACCACCAGTGCCGGATCGATGGGTGTAGGGGTTATGCTGTTGGCCATCTGGGTGATCGCGTTCTCCATTTCAGCCGCGTTGCTGGGGCAGTCATCCCAGCAGTTGTGCAGTTCCAGCAGGCGCTGGACAAGACGCGAGTTTGATGGTGTGTCGAGATCAATCGCGTTTTTCACTGCTGCATAAGCTGAGTCCGCATCTCCGTCCGCAAAGTAGGGCGACTGGGGCGAGGTGGCTGTCTCGACATGGCACTCGGCACAGTATGTCGTCAACAGCGGGTGTACATAGGTTGCAAAGAGCGTTGAATCGACTGGGAACTGTTTGCTCTCGCCAACGATATGGTCGACCGGCACTTCCAGTTGTATCTCTCGGCCGGTAGTCGCGCCGCTTCCAATCCAGGCTTCGATGTAGTTGGTGATAATGGAAGCGCAAGCGGTGTCGCTGGCTTCCCAGCAGTTGTGTCCGTTGCCGACTTTGGTGACCAGGGGCGATTTATCCGGCTCGACCCGGTTGATATAGGCATTGACCGCATCGTAGGCCAGATTGACGTCATCTTCACGAACGAACAGAGGGGCTTGTCCGCCGGTGCCGTGGCAAGCGCCGCAGCGGTTCTCGGCACGCAACGGCTCCCACAGGCTGACACGGAAGCTCTGAATGTCATCGGTGCGGGCGGCCGGTCCACTGTAGGTGCTGCTGGTTACATTGGTTTGAGGCTGGCTCTCTGTGCTCACCCCATCCTGGCAACCCGAGAGAGTGATAACCGAGAGGGTTGCGATGCTGAGTGCGATGAGCCTGACTGCCCATCCGTGAATGGTGTTCTTCCGTTTCTGCATGATCATTCTCTTGGCTGGTGACAGCTCAATTGCCTGCACAGTAGACCGCCGCTTCGGCAAACACGTGTTTCATGTGATAGCCGCTGCTTTTGAAATTAGTCGTCATGGTGTCGATCTGGGCGCGGTCAGCACTGTTTTCCGGATCGCGCAGACAGACGGCTTTGAAGGCCTTGGTGACCTGGCACTCGGCGAAGGCCTGGCTGTTGGCCAGCTCTATACCCATGGTTTTCGCCCCGTCTCCGGTTCCGTTTCCTCCTCCGCTGGCCGGCAGACTGTTGTTCCAGCCGAGCACGGAGTTGGCACCTTCCCGCCAGTAGTTGATCCAGCTGTCGTCGAAAGTGGCGTAGCCATCTTTGAAGTTGTTGCTGTTGATCAGGTACTTCGGCTGGACCACGCCGGGGACGTAGGCGGAGGAGCCTGGACCGATGTAGACCATTTGTCCCATATCGAAGTAAGCCGTCTCGTCGGCACCGTCCGGTACGGTCGGATAGTCGAAGTCGTAGTAGGCGTAGGCCTCGGCCAGCGGCTCCATGCCGGCGTGACAGCCAAGGCAGTTGTTGAACCAGACACGGCTGTCACCCCCCGGGCTTCTAGCGGCGTCCTGGCGTACCCGGTCAGACGGGCGGGTGGGATCTTTGATTGTCTCCAGGTCGCGGCAGAGGTGGTTGAGCATGGTGAAGCTGAACATGGCCCGGTTGGTGCCGTCGATGAAGAAGGCGCGTGCCGCAGCGCGGGTGGTGATCACACCAGCAGTCGCGTCGTGTGGCAGTCCGGTCAGGCTCGATTGGGTGGTGGGTACCAGCACGTCCTTCAGATTGAGCCCCTGGCTCTCCATGGCCTCATAGTGATCATTATTGCTGTTGGAGTAGGCGGGAAGCGAACCCGGGCCAACATAGAGAATGTCGCCGGAGAGCACCTCTCTGAAATCGACGTCATCGCGAACCATGCCGATGACCGTCGCGGTGTAATCGTTCAGCGGGGCGAATACCGTCTTCTCTTCATTGGTCCAGGGTGTGACCCAGTTCTTCAATGTTACGTTGTAGAAATCGGGGTGTTCGACGGCAAGTAGCGCTGCGCCCAGGGAGTCGCCTCCACTAATCAGGGTCTCCATCTGTTGCAGGGTGGCATTGGTGGGTGGGACCCCTGCCAGTCGATCATGTATGCGCTTGGCCTGCTCGCGGGGACCGGCAGAGACGACACTGCACGCCATGAGCATGACCGGCAGCACGATACCGATGGTGGTTCGTTTTATTGAGCTTTGTGCGCTGTACTTCAATCCTGACATGCCAGATAGCCTCTGCTCCATGATGGATGCCTCTCGATGACCTCGTTGACGGGTGTGACGACGGGGTCGCATTGTTCAAAGAAACTAATGCTTTTCTATATGACACCCAGCTAAAGTCAACCTCAGTGAGCAAAAGTGTGGCCGTTGTCTTCGTTTCTTGTGACTTATCGCACTGATTGCGAGGGGGCATGGCGTAAACTCTACAACTCTATGATTTAGTTAATGATAGTGCGAATTTAATTCTTGTTATTTGGTGTTGTGCTGCCGGTGTGCAGTGACCCCAACTGAAGGAACCAGCCAGCTTATGAACAGTGTCCATCGTCGAATTGCCACAGCCTGTTTTGGATCTGTCATTACACTGGCGCTGCTTTCCGGTTGTGGCGGTGACGCGGGAAGTCAGGAACCGGATCCTGTGGTGGTCGATAAACCTATCGCTTATGTGAAGCGCCCCGTTACTCAGACAGCAACCACCGATATTCGCGTCAGTCAGGCCTTTGAAGCGGGTGGCGATCTCTACCTGCGTGATCGCGCCTCGCCCAGCGCCTCCGAATACAACATTACTGGTTCAGTTACGGGTGGACTGGGAGATGTCCGGGATGTTTCGGTCTCCTTCGACGGGAGAAAACTGCTCTTTTCTCTACGCATGCCGCTTATTGATGGTCTCGACCCGGAAGATCAACCGACCTGGAATATCTGGGAGTACAACATTGACGAAGGCCGTCTGCACCGAGTGATCACCTCGGACACCACGGCTGAAGATGGGCATGATCGCTTTCCCCATTTCCTGCCCGATGGACGTATCGTCTTCTCTTCCACCCGGCAACGCCAGGCAAAGGCGCGGCTGCTGGATGAGAGCAAGCCCCAGTATCTCGCCATGGAACGTTCGGTGGATGAACCGGCCATGGTCTTGCATGTGATGAATGACGATGGCAGCAACGTCAAGCAGATCTCGTTCAACCGTGCTCATGACTTTTACCCCAATGTGCTGGCTAATGGTCAGATCGTCTTCAGTCGCTGGGACAATGCGGACGGCAACAATGCGATCCAGCTCTATCGCACGAATCCCGACGGTACCGAGCTTGAGCTGCTCTACGGCCTCAACAGCCACGATACGGGAACAGCAGGCAGTACCATCCAGTTCATGCGACCGATCGAGATGCCGGACGGCAACCTGCTGAACCTGCTGCTGCCGTTCGATGGCACCGACGGCGGTGGTGCAATGGTTCTGATCGATACGTCAAATTACGTGGACAATACTCAACCGACCTGGCAAAACACCGGGCTTAGCGGGCCGGCTCAACAAGCGGCCACCGTCCATCAGGTGACGACCGATGGCACGCCTTCCATTGATGGACGGCTAAGCAGCGCCTTCCCCCTCTATGACGGTACGCAACGTATGCTGATCAGTTGGAGCCAGTGCCGTGTGATGGACGGCTCGACCATCGTTCCCTGTACAGAGGCCCGCCTTGCCGATCCAAACGTTGTCGAGGCGCCTCCCTTATACGGTATTTTCATCTACAACATGGCTGATCAGACACAGCTGCCTATCGTTGCACCCCAGGAAGGTGTGATATTCACCGATGTGGTAGCCGCAGACGCTCGTGCACTGCCAACCATCATCTATGACAAGGAGACGACGGGTGAACTCAACCCAACCTTGGTCTCCGAGCAGGTGGGTCTGCTGCATATCCGCAGTATCTACGACATGGACGGACTGGATATCGCAGTACCGGATATCGCCACCGTGGCCGATCCGGCACAGACGCTTGCCTCCGATCGTCTGCCGCGTTTCCTGCGTCTGATCAAGCAGGTCACCATTCCTGATCGGGATGTCCTCGATTTTCCCAACTCCGCTTATGGCATCACCCGGCGCTATGGCATGCGCGAGGTGATTGGCTATGCGCCGATCGAACCGGATGGTTCGGTTCAGGTGCAGGTGCCTGCCAATGTGCCCGTGAGTTTCGAGGTGACGGATGCGGATGGACGTAAGATCGCCACGAATCACTCTTTCTGGCTCCAGTTTCGTCCTGGTGAGGTGGTTGAGTGCAGTGGTTGCCACGATCCAGCAAGTCCACTTCCCCACGGACGCTTGAGTGCGGCTCCGCCGAGTGTGAATGTCGGCGCACCGGGTTCCGGCGGGCTGTTTCCCAATACCGATGCAGCGATGTGGACCGATGCGCCTGGCGATACCATGGCCCAGACGCGCAACCGACTGGACTGCAGCGGTGCCTGCAAGCCAACCATGGATATCATTTTCACCGATGTCTGGACAGATAGTGCAGTGCGCACGCTAGACCCGGATATCAGTTACCTGTATGACGATCTGACCACTACGCAGCCGATGAGTGACGCCACCTGCGATAGCAGCTGGCACACGCTGTGTCGTTCGATCATCCACTATGAGCAGCATATTCACCCCATCTGGAGCGTCACCCGTGAGGTGTTGGATGGCATGGGTAATGTCATTGAGGATCATACCTGTATCACTTGCCATTCCAGTGACGACGCCGGTGTCGACAAGGTGCCTGACGCCCAGCTCGATCTAACGGACGGCCCAGACGAAAATGAAGCGGACCATTTTGCCGCCTACCATGAATTGCTCGACCAGACGTATGAACAGGTTCTGGATGTCAACGGGGTATTGGATTACTTGTACGTGCCGCAGACGGATGCAAATGGTAATCAGCTCTACCAGACCGATGCAGATGGCAATCTGATACTCGATACTGACGGTAACCCCATCCCGCTTCCCGATGTGCGGGTACCAGTGTCCGGAGGGCCTTCCATGATTGCGGGTTCCGCTGCGGCTGGACGCTTTCTCGGAAAGTTCGATGCAGGTGGAACGCATGCAGGCTATTTGACCGATGCGGAGAAGAAATTGATCGCCGAGTGGCTTGATGTCGGTGCACAGTACTACAATAACCCCTTTGACGTGCCATTGGACTGACGTTTGAGCCAAAAGTTGTTAAAGCTTCTATCTCGGCTGAGCTGGTGTTGGCTCTGGCTGATACCCTCGGTCGGCCATGCGGAAGAGACGCCTGTGCGTGTTGAAGTCACCGCACCGTACATCGAAATGCACACCGGCCCAGGGGCGGCCTATCCCATTCATCAGGTGGTGGAACGAGGCGAATGGGTCGAAGTTATCAAGCGGCGCACCGATTGGTTTCAGGTGCATGCCCATCGTGATCGTAGTGGCTGGGTACATGTGGAACAGATGCGCATGACACAGCTCGCGGAAGGTGTTCCGCTGGACGTCAAACACTACGGCCTTGACGATTTCAATGAGCGGGATTGGGAGTTTGGCTTTCTCGGTGGCGACATGGAAGGCGCCGCAGTCCTGAGTCTTTATGGCGGCTACTCCTTCAACCGGAATCTCTCTGCTGAGTTGAGCTTTTCGCATGCTTTGGGTAGCTACTCCAGCGAATATCTGGTCGATGTGAACCTGTTGTCCCACCCCTTTCCGGAGTGGCGCTACAGCCCCTTCTTTACTGTCGGTGGCGGCATGATCAACACCAAGCCGGACACGACCCTGGTGCAGACCGAGGACCGAACTGACACTACTGCACATGTGGGAGTTGGCTTGCACGCCTACATCACCCGACGTTTCTTTCTGCGTGCCGAGTTCAAACACTACACCGTATTTACCAGTCGCGAAGACAATGAGGATTTTGATCAGTGGAAAATCGGATTCGGTTTCTTTTTCTAGTCGCCGCTCTGGTAATGAGCGCTCCCTTGTTTGCCGAGGATACCATCGGTGGCACTCTGCGCTCAGAGCCCGTTGTGCAGCCGGAGATTGCCCGTCGTGAAATCGTCGAGCCCAATATCGATGAGGAAGATTTTGAGGTTGGCGCTTATGCCGGCTTTCTCAGCATCGAAGACTTCGGTACCAGTCCTGTCTACGGTGCCCGGCTCGCCTATCACGTCACTGAGGGCATCTTTCTTGAAGCGGCAGTCGGTACCAGCACCGCCGACAAGACCAGCTACGAGCTGCTCAGCGGTAATGTGCAGCTGTTGACCGATGATGAGAGGGACTTTACCTACTACAACCTCTCCGCCGGCTACAATCTGCTGCCGGGAGAGGCCTTCTTCTTCGGTCGTTACGCCTACAACAGTCAGTTCTATTTGATCGCCGGTGTCGGCAGCACCCGCTTCGCCGGTAACGATGAGTTCACCGTCAACGTCGGTGCAGGATACCGGTTGTTGATCAACGACTGGATGGCGCTTCATCTCGATGCCAGAGACCATATGTTCGAGACCGATCTGCTGGGTGAAGCCAAGACCACGCACAACATCGAGGTCCACGGTGGCCTGACATTCTTCTTTTGAGGGTTTTGCTATGTTGAAACGAAAAACATCCAATTTCCGCTTCAGCGCGCTGCTGTTTGTTGTGGCGACGATGCTTTTTATAACGCAGACGGCCACAGCCTCACCTTCCGGACCTGCGCCCGATTTCACCCTCAAGAGCCGCAGCGGAGAGAATGTCAAACTCAGCGAGCTGCGCGGACAGGTGGTGATGATCAACTTCTGGGCCTCCTGGTGCGGTCCCTGCCGTCAGGAGATGCCGCTGCTCGATCAGCTCTATCAACGCTATCGCCCCATGGGGTTTACCTTGCTGGGAGTGAATGTTGAGGAGGACAGCTCAGCTGCGGACAAGGTTTTGAAAGAGATCCCTGTCAGTTTCCCTGTCCTCTACGACAACAAGAATCAAGTCAGTGAAAACTACCAGGTGCGTGCCATGCCGAGCACCGTGCTGATCGATCGCGATGGCAAGGTGAGGTATCTGCACGAGGGTTATAAAACCGGATATGAAGAGGCGTATCAGCAACAGATTCGGGAACTGGTGCGGGAATAGAGAGCATGCTTGATTACGTGATACGTGCCGCAGTGGCCATCACCACGGCTTCACTTCTGGCCGCCTGCAGCGTGGAGCCCTGGGTCAAGCCCTATGAACGGGCGAATCTGGCCGATCCCATTATGAGTTTTTCCCCCAATCCGGTAGAAAAACGCTACATTGACCATATTTATGAAGTGCGCGAGAGTGCGCGAGGCGCGACTGGTGCGGGAGGGGGCGGTTGTGGCTGTAACTAAGCGTCTCCTCTCTCTGGTTGTCCTGCTGTGCATCAGCTCTGCTGCGTCTGCCGCCTTGTTGCCTGAGGATCGCTCCGACGTCATGTTTCACCGCTATGACGGGGGCGGTGTGGAAGTGGATGGCCCTTCCATTCTGGTGCGCAAATCGATTGGGCAGAGCGTTTCGGTCAGTGCCAATTACTATGTTGACTCCATATCCTGTGCCTCAGTGGATGTGATGAGCAGCGCTTCCCCCTATACGGAGGAGCGCACCGAGACCGGTCTCTCGGTCGACTATCTCCACGACAAGACCATGATGACGCTCTCCTATACCAAGAGTGACGAGAGCGACTATCTGTCGGAGACCGCCAGCTTTGATATCAGCCACGACATGTTCGGGGACCTGACTACGGTCAGTCTCGGTTACTCAGTCGGCAATGACGATATCTCAAACAACACGGACGAAACCTTCAGCGAGACAGCGAAAAAACAGTATTTCCGTGTCGGCATCACGCAGATTCTGACCAAAAACAGTCTGATGGGTATCAATCTGGAGACCATCACTGATGAAGGTTTTCTGCGCAGTCCCTATCGTTCTGTGCGCTATTGGAATAGTGCCACGGGAGCGGGAGGTACCGTGTCCGAGGCCTACCCTGAGACAAGAACCAGCAATGCACTCGCCTTTAGCGTGAAATATTTTTTACCCTACCGGGCTGCATTGAGCGGTGAGTACCGTTACTACAATGACACCTGGGGTATCGATGCCAGCAACCTGGAGATCGGTTATATCCATCCGCTGGAGAAGGATTGGACCTTCGAGGTCCACTATCGCTACTACACTCAGGATGCGGCGGATTTCTACAGCGATCTGTTTACCCGTGCCGACGAGCAGAACTACATGGCACGGGACAAGGAGTTGAGTACCTATCAGGATCACACCATCGGTGTTGGTGTGAGTTATGAGTTCAAACCGGAAAAGTGGCAATTTCTCGATCGCGGGAGTTTCACCCTTGCTGTCGACTACATTCGTTTCAATTACGACGATTTCCGCGATGTGCTGAAGGGTGGGGGAAGTGTCACTCCGGGAGAGGAACCTCTCTACAGCTTCTCTGCCAATGTGATAAAGGCTTATCTATCCGTTTGGTACTGATTTCCGTTTATGGCAGATAACTCGGCAGAGTCGATCCGCTTGGAGAGGCACTCTGCGGGGCAGGGTGCGCCAACTTAAGAAGAAATGGCCTGCCCGCATGGACGTGGTCCAAGCGGTGGGATCGCCCCCTCGGTTGCCGCCAACCCCTGTATCTTGGCGCCTTCTGTGTCATAATCGGCCGCTGATTTTTCCGCGTGGCGGCAAGCGCCACGTCGATTTGGCCAGTTTTCATCCAATCTGAGGTTGCTGATATGAGTTTCTTTATTTCTGATGCCATGGCTGAGGCAGCACCTGCCGCTGCGGGACAGGCCGACGCCATCACCGGGCTGCTGCCTCTGGTGATCTTTGGTGTGGTGCTCTATTTCCTGATGATCCGTCCCCAGGTCAAACGTCAAAAAGAGCATAAGAAAATGGTCGAGGCCCTGGGCAAAGGCGACGAAGTCGTGACCTCTGGGGGTATGGCCGGCAAGATCACCGACATGGGTGAGAACTTTGTCCTGATCGAAATTGCCGAAGGGATGTCGGTCAAGATCCGCCGTCAGGCCATCGATTCAGTACTGCCCAAAGGTTCGCTGAAGGAACTTTAGGGCAGGTCAGCCTGTCGTTTACCAGGTGCCTGATAGGCACGCTTGGCCGTTTGAGCGACCTCTGTCAGCCGGCTGGAACGGGCAAATACCCTGAACGATGGACTCTCTCGCTGCCCAACGGCGGCCCCGACGGGCGTCTGCATTAATTATTACGTGTTGGAATAAGTTGAATAGGCAATGAACCAATATCCGCTTTGGAAAAACCTGCTGGTGCTGGTGGTGGTACTGCTGGGTGGGCTCTATGCGCTGCCCAATATCTTCGATCAGGACCCCTCGATGGAGATTTCGGCGCAGCGAGGCGTCGTTATCGATCAGACCACGCAGGCGCAGGTCGAGCAGGCGCTGCAGGAGGCTGGCACGACGGCCAAGGGCGTAGAGCTGCGGAACGGCAAATTACTCGTCCGTTTTACAAACTCGGAAGAGCAGCTGAAAGGCTTGGACACCATCGCCGCAAAGCTTGGTGATAACTATACCGAGGCACTGACTCTCGCGCCGGACCTGCCCGACTGGCTGCGGAGTCTGGGTGCTGAACCGATGTACCTCGGCCTCGACCTGCGGGGCGGCATCCATGTGCTGATCGATGTGGATATGGAAGCAGCCACCGACCAGGCGTTGGAGCGCTACAACACCGATATTCGTAACCTACTGCGTGAAAAGAAGGTGCGAAACGCCCGTCCTGTGCGCGAAGGCGATGCGGTTGTGGTCAAGTTCAAAGACGCCGAAAAGCGCGATAAGGCCTCGGATATAATCGCCGAGGAGTTTCGCTCCCTCATCATCGAAAATATCGACCAGGGTGAGGACTTCCTGATCACCGCCAAGCTCTCCCCCGCTGAGAGCCGGGATGTGCGCAAGTTCGCCCTGCAGCAGAATATCACCACGCTGCGCAATCGGGTCAATGCCCTCGGTGTGTCTGAGCCGCTTATCCAGCAGCAGGGTGATCGGCGCATCGTCGTCCAACTGCCCGGTGCGCAGGATCCAGCCAAACTGAAGAATATTCTAAGCGCTACCGCGACCCTCGAGTATCGACTGGCCGATACTGAGCACAGTGTGGAAGATGCGCTCAATGGCCGCGTGCCACCCGGTTCCCGGCTCTATAAAGAGAGCAACGGCCAGCCAGTTCTGCTGAAGAAGCAGGTCATTGTTACCGGCGATCAGATAGTCGATGCCTCATCCGGGTTCGATCAGCAAAGCGGGCAGCCCGCAGTCTTCGTCACCCTCGATGGCATCGGCGCCAAGCGTATGCGCCGTATGACCAACGAGAATGTGGGTAAGCCGATGGCGGTGGTCTTTATCGAGAGCCGTACCGTCACCCGCGAGATCGACGGGGAGCAGAAGAAGGTTAAGGTCAAGGAGGAGAAGGTTATCTCTATAGCCAACATCCGCGAGCCCTTCGGCAAGAAATTTCAGACCACTGGACTCGATAGTGCTGAAGAGGCACACGATCTGGCGCTGTTGCTGCGAGCTGGTGCCCTGGCTGCACCTATCGAGATTGTCGAAGAGCGCACCATCGGCCCCAGCCTGGGCCAGGAAAGCATCGATCAGGGTTTTAAGTCTGTCATGATCGGTCTCGCAATGGTGATGTTGTTCATGGCTGTCTATTACCGCATCTTCGGCCTGGTGGCCAACCTGGCACTGGGTATGAATCTGGTGTTGATCGTAGCGCTGCTCTCCCTGTTGCAGGCGACCCTGACACTGCCGGGCATTGCCGGTATCGTGCTCACCGTGGGTATGGCGGTGGATGCCAACGTGCTGATCTTCGAACGCATCCGCGAGGAGTTGAAGAACGGCAGCTCACCACAGGCAAGTATCCAGGCGGGTTATGACAAGGCCTTTTCGACCATCATCGACGCCAACATCACTACGCTGATCGCAGCCGTGGTGTTGTTCAGTTTCGGTACCGGCCCAATCAAGGGATTCGCCATCACCCTGGCACTCGGTATCCTTACCTCTATGTTCACCGCCATTATCGGCACCCGCGCAGTGATAAACCTGGTTTACGGCCATCGTCGGCTCAAGTCGCTGTCGGTTTAAGGGAGCAAACGAAAGATGCAACTGTTCAAACGTGACCTCCATATCGATTTTCTCGGCAAGCGTAAACTGGCCACGATCTTTTCCAGCCTGTTGATTGTCATCGCATTGGCCTCCCTGTTTACCCGTGGTTTAAGCCTGGGTATCGATTTCACCGGGGGTACCCTGGTTGAGGTTGGTTTTCCGCAGGCGGTGGAGCTTCCAACGGTCCGCGATAAGTTGACCGAAGTGGGCTTTGCCGATGCCGTGGTTCAGCACTTTGGCACGTCGCGGGATGTGCTGATTCGGCTGGCGCCTCAGGAGGACCTGGAGAGTGCAGAGCTCAGCGACCGCGCCTTTAAAGCATTGCAGACGCTGGAGGCGGGTGTGGATCTGCGGCGGGTGGAGTTTGTCGGTCCCCAGGTCGGTGATGAGCTGACCGAGGACGGTGGCCTGGCCATGCTCTATGCCCTGATCGGCATCCTGATCTATGTCGGTCTGCGTTTCGAGTACCGGTTTGCCATCGGCTCAGTGATCGCGTTGATCCATGACGTCATCATCACAATCGGACTCTTTTCCGTACTGCAGGTCGAGTTCGATCTGCCGGTGCTGGCGGCGGTATTGGCGGTTATCGGTTATTCGCTCAATGACACCATTGTGGTGTTCGACCGTATTCGGGAGAACTTCCGCAAGATGCGCAAAGACGACGCTATCGAGATCATCAACAGCTCACTCAA
>JARRNY010000046.1:0-17543 GCA_037384445.1 Candidatus Thiodiazotropha sp.
CCGGCGGCAACCGCCGCACCGAGTACGCCGATCACCGTGTCGCCGGCGCCGGTGACATCAAACACCTCACGCGCACGGGTGGGCAGATGCAGCGGCTCTTCATCCTGTCGGATCAACAGCATGCCGCGCTCGCTGAGGGTGATCAGCAGTGCCTCGATGTCGAGACTTTCGCGCAGCGCCATGCCCCGCTCCCGCAGCTCGACGTCGCTGTCACAGTGGCCTGCCACCGCCTCGAACTCCTTCAGGTTGGGCGTCATCAGGGTGGCGCCACGGTAGCGCTCGAAGTCGCTGCCTTTGGGGTCGACCAGCACCGGCACTCCCTGTTCGCGGGCCATGGCGATGAGGCTCTGAGGATTCTGTAAGGTCCCCTTGGCGTAGTCGGAGAGGATCAGCAGATCGCTCTCTGCCAGCAACTCTCTGCAGTGGCTCTCCATCTCGCTTAAATCCACTTGCCACATGGACTGCTCGAAATCGAGCCGCAGCAGCTGTTGATGCTGACTGATGACGCGCAGTTTGGTGATGGTGGGAACGGCGGCATCGCGCTGCACACGACAGGCCACTCCCGCTTGCCGCAGGGAGGCCTGCAACGCCTCGCCCGCCTCATCGTCACCCACCAGACCAGAGAGGGAGACCTGCACCCCGAGACTGGTCATATTCAGCGCCACGTTGGCGGCTCCGCCAGGTCGCTCTTCGGTCTCCTTCACATGCACCACCGGTACCGGTGCTTCAGGAGAGATACGGGCGGCCGCCCCTTGCCAATAGCGGTCGAGCATCAGGTCGCCGACAACCAGGACACGGGCATTTGAAAAATCGGGAAGATGGAATTGCATCAAACGGTTAACATGGTGAAATAAACATCCTAGTTTAGGGTCCGCGAGAGACGGTAACAAGCTGTATCCCAAAGTAATACACCCATTCATGGCGAAGCGACGCAAACACTCCCCCTATTCCCCACTCGTCTGGCCAAGCTGGGCCGCCCTTGGCCTGCTCTGGTTGATCAGCCGTTTCCTGCCCTATCGGACAGCGCTCGGCCTTGGTCGACTCCTGGGTCGCATGACCTATCGGCTCTCACCGCGCCGCCGCCATATCGCTGCGGTCAATCTGGCCATCTGTTTTCCGGAGCTGAGTGAAGCACAGCGGGCCGAGCGCCTGCGCCAACACTTCGACTCTCTCGGCATCGGCATGCTGATGATGGGCTTCGCCTGGTGGGCCAGCGACGAAAAGCTCAAACCGCTGGTTGAGATCGAGGGGCTGGAGCATCTGCAGGCCAGTCTCGACAAGGGCCGCGGGGTGATCCTGCTCAGCGCCCACTTCACCGATCTGGAGATGACCGGCAGGTTGCTGAGCCTGCATCAGCGCTTCGCGGTGATGTACCGGCCACATGAGAATCCGGCAATCGAGTGGGCCTTCAGCCGCAACCGGCAACAGCGTTTCGAGGCCGCTATCCCACGCAACGAGATCCGCCAGGTGGTGCGGACTCTGAAACGGAACCTGCCGGTCTGGTACGCCCCCGACCAGAGTTTCAAAGGGCGCAACAGTATCCTGGCACCCTTCTTCGGCGAGCCCGCAGGCACCAACACCGCCACCTCGCGTCTGGCCAAGATCAGCGGCTCCGATGTGATTCTTTTCAGCGGCTTTCGCAAACAGGACGACAGTGGATACCGACTGATCCTGCATCCGCCGCTGGAGGCCTTTCCCGGCGATGATATCCAGCAGGACGCGACACGCATCAACGGGCTCATCGAACAGGCTATCGGCTATGCGCCGGCTCAATACCTCTGGATCCATCGGCGCTTTAAAAAGCGCAAAGTCATCCCCGATCCCTACTGATCAGATCCTGCGCCTCACTGCCGCGTCAACGATGCGCCATCAGGTGGCGATAGAGTTCAATATATTGTTGCATGATCGGCTGCCGGTCGAACTCCTGAGCAGCCCTTCGATAGCCAGCTTGCGCCACTTCCAGTCTGGCCGATTCGTCCTCCAGAGCCTGCCGGATGGATTCAGCCAAACCTGCAGGATCCTCGCAGGGGAAGACCCAGGCATCCTCACCGTGGTGGGCAATCTCTTCAGCCCCCATGGAGGCCGAGGTGACCAGCGGTTTGGCGTAACCCCAGGCCTCGATAATAACGTTGCCGAACGGCTCGGCCCGGGTCGAGGGGAAGATGATCAGATCGGCCAACCGGTAATAGGGATCCGGGTCGAGCTGCCAACCCGTCCAGACGATACGCCGATCGATAGCGGAGCGCTCAGCTTGCTCATGTAGTGCCTGTTTCAACGGACCGTCACCCAGGATCACTTGCCAGAGTGGACGCCCGGCAATCTCCTCAGGCAGCTGCGCCAGCGCCTCCAAGAGAAAGCGGTGGCCCTTGAAGGGGACGAAACGACCCGGTGTCATCAGTACCCAGGCGTCCTGTGGAATACCAAGGCGGGCCTTGAGCCCTTCGGGTGCCGGACCGGGAGCCGGCAGATCGGCAAAATTGTAGATGTGAAACACCCGCTCTGCGGGGAAACCCGCCTGAATAAGATAATCGCAGATACCGCGGGTGTTGCCGACCCAGGCATGGGCATGGCGAAACCCATCCGGCTTGTAGTAGCCGCCTAAACGGGACACATGCACGGCATCACCGTGCAGCGGCAGATGGGTGAGCCGGGTAGCACGTCCCATGTAGGTCTGTACGATATCGGGGCGTAACCGCTGCACCAGCCGGCTCACCTCATGACGCGACAGGGGATCCCACACGGTACGCATTGCCAACGGGTGGCGCGCAAGCGCTCCCCAATGGTCGCCATCCAGCTCCTGCCCCCGGCGCACACCCACATCGACGGGATGGCCCAAAGCGTTCAGCGCCAGTGAGAAACGCTGGAACCAGCGCTCAGCACCACCAAAGGTTTTGCTGCCGATCAGTTGCAGCGAATGAATGCCGGATTCGGGCTCGGAACTGTTTAACGCCATGCCTTTCCTTTGTTTGCGGGTCTCTCTTCTTGCCGTGGTCTATTGGTCAACCTGGCAACCCGTCACCTCACGATAGACCTGCAGATTACCCTCTACCATTTGCTCGAGGGAGAATTCACGCCGCATCTTCTCACGTCCCTCTTCACCCAGTCGATGTCTCAACGCCCCATCCGCCAGCAGCTCCTCGATCGCCTCGGCCAGCTCCTCCACACTCCCCGCTGTGACCAGTCGACCGTTGACCCCATCCTCCACCGCTTCGGGCATGCCTCCCGCGTTCACCGCCACGATCGGAAGACCGGCACTGGCGGCCTGTAGTAGAGCGATACCCAGCCCCTCCATCAAGGCGGGGTGGACCAGTAAATCGAGACACGGCAGGATAGCCGGCAGGTCGGTGCGGAAGCCTGCCAACATCACACTCTCCTCCAGGCCCATCTGCGCAATCGTCTGTGCCAGCTCCGATGCCAGCGGACCACGGCCAAAGATCAGCAGTTTCACCCCGGGAAAGCGTGTAAGCAGGCGAGGCATCGCCGCCAGCAACACCCGATGCCCCTTCCGCGGTATCAACTGGGCCACCACGGCCATCACCAGGTCGTCCTTAGACAACCCGAAGCTTTGTCGAAACCCGACCTCATCACAACCGGTCTGAAAGGCCTCCACATCGATGGCGCTACGCACACAGGTCAGCTTGCTGGCAGGTAGGCCCTCAGCGAGCAGCACATCGGCTATCCCCTGGGAAATGGTGATCACCCGATCATAGAGCCGATACTTCCACTTCACCACGAAGCGGGGCTCTGGATTGTCGACCCGCCGGGAGACTACCACCCGAGTCCGCGACAACCTGGCTGCCAGACCGCCCAGTGTATCGGCGCCACGTCGACTGTGCAGATGGACCAGATCGGGACGCTCCCGCCGAATCAGCTGCAGAAGTCGCCAGATCATCGGCAGGTCATGATCGCCGCGCATGGGCAACTCGTGAACGCTGACGCCTATTTCCCGCGCCGCTGTTGCAATGGCGCTACCCCGGGGACAGACCAGCACCGACTCCACCCCATGCCGGATCAATCCCTGCAGGAGGTAGACCACCTGTCTGGCGCCACCATAGAGATACCGCCCCGATTCCACATGGAGGACCTTCAAGAAGTTTGCTCCCGGAACCCCGGCAACCTCTCTGCCTCCAGCATAACCTCATCAGCGGTGATAGAGGCCATACAATCGAAACGACCGTTGCAGGTGGGATGGCGGCGACAGGGTGAACAGTCGAGCGCATGATAGATCACACGGGCGTTGGCGTGTGTGGTATCGAGATAGGGTCGGGTCGAACCGAACAAACAGAGCGTCGGTCGCTGCATGGCAATACCCATATGCGTCAGGCCGGTATCAACGCCGACCACCAGGCCAGCTCGCGCAATGATCGCGGCGGCCTGTCTCAGGCTGGTTTCACCGACAAGATTCACCAGCGTCGGCTCAGCGTCGGCAATTGCGGTGGCCGCCACCCGATCACCCGGACCGCCAAGCATTACCACGGGCAACTGCCAATCGCTTCTGATCTGCTCGATCAGCCGCCGCCAGGCATGCTCGAACCAGTGCTTTTGAGGGCGGGTGGTGAAAGGGCAGATGACGACGAAGCCGTTTACCAGATCCTCCCTTGCCAGTAACGCGTCGGCGGCTTGTTTATCCGCCTCCAGCAGGCCAATCTGCATTTCGAAATTGTCCGTGGGCAAATCGAGCTGCTGAGCGAAATATAGATACTCCGAGCCGATACGCCGCGGCTCTCCGCCCTTCTCGATAACCCGACTCATCAACCACTGACTACCCTCGCGTGAGCCAAGCCCGATGCGTTCGCACGCTCCGCTCAGCCAGGCCAGAAAACCGCTCTTCATCAGACTTTGGATATCGAGAGCCATATCGAAATGGCGCTGGCGCAGCTCACCGCGAAATTTTTTGATAGCCCGCCACAAAGCAAGATAACGATGAGAATTCCAAAGCGCAGTCCACTCGGCACGGGGCCAACGGATCACCTCATCCAGTTCGGGATGAGCCTCCAACAGGGCGGCCGATTCCGGTTGAACCAGCCAGCTGATGCGGGCCCTGGGATAGCGTTGGCGCAAGGCATGAATCAGAGGCGTGGAGAAGACAATATCGCCAATAGCACTGAGCCTGACGATGAGAATGGCCGGTCGGCGGGCTTCAGAGTCAGTCACTGGACAAAGCGCGGCAGAATGAATTCATCGGGTTCTGGTGGAGGCTGGCTTTCACCGGTTTTCAAACACTTGCGTATAGTACAAGCTAGCGGGAGATTATGTTAGTGTTGCCCGCTCAATCCAGACACCACCGCCATGGCGAATACCAATACTCCCGATCTGATCTACTTGGGCCGCAGCCGGCTACACCGCAATCGGGCCAATCTGATACAGACCCTGCATACCGTGGCGGCACTGACGGATCTGGGCATCAACACTCGCCTCTATCTACCGCCCTGGCATCGCAGCGTTACCCTGGCCCAGCGCCTAAGCGAGATGGGCATATCCGGCCATCCGGATGTGCGCGCATCACAACTCTTGCACCGACGTTGGCCAGCAACTGTTTTTGCCCGCTTCCATCGCCGTCAATTACGCCGCGCAAGCGCTGTGTATGTGCGTTCCGAACATCTAAGTCTGGCCCTTTCGACGCTGGGAATCCGCCATCACTTCGAGGTCCACGCAATAGAACCGATGATCCAGCGGGGGCAGTTGGAGACCTTGACTGACTATCACCGCCAAGGGGTGATCGACTGGCTGATCCCCATCAGCCGGAGTGCCGCCAATGCCCTGATCGCTGCCGGTGCGGATAAAGACCGTATCCATGTCAGTCCCTCAGGCGTGGATCTATCGGCATTCAACAGCGTGGCGCCGCTGGCCACCGCGCAGTTGGCTAAGCCGCGAATGGTCTACCTGGGCAGAATAAGCTGGGACCGGGGCCTGGCAATTTTTCTGCACCTGGCCAAGCAACATCAGGGGCAACTCCTGCTGGTTGGTGACAAGGATGACTCGATACCGCCATCAGCGGGGTTGAGCTACAGGCCACCCGTGCCCCATTGCGAAGTCCCAGCTCTCTACGCGGAGAGCGAGATCGTCCTGCTGCCTTATCAGCCTGACCTGATTCACGCCGACAGCATCAGTCCCATGAAGCTCTTTGAAGCAATGGCCGCAGGCAGAGTGATCATCGCCAGCGACATGCCAACCCTGCGTGAGATACTAACGCACGGAGAGAATGCGCTTTTGGTTGACCCGCAGGATCCCCAGGCATGGGCAGAGGCGGTCAACCGCTTGCGCCAAGACCCCGAACTGGCCACACGGCTTGCCAACCAGGCCAAGCTGGATGCAACTGCCTATGGCTGGCACGAGCGCGCCTCTGGCATCGCTCACGCCATTGGTTTGCTCACCAGCTGAAAAAACTGACAACACATGTATCAGAAACTTTTGGCCGCAATTCGGCCCACAATCCAGACAAACTCCACAACAGCTAAAATCGGCGCTTGGACCGGCGTAGCCGGCCTCCTGATCTTTGCCTTTTTCTCACTCTTGAGTATTGCCGGCGCCAATATCGGTCTTGCCCTCATGCTGCTGGGGATGATTATCTCGCCCGCCGCCTGGCGCCGTCTCTCACACGAACCTCTGTTCTGGATCTCTCTACTGACCATCGCCTATATTGCATTTCTTGGCTACAGGACTGCTTTAGCGTTCCCCGAATACCATAAAACGGTGGTCAGCCAGTCTAAGGATTGGGCACTTCTATTCATCTTCTTCATACCTGCCTGGTGGATCAGCCGCGAAAAGGGGCGTCTTCTTCTCACCCTGAGTCTGATGCTGATCGGTTTCAGCCTGGGCATCCTCTCTTCATTGGATGGCGCCACAGTATCCCAAATCCTCAACGGTGCCCGTTTAGGGTTACATTTCGGCAAACCGATCATCTTCGGCTTCATCTGCGCCGTTGCTATCCTTGCGCTGACGACACTGACCTTCTATTTGCTTTCACCCAGAGCCCAGCTTCGACCGGCCAACAAAGCACTCTTCGTCGGCCTCACCGTTATCAGCATCCTGTTTTTCATCCAGGGACTGATCGTCAGTCAGTCCAGAGGGGTTTGGCTCTCCATACTCATCGCTTTACCCACCGCGCTGATACTCATCCGAAGAGATCGCCATCCATCGGCGGCAACATCGAAGGCCACACCGATACTCCTGGCTGCTGTTGCGCTGATCATTCTCGCCGCCTTGTCAGCCAACTGGGACACCATCACTAAGCGGGTTTTTGTTGAGCAGCAGGAGCTGAGCATCGTGGTCAGTAAGGGTCTGGAGGAGGCGCCACTCGGATCTTCCACCTATCGGCTGCATCTGTGGCGCTTTGGCATAGAGAGATGGCTTGAGCGGCCACTGATGGGATGGGGACCCGGAACGACCTATGGGCTGATTGATGCCGAAAACAGCATTGCCCTGAAAAATCCAGACGGCTCCAGTTTCGACCACCTCCACAACGCCTATCTCGAGGTGCTGTTTCAACTGGGACTGATCGGACTGATACTTATCGCAGTCACGACCTTTCTGGTGATATCTATCTGCCTCAGTCAGTATAAGGCGGGCAGGATATCCAAATACCTGTTTGCCTTTCTGCTCAGCAACTTTGTCCTGATCCTTGTCTACAGCCTGACCGACTTTCGGCACCTCCATTGGAACTGGCGGTTCTACTGGATGATCCTCAGTGGCATCGTCTTCAGTCTCGCACTTAGCCCACCCAATGCCAGCAGCCAGAGCGAAGCGGATAAAGCCTGAAATTTACCTGGCAGGCAGCTTGTGCGGTAAAGCTGCAATTTAGTATCCTGCCCGTTGATCCGCCCCTGCTTCGAAACCCGCGAACGGACACACCGATAACCATGACCAGAGTCTGTATCTTTATCACCACCTTCGGGGACGGCGGGGTCGAGCGTATGCTGGTCAATCTCGCCCGCGGCCTGAGCCAGCTCGGCATAGCGGTCGACTTCATTGTCAAAACACGCCAGGCCCCCTATCTCGACCGCCTGCCCGAGCAGGTCAGGTTGATAGAGTTCGGCTCTGGAAACCGCAAACAGCGGCAACGCCAACTGCTGACCTATGTCGATGAAACCCAACCCGATGTCATGATTTCGGCCAAGGGGAAGGACGACCTGATCGCCATGCGGGTCAAACATCTAACCAAAGCCGAGACGCGTTTTTTTCTGCGCCCGGGCACAGCGGTTTCGGAGCGCCTGCGAGCCCGAAACGCCAACTGGTTTAAACGCTGGCGGACCCATCGTCGCATGCGCTGGCTGTATGCTCAGACCGACGGCGTAATCGCCGTCTCCAACGGAGTTGCCGAGGAGATCATCGGTGCCACTGGCGTCGCTGCGAATAAAGTGAAGGTGGTACGAAACCCCAACATCACCCCCGAACTCTACGACCTGGCAGCCGCCCCGCTGGACCACCCCTGGTTCACTGAGGGCGAAGATCCGGTTTTGCTCGGCATTGGCGGGCTGCGGCTACAGAAGGACTTCCCCTCCCTGCTGCGCGCCTTCGCCCTGGTCAACGACAAACGTCCCTGCCGCCTGATGATCCTAGGCCAGGGCCATCTGCATGATGAACTCTCAGCCCTGGCAGAATCGCTGGGGATCTCCGACCGAGTCGCCCTGCCCGGCTTTGTCGACAACCCTTATGCCTACCTCGCAAGAGCGGACCTGTTTGTCCTCTCCTCTCTCTGGGAGGGGTCGCCGAATGTGCTAACCGAATCTCTTGCGCTCGGCACACCGGTGGTAGCGACCGACTGCAAAAGCGGTCCCAACGAGATTACCCAGCAGGGCAAGTTTGGTCACTTGGTAGCGGTAGGGGATGTACAAGCCCTCGCCGCAGCGATACTCGACACGCTGGCCAACCCACCTGCAAGCGACTGGCTCAAGAGCGCCGTTCAGGAATACACCATGGAGAAGAGCGCCATCAGCTATCTCAAGGCTCTTGGCTTGCCACTACCCCTCAACGAACCCGACAACAGTCAAACGGATGGCGAACATGTCTAAACCCCTGGCCGTACTTGTCGCTTCCCTCGCCCAGGGCGGCGTCGGCAAGATGCGCACCCATCTGATCAATCGCTTTAGTGAGCTGGGACATCGGGTGGATCTGCTCCTGGGCGACCCCCGCAGCCCCTATATGGACAAACTCCATCCCGCTGTACGCATCATCGACCTGGGCACATCCAATGCCATCACCGGCGTACCGGCACTGGCTCGCTATCTCTGGCGTGAACAGCCGGAAGTCCTGCTGACCCAGCGTATCCGCGTCAACGTTCTCGCTCTGCGCGCACGCAACCTGATCCGCAGCAATACCCGGGTCTATGTCACCTCCAACACCAACATCACCAGTCAGCTCGATAGCATGCGCCCCGAAAAGCGGGCTAAACAGCTGAAGCTGCTACGCAAGTACTACCCCCAGAATACGGGCATCATGGCCGTTTCCCGTGGCGTCGCCGATGATACCGCCCACATCATCGGCCTGCCGCCGGAACAGATCCGGGTCATTCACAACCCGGTCATCACCCCCGAACTCGACCAGCTGGCGGCGATCCCACCCGATCACCCCTGGTTTGATGAGACAGAGCAGACGCCGGTACTGCTCGGGGTCGGACGCCTGGAGCCGCAGAAGGACTTTCCCAATCTGGTCCGCGCCTTTGCCCAGGTGAGAAAAGGCCAACCTTGTCGCCTGATGATTCTTGGCGAAGGCGCACTGCGTCCCGAACTGCAGGCGCTGGCCGATTCCCTCGGGGTAGGCAATGACCTGGCCATGCCGGGCTTTGTCAGCAACCCCTATCAGTACATGCGCGCCGCCTCACTCTTTGTCCTCTCCTCACGCTGGGAAGGCTCTCCAAACGGACTCACAGAGGCGTTGGCCGTCGGCACGCCAGTGGTCGCCACCGACTGTCCCAACGGCCCGATTGAGATCCTGCAGCAGGGTAAGCTGGGGCCACTGGTGCCCATGGGCGACTCCGACGCGCTGGCGCAGGCGATTCAGCAGACCCTGGCAGCGCCCCATCCAAGCGACTTTCTGCGCGCCGGTGTTGCCCGTTACTCGATCGAGAACAGTGCACACGAATACCTCCAGGCGATGGGTCTGCCGGAGCGGGCTCATAGTGGTTGAGGAGCCTCAAGCCACCAGCTCAGAGGCGACGACGCTTGCCATCTTTCTCGCCACCTCGGGCCACAGCGGGGTCGACCGTATCATGCAGCATCTGATACCCGAAATCGCCTCACGGGGCTTTCCTGTTGACCTGTTGCATGTACGCAAACATGGGCCCTATCTGGATTCGCTACCGGACAACGTACGCCGTATCGATCTCGGACATCGACACACCTATGCCTGTCTGCCGGCCCTAACACGCTACCTGAGAAAGCAGCGCCCGAGACTGATGCTGTCGGACAAGGACCGGGTGAATCGCACAGCGCTCGCCGCCACCTGGCTGTCGCGAACCCGCACACCGCTCTTTTTCAGACTGGGCACGACTGTCTCGATCAATCTGGCCAGTCGTGGCGCCTTCGAGCGCTGGCTTCAGCGCAATTCGATCGGCAGGCTATACCCCTCTGCCTCGCGGGTGCTGGTCCCATCCCAAGGCGTGAAGGAGGACCTGAGCGCCTATACCGGACTCGCCTCCGAGCGCATCTGCGTCGTACCCAGTCCCGGGATCCCCGATGACCTGTTCGAACAGAGGCTTGCGCTGCCTGACCACCCATGGTTTCAACAACACGCGCACCCGATCATCATCAGCGCCGGAGAGCTGGGGGCACGCAAAGACTATCCGACCCTATTGCGCGCCTTCGCCAGGCTGCGCAGCCGCCGACCCTGCCGGCTGATCATCATCGGACGGGGAAAACAGCGGGAGAGCCTATTGCAACTCGCCGGGGAGCTCGGCATCGCGGAGGATGTGGATCTGCCAGGCTTCGTCGACAGCCCCTACCCCTACATGGCCCACGCGGACCTGTTCGCCTTCTCATCGCGCTGGGAGGGGTTGGGCCTTGTCCTGGTAGAGGCACTCGCCCTGGGCACCAACGTGGTCTCCACCGACTGCCCGAGCGGTCCTGCGGAGATTCTGCAGCAGGGCCGCTTCGGAACCTTGGTGCCGGTGGGTGATGACGAGGCGATGGCCGATGCGATGGCACGGACGCTGGACAATCCCAGGCCGCAGGAGTTGCTGCAGCAGGCCGCCCGGCCATATACCGTCAGTGCCGCCACCGATGCCTACCTGAGCGCACTTGGATTGCCCAGGAAGGCAGCGTCGTGAACGCACCCGTTGGCACACCTCAGACAGACCTGGCTCTGCTCGTCTCCTTTTCCGGTGCAGGGGGTGTTGAGCGCATGGTGCTGAACCTGGTCAATGCCATTGCCGCACACGGGATACGCGTCGACCTCCTGCTGATCAAGACCGATAGCCGCCACCTGCAGGATATCCACCCTTCGGTCAATCGCATTGACCTGGGCACTGGCCACACCCTGACCAGTCTGCCGCCGCTGACAGCCTATCTGAAACGGGCACGCCCCCGCTGCCTGTTGGCAGCCAAGGATCGGGCCGGGCGTATTGCGGTCATCGCCCGCGCCCTGGCAGGCGTCAGTGAGACCCGGCTGGGGCTGCGCCTCGGCACCAATCTCACTGCCGCCTTTGCCCATAAGTCGCCTTGGCGTATGTGGCTGCGGCGGCTGCCGATCCGCCTGCTCTACCCCCGTATCGACGCCATCATCGCCGTATCCGAAGGGGTACGCCAGGACACCCTGGCCATATCGGGCGTCGAGCCGTCACGGGTGCATGTGGTACGCAATCCGGTGATCACACCGAAACTGGCCGAAGCTGCAGCGGCCCCCATCCCCCATCCCTGGCTCGAAGAGCCGGATCTCCCCGTCATCCTGGGCGCCGGCCGCCTCACTCTGCAGAAGGACTTCCCTCTGCTGCTTCGGGCCTTTGCCCGGCTACGCGCCTCTCGGCCATGTCGTCTCATCATTCTGGGGGAGGGTCGCCAGCGGCAACCCTTGGAGGCGCTAGCCGCCGAGCTCGGCATCACAGAGGACCTGGCTCTGCCCGGCTTCACCCCCAACCCCTATGTCTACATGCGCCATGCCCATCTGTTTGCCCTATCGTCCCGCTGGGAAGGATCGCCCAACGTACTGACCGAGGCGATGGCGCTGGGTACCCCGGTGGTGGCGACTGACTGCCCCAGTGGCCCCGATGAGCTGCTCGACAGCGGACGCATTGCGCCCCTTGTACCCGTAGGTGACTGGCGCGCCCTCGCCGACGCCATGGCACAAGTACTCGATCACCCGCCCGCTGGCGAAACCATGCAGCAGGCGGTCAGTGAGTATAATGCCGAGACCAGTGCCAACCACTATCTTGAGATACTGGGGCTGAAGCCCTTGAGCGCCACCCATGCTGCTATCGATTAAATACAACTTCCTGTTCGTTCACATCGCCAAGACCGGCGGCACCAGTGTGCGCTCAGCCTTGCAATCCTTGCGCTGGCGCGATCCCTGGTACTACCCCCAGTTCCTCTGCTCCCGCCTAAGCCACCTGAGCGGCCACCGCATCGGTAGTAAATTCCCGCGTCATTCACGCATCGTGGCAGCCAGGGAGATGCTGCCGGAGACGTACTTCAACGACCTGTTCAAGTTTGCCATTGTGCGCAACCCCTGGGATCTGCAGGTCAGCTCCTATCACCACATCCGCCGCGAGCGGCCGCATCTGATGTCGCACATCGAAACCTTCGAGGAGTTCATTCACTGGAAACTGGATCCGCAGCGTCCCTACCAGTTTCATGTCGACACCTCCATCCAGTCGCAACTCGACTATCTGATCGATCTGCAGGGCAAAATTCTGGTGGATTTCATAGGCCACTATGAGAATCTGAACGAAGATTTCAGTGAAATCACCCGCCACATCGGGGTGGATCATCTGAGCCTGCCACACAAACGCAAGGCAACAGACCGCAAAAAAGACTATCGCAGCTACTACACCGACTCACTGGCCGAGCGGGTGGGAGACTATTTCAGGCGGGATATCGAGGCGCTAGGCTACCGGTTTGACCCCTAGCGGCCATCGATAGATAGAGCGGTTGGCCGTTAGAGCACCATGGGACTGGACCGGCCCGGTTTGAGACAGATCACCGAACAGCGGTAATCAGCAACAACGTCAGTCGGATAGTTGATAGCGCGCCCCACAGTAGGGGCAGGTCGCCGAGCCGGTCTTTTCGATCGGCAGGTAGACACGGGGATGCATTCCCGCCGCCGAGTCACCCGCACGCGGGCAGCTCAGGGGCAGGTCGTTGCGGGTCACCTTGATGGCTACCCGTTGTGCTGTTTGTTGTTCTGCCTGGGTCATGCTCTCTCTCTCCTTAAACCAGATCCAGCCAATCCTGGTGGGTGTCGAGCCGGCCGTGCACCAGATCGAAATAGGTCTTCTGCAGG
This sequence comes from Candidatus Thiodiazotropha sp., assembly GCA_037384445.1. Lineage (GTDB taxonomy): Bacteria > Pseudomonadota > Gammaproteobacteria > Chromatiales > Chromatiaceae > Thiodiazotropha. The sequence goes on from JARRNY010000046.1 coordinate 13,432, forward strand.
CGTTCGGTGATGGGACCGCGGGTGCCACTACCGATGGCTCGGTTGTCGACCTCACGAATGGGTGTCACCTCCGCCGCAGTACCGGTGAAGAAGGCCTCGTCAGCGATGTAGACCTCATCCCGGGTGATACGTTTCTCCACCACCTGATAACCCATCTCCTGGGCCAGCTCGATCACTGTCTTGCGGGTGATGCCGTCGAGGGCGGAGGTCAGATCAGGCGTATAAATAACGCCATCGCGAATGATGAAGATATTCTCGCCCGAGCCCTCCATGACATAGCCTTCCGCATCCAGCAGCAGGGCCTCGTCGTAGCCGTCATGCAGGGCCTCCTGCAGCGCCAGCATGGAGTTCATGTAGTTGCCGTTGGCCTTGGCCCGGCACATGGTGATATTGACGTGGTGACGGGTGAAGGAGGAGACGCGAATGCGGATCCCCTTCTCCATATTCTCCGCCCCCAGATAGGCGCCCCACTCCCAGGCCGCGACCATACAGTGGACCTTCAGGTTGTCGGCGCGCAGCCCCATGCCTTCGGAGCCATAGAAACACATCGGGCGGATGTAGGCGGAGTCGAGATTATTCTCCCGCACTGCCGCCTTCTGCGCCTTGTTCAGGGTCTCGCGGTCGAACGGCATCGGCATGCTGAGGATATGGGCGGAGCGGAACAGCCGGTCGGTATGCTCCTGCAGGCGAAATATCGCCGTACCCTGCTCGGCATGGTAGGCCCGCACCCCTTCGAACACGCCCATGCCGTAGTGCAGGGTATGGGTCAGTACGTGGGTCTTGGCCTCGCGCCAGGGAACCATTTCGCCATCCAGCCAGATGACACCGTCGCGGTCAGCCATTGTCGACATCATGGGAACGTCTCTTCTCAACTCTCTTGTTGTTGCATCAGACAGGACCAGATGTCCTGCACCAGGGCCCGCTCTTCGGTCAGCTTGGCGCTCGACACCAGGGGCGGTTGATCCTGCAGCGCACTGCGATGGTAGGCCGCACGCAGCACCTTGTAGACCCCCATCAGGCGCTCCGCTGCGTTATCGCTCAGCAGCCCGAGTCCCGACAGGGTCTCCAACAGGCGGATATTGTCTGTCCAGACCAGCAGGTCAGGGTGGTCATGGGCCCACCGAAGGACCGTGTATTGAACCATAAATTCGATATCGACGATACCGCCCACACCCTGCTTCAGATCGAACCGGTCGGCGCTGCTCTTGTCCAGACTGGTGCGCATCTTTTCGCGCATCTCCACCACCTCGGCGCGCAGCTTTTCGGCCTCCCTCGGCTGCCCGATGATATCCTGCCGGATAGCCTCGAAGCGCGCCTTCACCCGCTGGTCACCAGCCACCACCCGGGCACGGATCAGCGCCTGATGCTCCCAGGTCCAGGCACCCTGATGCTGGTAGGTCTCAAAGGTCTCCAGTGAGCTGACCATCATGCCGGAGTTGCCATTCGGACGCAGCCGCATATCCACCTCATAGAGCACCCCCGATGGCGTTCGGGTACTCATCAGATGGATGATGCGCTGGGCGATGCGGGCGTAGAAGACGTCAACCGACACCGGCTTGTCACCATCGGTCATGGCGTTGCGGTCGGCACAGCCATGCAGAAAGACCATATCCAGATCGGAACCGTAGCCCAGCTCGATACCGCCCAGCTTGCCGTAGCCGACCACCGCGAAACCAGTCTCCCCGGGCTCCAGTCCCGGCGGCTTGCCATGACGCCGTTCCAGTTCGCGAAAGGCCAGCCCGATTACCTGTTCCACCACGCTCTCGGCGATCCAGGTGAGGTAATCACTCACCACCATCAGCGGGATCTGCCCGGTGATGTCGGCCGCCGCCACCCGTAACATATTGCTCTGGGTGAACTGACGCAGCCGCTCCATCTGGCTCTCCAGATCATCCTCGTCGATCAGGGCCAGCTCACTGGCTAACTCAGCCGACAGCGGGTCGCGCTTGAGCGGCGAGTAGAGACGCCGGGGATCGAGCAGTTCATCGAGCAGGATCGGATGGTGAGTCAAACGGCTGGCGATCCAGGGGCTGACGCCTGCAAGCTTGACCAACTGGGAGAGGACCATCGGGTTCTCCACCAGCAGGGCGATATAGGAGGTACGCCGCACGACCGCTTCGAGCAGATCCAGCACCCGTTGCAGTGCCAGGTCCGCATTTTCAGAACCGCCCACCGCCTCCAGCAGCATCGGCATCAACTGATTGAGCCGCTCACGCCCCTTGCTGCTGAGACGGCGGCAAGCATGACCGCCGCGGAAACTCTCAAGCCGGCTAAGCGCATCGGCGCCGTCATCAAAACCGGCAACGCGAAGGGCGGCGACGGCCTGCTCCTCGTCCATCGACCCCAGCCAGACCCCGGTCAGTGGCTGGCTCTCCGCTTCACTCTCGGCTTGAGGGGCAGCAAAGACCATGTCGAAATGGCCCTGCACCCGTTTGCGATGCAACTCCAGTACCGGTAAGAAAATCTCCCAGGAGTCAAAGTCCATAGCCCGAGCCAAGCGCAAACGGCCCGCCTCGTCGCTCGGCAACAGGTGGCTCTGCCGGTCCTGCCAGGCCTGGATGCGGTTCTCCACCAGACGCAGAAAAACATAGGCCTCAGTCAGCTCCCGCACCACATAGTCGGGCAACAGCTCGCGCTCCTTTAATACCTGAAGCACCTGCAGAATGGGACGGATCTGCAGCGCCTTGTCTCTGCCGCCGCGGATCAACTGAAAGGCCTGGCCGATGAACTCGATCTCACGGATACCACCTGGGCCCAACTTGATATTCGCCTCCATGCCCTTCTTGTGCAGTTCGCTGCTGATCATCTGCTTCATCTCACGCAACGATTCGATAGCACCGAAGTCGAGATAGCGGCGATAGACAAAAGGCCGCAGCATGGCCATCAGCTCATCGCCCGCCGTCTGGTCGCCCGCCACCACCCGCGCCTTGATCATGGCGTAGCGCTCCCACTCCCGGGCCTGGGAGCCGTAGTAGCTCTCCATGGCGCTGAAGTTCATAGCCAGAGGACCCACGCTGCCGAAGGGACGCAGACGGGTATCGACGCGAAAGACGAAGCCCTCTGCCGTATGGTTGTCCAACACCTGCACCAGACGCTGACAGAGGCGAATGAAGAACTGCTCATTGGTGGGATGGCGGGGACCGTCGGTCTTACCGGCCTCCGGGTAGGCGAAAATCAGATCGATATCGGAAGAGAGGTTGAGTTCGCGAGCACCCAGCTTGCCCATACCCAGTACTACCAGGGGCTGCGTCTCGCCCGACTCGTTGCGCGGGGTACCCATCTCCCTGGCGGTCCAGGTATAGAGTCGCTGCAGCGACTGCCCAATACAGGCGTCGGCCAGCGCAGAGAGATCCTCCAGGGTCTCATCGAGAGGGGCCAGGCGCGCGATGTCGCGCCAGATGATGCGCACCATCTCGCGGCGGCGGAATTGCCTCAGCCGCCGGGCGAGGTTTGCCTCGTCATCGACATCGGCAAGCCATCTGGCCAAGCGCTCATGATATGCACCGGCAGTGTAACTCTCCTCCAGGTCCCCGCTCTCCAATAGCCCCGGCAGCAGATCGATCTGTCGCAAACAGGATTGGGCAACATAGTCGCTGGCCTCCCAGACGATCAGCAGCTGCTTGCGAAACGCCGCATCCCCGGGCGGAACGATGGCTTCCTGTGCCAATTGATCACACCACAGCTGCCACTGTTTTTCTGCTTCTTGTTGTGGATTCACGTGCTTGATTTTGTCAGGTTGTTTACGGCTCCGAATGCTTGGCGTGGCGAGCCACGCCGAAACGGATCGGAGAGGAGAATTCAATCCATAAATTCGCCACAAAATCTATGGGATGGATTGAACCACCAGAGAGTCGATGTACACTGTCAGTCTAACAGCTAAGCAACGGATGTCGCCGTTCGCGACTTGTAGTTAATCGAAAAAAGGCGTCGATGAGCCTCGTCACCCACCACTTGCCGCCCAGCGACAACTCCGGTGCCAAGCAGACACGCCAGGCAGACGCCACATGAAAACCCTGAAGAACATCAAGGCCTCCGACCTCTTCGTCGCCGCACTGGAGAACGAGGGTGTGGAGTACATTTTTGGCGTTCCCGGCGAGGAGAATCTTGACCTG
>JARRNY010000047.1:0-25122 GCA_037384445.1 Candidatus Thiodiazotropha sp.
CACTCTCTACCGGTTCGCACAACAGTTGGCGATGGGCAAGTCGCTGATGGACTTCCGCTTGCTCGAATCGAATCATGACATGACCGGGTGCCGATGCAGTGTTTCCCGACGTTTGTGGATTTGCCAGACTCCCACGCTGAGCACCAGCAGTGCGATCCACTGGTAGTAGCCGATGCCTAAATAGCTGGCAGCGACAGGTTCGCGCAGGAATTCGAGTAGAAAGCGCATGCCGCCGTAGAGCGCAAAGACCAGGAAAAGTCGACGCCCGGCGAAGAGATTGGCGCTGTGAAACCGGTTGATGAGCGCGAATATAAGGAACAGTCCAACGGCCTCGATATACTGCACCGGAATGCGTGTCACACCATCGCCGAAGTCCATACCCCACCCGGCTTCCCGCCCATAACAGCAGTGTTGAAAGATACAGCCGATACGACCAATCGCCATGGTGGCGATGGCCCCACGGGCGAATCCGTCGCTGGTATCGAAAACGATGTGTGTGCTGCGTTTGTAAAGCGCCACAAAAAGGAAGGCGCACAGCAAGCCCCCCATCACCGTCTTTGGAGCGATGAGCACGCTCCAGGCGATCTCCTCGATCAGCCCGCCGGAGAAATAGGCCGGGATGGCACAGCCGATGAGCGCCCCCACAAAGGCAACACCGAGGATGCGCCACTTCTCACCAGAGGTGACTTGCCAGGTGGTGGCATCCTGGCGTATCAGCGCCCCGCCCACCAGAGTGGCCAGGATCACGCAGGCCTGGTAGGCCTCTCGTGATCCTGAGGAGAGAATATCGTGGTGATGTACCAGGTCGATGGCCATTTACATACTGCAGATAATGAAGAATGCAACGATGGCGAGGACGCCCAGACCAAACGTCCAAAGCATGATGTACCAGATAGCCAGCAGCATACCGGCCAGTGGGGATCGAGGCGCTTTTTTGGGCTTTTCCTGGGTTTCTTCCTTGGGGTGTTGCTCTTCGCTCATGTCATGCTCCGATGATAAAAAGGATAGAGAAAGTGTGCACAACCGATGTCGTAGCTGTCGCTTTCGGGTTCAAGTTCGTGCCAGGCCAGTGAGGGGTGTCTGTGGTGCTCCCCATGCAGACCGTTATTGAATGTGAGGCGGTTGTAGAGTCGGCCAGGATAAGAGCCGATGGGTCTTCCCTCAATCGGCGGGTGTTGTCCGAAGTTGTGCATGGCGGAGATGGCCCAGCCGATATAGATCAGCGCCACGTAGCGCAGAGCGGTGTGCCAGTCGACGATCAGAAGCAGGATGAAGAAGAGACCGATGGCGAGCTTCTGTGGCGGTATTCTGCTTTTGATCTGGAGCGGGTCACCGTAGTCCTGCGAGAAGGGATTCGGCTCTTTCATGGCGCGGACGAGTTGCCGCGGCCACCCCAGTGAGTAGCTGAGCGCGGTGAAGCCAAGCGGCGCTTTCCCGTCCTCGCCATACCGCCAGGTGGTCGAAAAGTCCTCGGCCCGGTTGTCGTGGGTGTGGTGATTGTAGTGATGCACCCGGTATCCGTCGAAAGGCAGGCCGAGGAATATAGAGCCAAGTAGATTGAAAGCCGTGGGGAAGCGGCCGCGTGTGTGCACACACTCATGAAAAAAGATGTGAATGCTGTAACTCAGGAAGAGTCCGGCGAGGGTGAGAAAGGCCAGGCTCAGGAGTAGATTCGAGGTCGTCCCAGCCAGAATGAAAAACAGGCCTTCCAGCAGGGGCACGATACACATGGCCCAGGGGAATGGACGAGTCTGCGCGTCGGGGATCATAAAGCCTCCCTGCTCGATGAACCGAGACAATCAAAGGCTTGTGCGAGATCACCGATCAGGTCGCTCTCGTGTTCAAGGCCAAAGCATAATCGAACCAGGCCTTTATCGATGCCCATGGCTGACTTTTCCGTATCGCACAAAGAGGCGTGACTGCCCGACCAGGGTTGAGCCACCATGGAGCTCACACAGGCCATGCCGGTGCCGGTATCGAACAGCCTGAGCGAGGCGGCGAAGCGGGCGTAGTCCTGCCGATATTTCTGCGTGAACTCAAAGAAGAGGATACCGCCGTAATCCCGCAGCTGGTCGTCGGCGGTTTCCGGCGTGTAAACCGTTTCCACCTCTTTCCGCTCTGTAAGAAAGTCATACAGGATACGTGTAATGCGTGCGTGTTCCCGCATACGAATAGGCAGCGTGTGCAGGCTGCGACGCAGCAGCCAGGCGCTGTGGGGATCGAGGATGGCGCCGGTATAGAAGCGGCTCTCCCGCAGTCGCTCGGCCAGCTGTGGGTCATTGCAGGCGATAAAGCCACCCATGACATCGCTGTGTCCGGAGATGTACTTGGTGGCGCTCGCCAGGGAGATATCCGCGCCGCAATCGAGAGGGGCCTGAAACACCGGCGTGGCCCAGGTGTTATCCACGACCACCAGCGCCGAGGGATTCTGGCGATGTACGGCTTCGCTGATCTGCCGGATCGGAACGGTCCGCAGAAAAGGGTTGGTCGGCGTTTCGAACAGCACCATGTCCAACTGCTCGGGTAGATTGCTTCGCTGTTGCGCAAGCGAGAGATCACGCACGCTGAGTCTGATACCGAAGTGATCACAGTGGCGCTGAAAGAGTTTGTAACTGCAACCGTAGATCGCCGAGTTGATCAGCAGGTGACTGCCGGGCTTGAGCAGTTGCAATACCAGAGCGATAGCCGACATCCCCGTGGTGGTGGAGATCACATGCGGCGCACCTTCCAGTAGCGCCAGCGCGCCTTCCAACTCGGCGCTGTTGGGGTTGTTCTTGCGCGTATAGAAATAGGGTGAGTCAGCGGTGAAGGCGCTGTTCTGATAGATCGGTGTGGCGACGGGGTGTGTCTCCGCATTGTCGATCCTGTAGTGAAGCGCTTCGGTTTCAGGATGAGGTGCCATCGTCAACAGCCTGTGAAAAATTGAGAGGGAATTCGTTCTCGAGTCCGGTTGGGTAGTGGGCCCGGTCGAGCAATTCAAGGGGGTGGTACTCGCAATCCGTGTCCCAACTGATCACCACGCCTTGTTCATGCTTATGGCTTCTGGTGATCAGGAAACGATCGAGTCCCGCAGCGAGTCGTTGTTGTCGCGCAAGCGTCCCGTCCAGCGAGCGGATCTGCAGTTCGTCATCTATCCCATGACCTGCCGTGCGGTAAATGTGCACGCTGTGCAACTCTTCTCTCCAGGTGATCGTCAAGTGCTTTTTCAGGTCGTGCGGAGCGATCACTGGCGCCCCATTCGAAACCGCCGTTGACGACGAAACGCGACCTATGGCTGAAGGCGTGCCGCACTGGGTGCAGCGTCCTTGCGCATCGAGCGCCTCTATCTCTGCGTGCAAACCGAAACGGCGGACCAGGATCTTGCCGCAGGTGTCACAGCAGGTGTCGTTCATGCGGCTCTCCTGTGTGTTGCCCAGATAGACGTGCCTGATGCCGGCGGCCATGGCCAGTGAGCGGGCGTTCAACAGAGTCGAGAGCGCGGTCCGGGGAACATGGGTGTATTGGTATGCCGGATGAAAGGCGACGAAGTGCAGAGGCACGTTGCGTCCCAGGTGGCCAAGTACCCAATCGATGGTTTTCCGGATGTCGGTGTGACTGTCGTTGAGCTTTGGAATAATGAGTTGGCTCAGCTCCAGGTGGCGGCCGGAAGCGGCCACCTGTTCGATCCTGTCGAGCACCGGTTGCAGGCGCGAGCGGGTTGCCTTGCGGTAGAACTCATCGCTCATTGACTTGAGCGAGATACTGAAGATATCGATGCAGTCGATCAGCTCTTCCACCGCTGCCTCATCGATAAAAAAAGCCGATTTGTAGAGGGTCCGGATACCGGCCTTTTGTGCTAGCCGGGAGGTCTCGACAACGAATTCGTGCCACACCACCGGGTCGTTATAGGTCCAGGAGAGCACCGGTATCCGATTCTCGAGACAGAGCTCTACCACTTGTTCCGGGGTATAGCTTCGGGTGGCGTTGTTGTCGAGATGACGGACCTGGGAGGTTTGCCAATTCTGGCAGAAGGAACAGGCAAGTGAGCAGCCGACATTGCCCAGGCTGAGAATCCTCGCCCCGGGAGCGTAGTGGAACACGGCCTCGGTCTCGATCACCTCCTCGGTGGCGGGTAGCGAACGGCCATAGTTGAAGGTATGGATGGTGTCATCCACGGCGCCGCGTACACCGCAGAAACCCATGCGATCGTTTTTCGGCCGGCAATGATGCGGGCAGAGCCGACACTCTGCGCGGCCGGGGGTGGATGGAATCCAGTGGCTGGCTAGTCTGCTCATGCTGTTTCCGGGAGCAGTGCGGCTGCTCCTGCAATCTCCTGATAAAAAATCTCATGATATCGCGGTCTGTCGCTCAGGTTCAGCGCCGACAGACTGTCGAGACCGGCAAAATAGTTGGCCATGCGTACATCGCCCGTGCGCTTCAAGGCGAGTTTTCGATACCCTTTCCAATGGATCGGGATGGGCAGGCTGTTGAGTTGATCGACAGGCGAGAGCGCTTCGATCGGCAGTTGCCCGGTTGCCGTTCGGTCACGGAACAGAGGCTGGGTTTCGCTCTCCACCCACACTGGCGTTGCGCGATGGGCGAGCGGCAGATGTCTTAACGCCTCCCAAGGGTCCAGGGCCACCAGTCCGTCGAGACTTCCTGCCGGGATTCCCGGACCGAGAGTGGAGCGCTTGAGTCTGTTGGTGCGGATCTCCGCGTAGACGGAACCCAGCGTCTGAGCGCCCCCCTTGTGGACGGTGTATTGGCACTGCAGTCCCGCATCCCGGCAGCACTCCGCGATGACCCTGGCCAGGCGGTTGATGCCCTGGCCGCCAATCCCGGCGATGATGAGATTAGCCATGATAGAGCGGGTCCGTGACTTCAATAGCGTCGTTGGGACAGACATCGAGACAGGCGGCGCAGCGCCGGCAGCGGTTCATGTCGATATGCAGTTCGCCGCTGTCGGCATTGAGGCCGATGGCCGGGCATTGCAGCGCCTGGTAACACTCACGGCACTCTCCGCAGAGGGCGTTGTTCAGTTCGAGGCGGCGCTCTTTCAGGCGGCGCAGCGCTTCCTCGGTCGGTTGCAGGGCGCAACGGCCCTGGACGTGAATCACCTTGACGCCCTGTTTGCCTAAGGTCTGTTTGATAAGGGTTGCCATGGCGGTAGGCGCGAAGGGGTTTACCTCGAGCACATCGCTGACACCAATCCCGAGCAACAGCGACCGCAGATCGACTCGACCCTGTGCCGTCGGCGAGGGCTGATGACCGGTCATGGCGATAGCCTGGTTGTCGAACAGGATGTGAGTCAGCTTGATACCGTTTTCCACCGCACTCTGTAAAGAGGTGAGACCGCCATGGAACAGGCTGCCCTCGCCACCGGTGGAGAGGATCGGCTGCTCAGGCAGCAGATGGGCCATGCCCTGGGCCATGCCGACACCGGCGTTCATGCAGAGCAGCCAGTCGGTGCGATGGGGCGGCAGCGATGAGCAGCCGATGTCGCCTCCGATGACGCCCACAGATCCCGACTCCCTGGCGATCTCCTCCAGGGCTTTGTCGATGGCGTAGAAGGAGGGACGATGGGGACAGCCTTCGCAGAAACTTCCGGGGCGTTCCGGGCAGACGAACTCCAGTGGCAAACTATTACTCGACAGCTGGAGATCGAAGTGGTCGGCGAAAAACTCCCTGAGCTGTTTGTCGCTGATTTCACCCCAGGGCGGAAAGTGTCGCTTGCCTTCGAGACGGCAGTTGACCCGACCAAAGGCCTCCCGCTTGAGCATGGTCTCCAGAAAGCCGTCCTGATCCTCCACCACCACAATCTCGCTCTTGTTGGCGGCGAAGTCGAGAAAGGGGTCGATGTTCAGGGGGTGGGTCAGCTCGTAATTGAGCAGGTGGACACGGGATTCGAGTCCGAGGGACTCGATCACCTCACGACAGATCGTGTGGCTGGCGCCTCGCGTGACGATTCCGTAGCTGGCATCGGCATTGTAGTGCATGGTGCTGGTGTCGTTCTGTTGCTGAAACTGGCGCAGACGCTCTATGTGATGGCGATGGTTGCGCACCGCCCTGGCCCCCACGTTGATCAGGTTCTGCTGATCTTTGTGGAAGTTGAATCGCCGGGAAGGCCTTTCGGCTGCCTGGCGGGTGATCAGCCCCGACTGGTACGCCAGGCGACCCGGCGTAAACACCAGGACAGGGAGCTGTACCTGTTCGGAGAGTTCAAATGCGCGGACGACGCCCTGGTAGAGATGGCTCAGATCGACCGGCTCCAGCAGTGGGAAGTTGAACTGCGGGGCGTACCAGTGGACGTCCTCCTCGCCGGTACTGCTGCGGGCGCCGGGGTCGGTGCCCACCACGATCACCAGACCCCCCTTGATTTTGATCTGCCCGGCGTAGTTCAAAGGGTCGGCGGCGATGTTCAATCCCACATGCTTCATGACCAGCAGTGAGCGGGCGCCGCACAGGCTGGCGCCCATAACGCTGAGTGCGGCGATGTGTTCGTTGAGGGCATGGTTGATGAGGCAGCCATGTTTCTCGATTCCCGCCTGCAAGACATCGACGACCCGATTCACCGGGGAGCCCGGGTAGTGTGAGACATAGTCCACCCCCGCATCCTGCGCCGCCCAGGCGATGGCGTCGTTGCCATCGCCGAACATGGCGAGCTGGTCAGAGGTGGCGGTGAGATCAGCTGGTTGCATGGATGCCAACGTTATCGAGTTGGGAGTGGTAGGCTTCGGGTGTCTGCATCTGGTCCGGATGGTAACCACGCCGGAAATAGGCCAGCAGTGAACGCCGGAACAGTCCAGAGACTGCCGGGAACTCGCGGCGAAAACGCAGCTTGTAGCGCAGGCTTCGAAACAGCGAGATGCGGTCAGTGCGCAGAAACAGAAAGCTGCCCAGGTTGACCCAGAGCAGGGAGTCCAGGGTGACCATCAGGAAAGCGAGTATGCGTACCAGGTATCCGACCTCGGCCTGCCGCATCACATTGAAGGCAACACTGCGGTGCTCCATCTCCTCCACCGCATGCCAGACGATCAGCTTCTGCATCTCGGGCGCCATGCGCTCCACCAAGCTGGGGGTGTGCAGGATGATATTCGCCAGCGTGGCGGTGTAGTGCTCCGCGGCGGCAGTCATGGCGATACGCAGTTTTGGCGATGCCAAGCGCTCGATGGTCCCGGTGTAGCGGTCGAATCGTTTCAGATGACGGCGTACGGGGTATCCCTGTTGCTCAAGCAGTGCAAAGTAATCCTCATGGGCTCTCGCGTGGTTCGCTTCCTGGCTCACAAAAGCGGCCACCTGAGCCTTGAGCTGCGGGTCGGTGATCCGGTCTTTGTAATAGAGTACCGAGCGGATAAAGAAGCGCTCGAAGGTCGGGAACATCAGGTTGTAGCCATTGAAGTTGTGGGTAATGGTGGGATTGTCGCAGAACCAGTAGCGGGCAATCTCCGGTCCGAACGACAGCTCGGGTTGTCGTACCGTCAGTCCGGAATCCTGATTTATCTCTTCCTGCTGCATGCTCGGTATCACTATCCCTGGTTAGCTGAAAAACGGCTATCCATTGAGGCTCTGTACTGCTCCCCAGATTGCTCGAGATGCCCGCTTTCAAGGCGCCTGAGAATAGGACTCTCCGAGCGTTATTCGGAGACCGCGAAGCGCTCTAGCCGAATACCTTACAGCAACGAGCCGAATCTCCACAACACGTTAGGGAAATTGAACAGTGCATAGGAATGACGCCCCCAGTCGGCGTGGCGTGAAGAGCGTTTCGTGGAATATCAACTCGCCGGCATCACTCCCCAAGTGCGGGAAAATCGATTATGGTGTCGGTCACAAGGCGTCATGACGCAGACATTCAGATAACCGATGGAGCTCCAGGGTTGGAACAGCAATTGATCGATCTGGCCGCAAAGATCCAGCATGAGGTCGGCCTAGTCTATACGGCATTCGACTATATCGTGCTGACCATCAATGCCATCATTTTCATTTTCTCCTCCCGCATCGTGAGTAAGTTCGGTTACGCGCCGAAGGATCGGCGCTACAAGGCCTCGGTCTGGATGCTGCGGGTGATCAATCTGGCTCTGTTCGGGCTCTATTTTCTGGCGGTCTTCTTCAGTTCACAGGCCCGTCCCCTGTCGATGACGGGCTTGACCCTGCTCTGCGGCTATCTGCTGGCACATCTGTTTCAGCTCAATGCGCTCAAACGCTATGGCCGCACACGTGAGATTGCCGACACCGAGGTGCTCTCGCATACCTATCAGTCGGAGGTTGTCGGCCTGGTGGGTTGGGCGGTGACGATCGTCATTTCGTTTCTGATCATCATCAATGTCTGGGACATGACCAGCTGGCTCCACACCACCTCCGTGATCGGGGCTGTGGTGCTCATCGTCTATTCCACCAAGGATGTATGGGCGCCGGACAACATCAACGGATTGATCCTGCTCTACAACAACGACGTGGAGCCGGGGGCCGTAGTGCAGGTCAAGGAGTTGGATCTACTGGCCGTAGTGGTACGGACTTCGCTCACCCAGACCGTCTTCCGTGATCTGCGCAGAAAGTACAAGATCCTGCTGCCCAACGCCCGCTTTCGAAGCTGCAAGATCGAGATACTGACCAGTGACGCCAACGACAATCTGGACTGCTTCGTCGACTTCAAGATCGGCTACGGTTTTGAGAGCAGCACCATCGAGGCCTTTCTTGCCCAGGTCTGGCAACAGGTCGCCGATGACAGCTCACTGATACAGACTGATCGCCCGCCCAAGATCCGCATCGTCGAGAACGGTGATCACGCCGTGACATGGCGGCTTACCTACCGCATCAACAGCGCCTATCGTCTCATCGAGGCGGAGTACTTGATCAACCGGGCAGCCTACGACCTGTCCCTGCAAATCGGCATCGGCTTGAACACGCCGATGACGCATGCCATCGAAGGGGTGACGGAGTTGCCTGGCCCGGTTTCCAGCCCGAGTGCAACCTGAGCAGGCTCACTGCCCGGGTGTGCAATCAGCACAGGTATGAGGCTGACGCGCTGGAGTAGTCTACGCCGGCAGCGTTATGCCACCCGATCGTCCGCGACGTGATAGGTCGGATCTTCCATCATGTTGACCTCCACCAGGTCCCCCGCCTTCACCAGTAAGTTCTGACACTCCTGGCTGAGATGACGGATGTGCAGGGTCTTCTGTGCGCGCATATAGCGCTCAGCCAGGGCATCGATGGCCTCCAGGCCGGAGTGGTCATAGACACGGGCTTCGGCGAAGTCGACGATGACTTCACGTGGGTCATTTCGCGGATCGAAGAGATCGGCGAAGGCTTGGATAGAACCGAAGAAGAGCGGCCCCTTAAGGTGGTAGTACTTGATGCCATACTCGTCCACGCGGGTCTCTGCACGCATATGTTTGGCGTGCTCCCACGCAAAGACCAACGCCGAGACGATGACACCGACGATGACGGCGATGGCCAGATCGGTCAGTACGGTGATCACTGCCACCAGGATGCCGACAAAGGCGTCCGCCAGTGGAATGCGTCCGAGCAGGCGGAAACTGGCCCACTCGAAGGTACCCAGCACCACGATGAACATCACCCCTACCAGGGCAGCGATGGGAATGATCTCAATCAGGCTGGCGCCGAAGAGGATGAAAGCAAGCAGAAACAGGGCCGCCGAAATACCGGAGAGACGCCCGCGCCCGCCCGAGTTGATGTTGATCAGACTCTGACCAATCATCGCACAGCCGCCCATGCCGCCGAACAGGCCATTCACCGTATTACCCAGACCCTGGCCGATACACTCTTTGTTGCCCCGGCCGCGGCTCTCGGTCAGCTCATCGATCAGGCTTAGGGTGAGCAGCGACTCGATGAGACCGACACCGGCCAGGATAATCGAGTAGGGAAGAATGATCTTCAGGGTATCCAGGCTCAGAGGCACCATGGGCAGGTGAAAACCGGGCAAGCCACCGGCGATGGTGGCTGCGGGATCCCCGGTGAGATCCCGCAACACATCCCTTACCACCCGGGTGTCGATATCGAACAGCATCACCACAAGGGTAACGCCGACGATCGCCACCAGGGAGGCCGGCACCGCGCTGGTCAGCTTTGGCAGAAAGTGGATGATTGCCATGGTGACGATGACCAGCCCGAGCATGAGCCAGAGCGACTGACCCTGCATCCAGACCATCGCCCCCTCCTCGCCCGGCACCTGGAACTGTTTGAGCTGTGCCAGGAAGATCACGATGGCAAGGCCGTTGACGAAACCGAGCATCACCGGATAGGGAACCAAACGAATGAACTTACCCAGGCGCAGCACACCTGCCATGATCTGGATGAGACCAGTCAACAGCACGGCAGCGAACAGATACTCAACCCCATGTTGATCAACCAGCGCCACCATCACCACCGCCATAGCGCCGGTGGCGCCAGAGATCATTCCCGGCCGGCCGCCCACCACCGCAGTAATGATGCCCATCATGAAGGCGGCATAGAGCCCGACCAGTGGCGCCACGCCCGCAACAAAGGCGAAGGCGACCGCCTCAGGCACCAGAGCCAGTGCAACGGTGAGACCCGACAGGAGATCATTGCGGATACACTGCTTTCCCGGACAGGTCAGTTGAAACATCGGCCACCTCGATTGCATAGAGCAAAAAGCGGCGCAGTATATCAGGGTTCATTAATATAATTAAGGACGCGACGGTAACTGTAGGACTTTACCGCTTATCCGCATCTGAACAACGATCCCGGCACGATCATCGCGTTCCCGGGTTATCAGCAAAGTACAACGTGTTACCGATCCACGCTGAACGCGCCCTCGCACCGATCTCGTCGTCCAGCTGCGGTAAATTATTCAGGCCTGTTACTGATCCAAAGCCCTTTTATCTAATGTGAATGTTACCTATGATCTTACTATACCAGCGTGATAACCCTGCCCAGGCCAATGCCCATCGTATCGCTCTCCCATCGAACCAAAGAGGCCCTCATCCGGGGCGCCATCTGGGCCTTCATCGGCCTGCTCTACTCCCTGTTATTCGTCTTCTTCGTCGCCCTGGCTGAACACTGGCAACTGCCGATCAATCCGATCTTCCTCGCCGGCGTGCTCTCCGCCACCCTCGGTGCACTGATCTACAGCAGTATGCGTCTGGCGGTATTGATGACTGCGATCATCTCACCCATCTCGATTTTCTACTTCATTCTGGCGCCCTGGCCGATCAATCTCTTCTATCTTTTGCTGGTCGTGACCGTGATTGGCGGCATCATTGGCGGGCTCTACGGCATCTTCTCCATGGGCTCACGCATCTATCGGGCGGACGCCAAGACGGTGGCCGGCTTTAGCGCCGGTTGGCTCGCCTCGCTCTGTTACCTGCTGATCGCCTGGTTGTTCGAGGATCTGCAACTGAGTACGATTGTGGCACTGATGTGCCCCCTCTCCGGCCTCCTTTACGTCTGGATGATCCCCGGTTTCGTCAAACACTACGACGACCTGCTGCCACCTGTGGGTGATGGGTTGATGGCCGGCGTCGGCATCTCAGCCTTTGTCGCGCTCACCTTCTTTGTCATGATCAGCGATGTCGATAACAGTGTGGCCGGTTCGCTGCTGCCCGCCCTCGAGCGGATGCAGGAGGCACTCCCACAATCCCTGCTCGGCGGCATCATCGGCGGAGGATTAGCCGGCATTGCTTCCGGTCTGCTGTTGACTGAGTGGCAGGATCTCTAGTCCCGGGAACGCGATAACCGTATTTCTAAGCGGCCGGGTGAAAGATTCGGGCTAGCCCGGATGTTTCACCCGGGAACGCGATGATCGTGCCGGGATCGTTGTTCAGATGTGGATTGGCGATTGAGTCAATAGCCCAGCTATTGATGATTGAGCCAATACCGCAGCTGGACGACGAGATCGGTGCGAGGGCGCGTTCAGCGTGGGTTGGTAACACTTTGTACTTTGCTAATGGCCCAGGAATTTTCAATGGCCATAGCGCATTACTCGCATTTCCAAGCGGCCGGGTGAAAGATTCGGGCTAGGGCCTGTTAACAGGCCCTGCCCCAAGCCGGTGCTCCATACTTAAAGCCAGTGGGAACGATCGTTGTAGCCGTAGCGTTGATGCAGGTCCACATAGCGGTCCAGATCGTTGTGCCTCAGACGTTTGATCCGCCGACTCGATTTACTCAACTCCCGATTCAAATGCCTCCGCTCTTTCTTCGACAGATAGCCGTCTTTGTAGAAGCGGCGAGCCAGCCAGCGGATCTCACCCTGCTGCCGCTGCAGCACCCTGGCCTCCTTTCGGGTCAACTGGTGCTTTTTTATGCCTTGCTGAATGCGGTGCTGCTGATGCTGCAACTGCTCCATGATGCGATGGTCCTGCTTGCTCTGATGTTCATGCGGCGATGCAAAGGCCGGCACAACGGCAAACAGGCTAAGGGAAACGGCAATCAAAGTCTTGCTGAGGGTTTTCATAACGCTCTCCTTTCTCGAGTTAATGTTTGAACCTCGAGTGTCAGCCTACGCTGTACAAACTGAATCCCGACTGAACAGCCGTTTGTCCTCGCAAATCACGCACATACCGCTAAAAATGTGGCGGACTGCCTAGTATGAAACTGCATGATTGGATATGCTCCGAGAGATACCAGGCATCAACCACTGCGTAGAACATGACCATCACCCCCTTCAGGACCACTCGCATCCGTATCACTCTGCTTGCCGTGCTTCTTTCGAGCCTGAGTGGTATCGCCGAGGCCGAAACACGCTACGTGACGGATGTGCTGCAACTCTCCCTCTATGAAGAGATCGAGTCCAAAGGGAAGCTGTTACAGCGACTCAATAGCGGCACGGAACTGGAGTTACTCGAGACATCCGGTTTCTACGCACGAGTGCGTACCCCAGACGGCATAGAAGGCTGGACCAAAGCGGGCTTTCTCATTACCGAGAAACCTGCGCGAGCCCAACTGGCGGAACTGGAGGAGGCGAACGCTTCCCTGCAGAAGCAGTTGGAAGCCAGCCGTCAGGCGCTGGACTCGTCGGAAGCGGAGCTGGCCAAAGTTATGGACAATGAAGGCCAGGCCTATGCGGAGCTGACCGAGCGTCTGCAGAAAGCAGAAGCGCTAGCGGCCACGGTCGAAGGTCTGCAGCAGGAGAATGCTACATTTCGCCAGCAAAAAAGTGGGGATGAAATAGAGATACCCATCAAGTGGGGCATGATCGCTGCAGGTATTGCCTTGCTGCTCGGCAGCATTGCCGGCATGGCTCTGTTCGACTACCGCAGCCGCAGACGTCACGGTGGGTATCGCATCTACTGACTACCCCAGGCGTCAACCTGCAGCCAGGTGATGCTCAAACCGTTCAGGCGATCGCGTATTTCTTCATACGGTAGAGCAGCGTATCCCTTGAAAGCCCCAACAGACGGGCAGCCCGGCTACGATTGCCGGCAGTCTTGTTCAGCGCCTGCTCGATCAGACTGACCTCCAGCTCCTCCATACGAATACCCTGATCCGGCAGTTCGAAGCCATCGGAGACGGTCGCAAGCGGGGCACGCTGCAACTGCTGGAATTCGGCAGGAAGATTGGTTGGCTCGATAAACCGGCCGGAGAACAGGATCAACATCCGTTCGCAGAAATTCTTCAACTCGCGGACGTTACCCGGCCAGCTGTAGTTATTGAGCACCTTCATGCTGGCTTTGCTGTAACGCGGAGGCTGCAGGCCGTATTGACTAGCCAATCCTTCGGTCAACCCTTTCATCAGCAGCGGGATATCGCCAGGCCTCTCGCGCAACGGCGGCAATTCCAGCGGTACCACATAGAGGCGGTAGTAGAGATCGCTGCGGAAGGTACCCTCTTTCACGGCCAGCGAAAGATCACGATTGGTCGCTGCGATGATACGGACATCGACCCGTTGGCTCTGAGGTTGCCCCACAGGCTGGCACTCTCCTGTCTCAAGAAAACGCAGCAGCTTGGACTGCACCGGCAGGGGCAACTCACCGATCTCGTCGAGAAAGAGGGTACCGCCGTTGGCTGCCTGCATCTTTCCGACCCCGTCAGCAGAGGCACCGGTAAAGGCCCCCCGGCGGTGTCCGAACAGCTCGCTCTCAGCCAGCTGAATCGGCAGAGCGGCGCAGTTGACGGTAATGAAAGGCTTATCGCGTCGACGGCTGTTCTCATACAGCGCCTGCGCCAGCAACTCTTTGCCGGTTCCACTCTCACCCGTCACCAGCACCGTGGCGTCGGTGGCTGAGACGATGCGCATAGCGCGTAGAATGCTTTGAAACTCGGGGGCCTGGCCTAACATCATCAATCTCCTTCTGAAACGCCCGCACATTCTAAAGCATTTACTCAGTGAGGTTAAATGGGGTCTATTGCTTATTTGCCCATGGAGCAGGAAGCTAACGCCTAAATCGTTGGCCGATAAGCCTCCAGAGCCCATTATCAGTGGCTTTCGCGGGAGAAGAATCAACTCTCACCCCGAAACCCAAACAGGGGCCGGGGTGAGAGTTCAGCCTCACAGCTGCAGATCGACACGCGGCGTGTTCTCCGCCTCCGGGTCGAGGGTTGGGCGGCAAACCGCGGTGCGGCTTGCGCTCACACCATGCTGATTGACCAAATAGTCCTCAACCGCCTCTGCACGGCGTTTTGCCAGCGCCAGCATCTCAGCCTCCGGTACCTCTTGCTGGGGTGGCTTCTCGGCTGACCCTTGCTTGGGCTGCTGTTTCGGGTCCTGCTTGGCTTTGGCCTGCTCCGCCATGGCCTGGGCCATCGCGAGGCGGTCGCTGACGGTTGCCGTTCCGCAGAGTTTGACCGCGATTTTAGGCCGCTCCTTGAGCACCTGGGCCACCTTTCCGAGATAGTCCCGGTCCTTATCATCCAACTCAGCGATGGCGGGGGGGAACTCGACCGGATTCAGACGTACCGCGCTGGCTTCATCACCGGCCATCTTGAATAGCGCCACCATGGTGCCATAGGGGAAGAGTGCCGTGGTGAGATAGGTCATGGCTCCTTTTTTGAGTGCGTTACCCAGTGCGGTGTTGATGACGTCTCCCAGCTCTACATTGGGGTCAGCAAGCTTGCCCGTAATCGGCAGGTTGAGATCGATGGTCTGATTCTTGTCCTGCAGCATGCCTAATGCCGAATCGAGCGGCATGGATATTTTCTCTTGCAGCTTCGCCGCCTGCGCTGCGCTTGCTTCAGAGACATCGAGTCGGCGTATGACCAGGTGGTTTTTACCCTCCACATTGCCCTGCTTCAGGGCCATATCGATATCTGCATCCAACTCGCCGCTGTCGAGGTTGTAGCCGATGGCCGAAATCGTATACGAGGAGAGCGGCACCAGCTCTATCCCTTTCAGCTGGCCCTTGAGATGACCATCCGGGTCGCTCTGAAACAGGGTGATTTCTCCCTCTGCAGTAATTTCAGCATGTCGTCCGGTACTGCCGACCAGACGGAATGGAGAGGGCTGCTCGGGCCGGCTGCTGTCGACAGCACTGAGGTTGAACTCTTTGATATCCAATGAGGCCTGAAACGGGGGTTCAACTGAACGGTCGATAAAGGTCGCCTTATTCTCTCCCTGCCAGACGACACGACCGATTTTGATCGCCATCGGCTCTGCCGTCTCAGCGGTGGCAGGCTTGGCTTCAGCGGATGCGGGCGGGGAAGCCGCCTGCTGCAACTTCTCAGCGAGTCGCTGCAGATTCAGCTGCCCCGCTTTATCCAGCGACAACTCTGCCTGCATCCCTTGCTGCTCGATAAGCGCTATCGAGAGTCCCGAGGATTGCGCGAACACGATATCCTTGAGCGATAGGGATTGGGTCAGGAGAAGCGGATTACCCTTGTCCCCTTTGCCGTCGTCCAGGCGCAAGCCCTTCAGCCGCACCCTCTTCAGCGCTAACTGGTTCCCGGGGGCAAGCTTTACCGCTTCAAGTTCGATTCGCTGCAACTCAGCCAGAGGAGCTTTGTTGTCCAATTCCGCAAGGCTCAAGCCCTCGAGAGCGCCTTCCCCCTCAGCGCTGAGCGCTGCGGCATCCTCACCCGGCTGCAGCGAGGTTTTACCCTGCCACTGCAGCGATGCGAGATCGACTGACAACTGATGTTGCACCAGGGCCAGCTTGTCGAGTGTGACCTTGCCCTGCTCCGCTATCGTGAGCACGCCCTCAGCCGACTGCTGTAGTTGCAAAGAGAACGCCTGCACCCGAAGTTGTCCGGCTCGAACCTGCTGCGGTTGGCTCTCAGCCTGAATCACGGATGTCTGATCAAGCGACACATCGCCGTCCAGCTGAAGCGTTAAGCCGTCTGCCCCTTGTTCCAGGTCGAGCTTGCCCTGCCATTGGTAGCCATTGAGGGAGAGGTCGATGGACTGCTCAGGCAAGCGGAGCTGGGGGACTGCGCCACCAAGCGCCCCATCCAACTGCAGCTGCACACCCGCTTCCGGCGACCAGCCCCCGCTAGTTGTTCCCTGCCAGCGGGTCGAGAGATCACTGCTGGCAACCTGTGCCTGCGCCAGATTCAGGTGCTCACCGGCCAGAGAGCCCTCGCTCTGCCAGCTCACCTCTCCGGAGGGGTTCAGGGACAGCTTAAGTGTTTGCGTCAGGCTCAGGCTGCCGGAGAGATCGGGGCCAGCCGCCTCTGTCAGCAGGGGCTGCAGTCCGCTCAGCTGAAAACCCTCGAGGACTATCTTGCCGTCCACCGTGCGTGTCTCATGGAACAGGCCCGCTTCCAATTCGACTCGTAGGGGAGCGCTGTTCACCCGCGCCTGGAGATTCAGCTTTGCCTTGACCTCCTGCCGCCAACTGATGACCCGCTCCAAGTCGAGACGATCCAATTCAATATCGAGAGAGAGATCCTGCCGTTGAATCGCCAGCGAACATTGACTCAGTGCCACACTATCGAGGGCGAAGCCCCAGGGGGCGCTCTCGGCTGCCGGCTCAGATGGCTCACCGCTCGAATCGAGAGGAAAACTGAGTCCATTGACCCTGAGCACGGTTGGCTCGGAGAGATCCACGGCGGCCTTCACCCGCTGGCAGTGGGGAAGAGTTTCTCAGTTAAAGACTTCCTGCATGATCTCCAGGAAACGTTTTGCTTGAGGAGAGAGAAACTTGCCACGCCGCTGCACCACCCCATAACTCCGGTTAGGGAAGTACTCACCCAGCGGTATGGTGGCAATTTGTTCTTCACCGGTCAGACAGACGTCGGTAACGATGGAGATCCCCAGGCCGATCTCGACATACTTTTTGATCACCTCCCAGCCGCCCGCCTCCAGCGTCACATTGTAACTGGCGTTGTGTTGCTTGAAGACCAGGTCGACCATGCGCCAGGTACTGAGGTGGTGCGGAGGCAGGATCAGGCCGTAGGGACTGATGTCGTGCAGACGAATATTCTCTTTCTTCGACAGCGGATGGTTGGGCGGGGTAATCAGCACCGGGGCGTAGTTGACCACCGGTTTGTAGGTCACGTCGTCCGGGATTTCGAGCATCGACCCCACCGCCAGATCGGTCTCGTCGGCCCGCAGCATGGCCATGCCGTCGCGCCCTGTCACATTGTGCAGCTTGACCCGAATTCCCGGATAGCGCTCAGCGAACAGCCGCACCGGTTCGGGCAGGATATAGAGCAGGGTCGATTCGCCGGCAGCGATATTCAGCTCGCCGCTCTCCAGCTTGCCGCAGGTGGCGGCGAAGGTCTCCTGCAGCTTGTCCATGCCTTCTACCAGGGGTTGAGAGAGCTTATACAGCGTCTCACCCTCCGGGGTCAGCTTGATCTTGGGGCCCCTGCGTTCGAACAACACAGTCTCCAGCTCCCTCTCCAGGGCCTGAATCTGCAGGGAGACGGTAGGCTGACTCAGATAGAGCCGTTCGGCAGCCTCGCTAATCGAACCGGTCTGGGCGGCGTGGCAGAAGGCGCGCAGCTGCTTGAGCCGGTTCTGTTTGTAGTGGATCTGCGGTGTGCTGGCCATTGAGGCTCCCTCTATTATTGGTATTTTCAATGCTAGATGCGATTAGCAATAAATTCAATAAGGCGCAGCACCCCAGGAAGGGCTGCAACGTCTCTCAAAGATTGACTATTCTATTAGTGCAGAGGCCCTGTCAGCCCCTCTCTATTGATCAACGGGAATACAACACCATGCAAAGCCCAGAAGTTAAAAATGATGCGATGTATCTGCTACTCAAAGAGGGACATGTGGAAGAATTCAACCGCCGTCGAGCGGCCGGCGAGAGCTACGATCTGCATAGCGCGGATCTGAGGGGAGCCGACCTGCGAAAGCTGGACGCCCGGGATCTGGATCTGGCCAACGCCTACCTGCGGCATGCGGATCTACGCGGTCTCGATCTGACGCATGCCAATCTCGAAGGGGCCAGCATCAACAGCGCGAAGATATCCGGCACCTATTTCCCGGCGACCCTGTCGGCTGAGGAGATCACGCTGTCGCTGGTGCACGGCACCCGCTTGCGCTATCGCTGATGCAGCCTGATTAAGAATAGCGGCGCGGCTTGCCGCACCGAATACTTTCTTAAGTCAGCGCCATTCGTCTAGGGTTCGTCATCCAGCTGGGCGAGGATGTTGCGCGCCACCATACGTTGATCGGCGTCGCCCTCCTCCAGCACTTCATAGAGCAGGTCGCGGGCTTCATCGATGGCATCGAGCTCCGCTTCCATCTCATCATCAGTCAGGGGTACGAACCGGTCGGGGTCGATGTAGTCCTCAGCCGGATCGATCTCGCTGCCGACCGGCGCCTCACCGGGCGCGGGGCCAGAGGCTTGTGGAGCCGCACTGGCAGCGGCTGCAACGGCCACCTCTGCTTCCGATTCTTCCTGCTCCTTATCCTTGGGCATGAAACCACGGGAGAAGACCACCCCCAACTCGAATAGCACCCACATGGGTAGGGCCAGCAGGGTTTGGGAGATGATGTCTGGCGGAGTCAGAAACATACCCACAACAAAGGCGGCGACGACGACATAGGGGCGTTTCTGGCGCAGCTTCTCCGGTGTGGTGAGTCCCATCCAGACCAGAATAATGGTGGCGATGGGCACCTCGAAGGCAACACCGAAGGCGAAGAAGAGAGTCATGACGAAATCGAGATAGCTGCCCATATCGGTGGCCACCTCGACCCCTTCCGGCGCGGTGCTGGCGAGGAAGGTGAAGACCAACGGAAAGACCACGAAGTAGGCGAAGGCCATGCCGAGATAGAACAGCAGCGTGCTGGAGATCAGCAGCGGCATCACCAGCCGCTTCTCGTGCTTGTAGAGCCCCGGCGCCACGAAGGCCCAGAACTGGTAGAGGATGAATGGCACCGAGATGAAGATGGCGAGTTGCAGACTCAGCTTGAACGGGATGAGAAAAGGGTCGATCGGCTTGGTCGAAATCATAGTGCTGCCGGTAGGCAGCGCCTCGCGCATGGGTCCGGCAACGGCTGTGTAGAGATCGTTGGCGAAGGGGAAGAGCACCAGGAAGACCGCCAACACCACCAGCACCATACGCAGGACCCGATCCCGCAACTCGACCAGATGCGAGACGAGGGGCTGTTCCTGACCGGTGGATTCGTTTGTGGAAGGGGTCGACATCGCTCAGTCAGGAATCGGCTGAAGGTTTCTTATCGTCGGCGCCCTGTTTGTCGAGGGCCTCCCGACTGGCCTGCACGCTGCTCTCAGCCTCTTGCTTGATCTGGTTCAGATCGCTGCGGGTCTCTTCCATGATTTCGTGAACGGGATTGGCCTCTCGAGCCTGCTTCTGCAATATCTCTTTGAGCTCCTCGGCTTTGATCTCCTTATCGATATCGGCCTTAACGCTGGCGATGAAGCTGCGCCCACGTCCCAACCAGAGACCGACGGTTCTCGCCACCTTGGGCAGGCGTTCGGGTCCGATCACAATCAGGGCCACCAGGGCGATAAGTCCCAGCTCCCAGAATCCGACATCAAACATGGTACGCGCTCAACAGAAGGGACAGGGGAATGGTGAAATCAGCTCTTGTCCTTCTCTTTTGAGGTAACTTCGCCCTCGACCACAGTGCCTGATTCCGATTTCTCGATCTGCTCCTGCTTCTGCTTCTCCTCTTGCGCCTTTTCGCCATCCTTCATGGCGCCCTTGAAGCCTTTGATGGCCCCGCCCAGGTCTGAGCCGATGTTTTTCAGCCGTTTGGTGCCGAACAACAACAGCACGATCGCCAGAATGATCAACAGCTGCCAGATACTGATTCCGCCTAAACCCATAATCTTCTCCACTCTCCGGCCACAGAGGCCGGTATATCGTTTAATTGTCGCCTGTGCCGATTCCCGGCAGCGTAGTCGGTGGATGATAACCCACTTGGGGTCCGACCGGAATGGCGCTGGTTTTCAGGCTGTTCGCAACGTTCAGCTTGAATTGCCCGGATGGCTAATTTCCGGCTGATGACGGTGCGGCTTGCCGCACCGTTATGGCTGACCGATCTAAGATTCGCCCCGCTGCGCTTTCTCCTCCAGCCCGGAGAGGCCGAAGCGACGCTGCAACTCCGCCAGCACATCGTCAGGACCCAGCCCCTGGTGGGCCAGCAACACCAGCGAGTGAAACCAGAGATCGGCGGTCTCATAGATGATCTTGTCGGCCTCGCCATCCTTCGCTGCCATCACAGTTTCCGTGGCCTCCTCGCCGATCTTCTTCAGAATCGCATCGAGACCCTTGGCATAGAGCTTGGCGACATAGGAGCTGTCGGGATCCGCCTGTTTGCGTTCCTCCAGCACCTGGGCCAGTTGTTGCAGTACATCACTCATGGTGAATCCTTAGACCGTTAAATTGGTGTTGGGTTACGAACAACCCCTATTTATTGTAAATCTCACCTGGATCCTTCAGCACCGGCAGGACCTCCACCCACTCGTCACCCTGCAGCTCCCGGTAAAAGCAGTTGTGGCGTCCGGTGTGACAGGCGATGCCACCCTTCTGTTCTACCTCAAGCAGTACCACATCCGCATCACAATCGACGCGGATGGCGTGCACGACCTGTTGATGGCCCGACTCCTCCCCCTTATGCCACAACTTGCCGCGAGAGCGGGACCAATAGACCGCATGGCCGCTCTGGGCAGTAAGCTCCAGGGCCTCCCGGTTCATCCAGGCCAGCATCAGGATCTTGCCACTGCCCGTCTCCTGGGCGATGGCCGGCACCAGGCCCTGATCATCCCACTTGATCGTGTCGAGCCAACTCACAGACGCACCTCGACGCCCTGCTCCTGCATGAACTGCTTCGCTTCGCCGACAGAGTATTCGGCAAAGTGGAAAATACTGGCAGCCAGCACGGCGTCAGCGCCGCCCTGTTTGACGCCATCCACCAGGTGCTGCAGATTGCCCACGCCGCCGGAAGCGATGACCGGGATCGGCACTGCCTCAACGATGGCGCGGGTCAGTTTGTTGTCGAAACCGATCTTGGTACCGTCCCGATCCATGCTGGTAAGCAGAATCTCGCCGGCGCCATAGTCGCTCATGCGCTTGGCCCACTCGATGGCATCCAGACCCGTCGGCTTGCGCCCGCCATGGGTGAAGATCTCCCACTTCAGGGGCTCGCCCTCAGCGCTCACCTGCTTGGCATCGATGGCCACCACGATGCACTGGGAACCGAAACGTTCGGTAGCCTCTTTCACGAACTCCGGATTGAACACGGCGGCGGTATTGATGGCCACCTTGTCGGCACCCGCGTTGAGCATGCGACGGATATCGTCTGCCTTGCGTATACCGCCACCCACAGTGAGGGGAATAAAGACCTCGCTCGCCACCTGCTCGACCACATGTACGATGGTCTCCCGGTCGTCGGAGCTGGCGGTGATGTCGAGGAAGGTGATCTCGTCAGCCCCCTCCTCGTTGTAGCGGCGCGCCACCTCGACCGGGTCGCCGGCGTCACGGATATCGACAAACTTGACGCCCTTGACCACTCGGCCGGCGTCCACGTCGAGGCAGGGGATTATGCGTTTGGCTAGCATGCTTTTTTACCTTGGGTTGTTGAGTTCGCTTTGCTCACGGTTTTGATCCCCCTCTCCCTGACCCTCTCCCGCGAGGGGAGAGGGAATGATACTTTCAGGTTAGTCATTAACCATCAAACGGCGTCCCCTCTCCCCTCGCGGGAGAGGGCCAGGGAGAGGGGGTAATAAAAACCATGAGTGCAGCGAATACCTCAACTAAAAACTTAAAAAACTAGCGGCCCAACTCATCCGCCAGCTTCTGACCGGCTGCCAGATCGAGGGTGCCTTCGTAAATCGCCCGCCCGGTGATAGCGCCCATGATATTACCGGTGTCCGCCTTGCACAGCGCCTCGATATCACCGATATCAGTGATACCGCCGGAAGCGATCACCGGGATGGAGATGGCGTTGGCCAAAGCCGCCGTCGCCTCCACATTGGGGCCGCTGAGCATGCCGTCCCGGCCGATGTCGGTATAGACGATGGCAGAGACGCCATCATCCTGGAAACGGCGAGCCAGTTCCGTCACCTCTTGATCGGTCACCTCGGCCCAGCCGTTGATCGCCACCATGCCCGCTTTGGCATCGAGACCGACGATGACATGGCCGGGGAAAGCGGCGCAGGCGCGGGCCACAAAGTCGGGTTCCTTCACCGCCTGGGTGCCTATGATGCAGTAGCTGACACCCGCTTTCAGATAGGCCTCGATGGTCGCCTCATCACGGATACCTCCTCCGACCTGGATCGGCACCTCAGGATGGGCCGCCGCGATGGCGCGGATCACCTCGCCGTTGACCGGCTCACCGGCAAAGGCGCCGTTGAGGTCGACCAGATGCAGGCGGCGTCCGCCGGCCTCGACCCAGCGGGTCGCCATCTCCACCGGATTGTCGGAGAAGACAGTATCGTCTTCCATGCGCCCCTGGCGCAGGCGTACACACTGGCCGTCCTTGAGATCAATAGCGGGTATCAACAACACAGTTCGCTTCCTGATTTATTACGGTGCGGCGAGCCGCACCCTACACTGGACTAAACGGTAGGGTGGGGCCATGCCCCACCGTCCCAGAGATAAAAAACTTCATTCCGGCTTCCAGTTGACGAAATTCTTCAACAGCTGGAGTCCGGCGTCAGCACTCTTTTCCGGATGAAACTGCACCGCAAAGAGTCTGTTCTCGGCAATCGCGCTGGCGAAGCTCACCCCATAGTCGGTGGTGGCTGCCGCCAGCTCCTTGCGCTCCGGGTCCACATAGTAGCTGTGGACGAAATAGAAGCGGCTATCCTGTGCGATGCCGTGCCACAGAGGATGGTCGTGCAGCTGATGCACCCGGTTCCAACCCATGTGAGGGATTTTCATCGCCTCGCCGTCCGGTGCCGTGCCGCCGGGAAAGTGACGCACCTGCCCGGCGTAGAGTCCCAGCAGTTGGGTGCCGCCGTTCTCTTCACTGAAGTCGAGCAACACCTGCTGTCCCATGCAGATACCGAGGAAGGGTTTGCTGGCGGCCGCATCGAGAATCGCCCGATTGAGGTGGTGATCGGAGATCGCCGCCATGCAGTCACGCGCCGCCCCCTGGCCGGGAAAAACCACGCGGTCAGACTGCAGGATCAGCTCCGGGTTGTCGGTGACCAGCACCTCGTCACCCTCGCCTGCGACATGCTCAACCGCTTTGGCCACGGAGCGCAGGTTGCCCATGCCGTAATCGATCACGGTAATACGTTGTGTCATCGACTGATTTACTCGCAAAAAGCGTTAGAGAGAGCCCTTGGTGGAGGGCACCTGATCGGACATCCGCGGATCGGCCTCGAGCGCCATGCGCAGGGCACGACCCAGCGCCTTGAACACCGTTTCTGCCTGGTGGTGGGCATTGCTGCCGCGCAGGTTATCGATGTGCAAGGTAATGCCGGCGTGGTTGACCAGACCCTGGAAGAACTCCTGGAACAGATCCACGTCGAAATCGCCGATGCGTGCGCGGGTGAAATCGATGTTGTAGACCAGGCCGGGACGACCGGAGAAGTCGACCACCACGCGCGACAAGGCTTCGTCCAGCGGCACATAGGCGTGACCATAACGACAGATGCCTTTCTTGTCGCCAACCGCTTTCGCCAGGGCCTGGCCCAGGGTGATGCCGATATCCTCCACGGTGTGGTGGGCATCGATGTGCAGGTCCCCATCGGCGTCTATGTCGATATCGATCAGCCCATGACGGGCGATCTGGTCCAGCATGTGATCAAGGAAAGGCACCCCGGTCTCGAAACCGGTGGCGCCGGTGCCATCCAGGTTCAGACGGACCCGTATCCGGGTCTCCAGGGTGTTGCGCTCAACCTCCGCGGTACGCTGCATGTCGGTGGCTCCGATTGGGATCAAACAGGTGGGCGTCGCCCAAAGCGGGGTATTCTAGAGGAAAATCCGCCAAAAGGCAGCTTGAACAAAGCTTTGCGGCAATCGCTTCAGTGGATATCCTGCGGCAGTTTGAGGATCGGGCTCGACGCTGTAGCCAGTTGTTCCACTAGCCCGCTACATCTGCGCAAATAGTCTCCCGGATTTCCACAGAATGATAAAAAGGGTTCAAAAAAGCTCTGACTCGACCTCCAGGTAGGCCAGATTGATATGGCGCCCCACGTTTCTGTCGAAGTCGACCCAATCGCGGTAGGAACCCATGGCCTCGATGATTTTCGGCTTCATTTCAAAATCGCTCAGCCCCTCCTCGTAGAACTGTGCAACCAGTCTCTTGAGGCGGCCAAGATATTCCAGATAGGCTTCAGGTACCTCGCGCCCCCCGGTCTGCCCGTGCCCCGGCACGAAAACCTCAGCGTCAGTCGCCAGGGCCATCTCGATGGCTTTGATGCTGCCACTGAAGGTACCGCTGTCCATCTGACCCAGTCGATGGTTCATTACATTGTCGCCCAGAAAGAGCACCTTGCGTTGCGGCAGTTCGATCATGATATCGCTGCTGCTATGAGCCTTGGGCTGAAAATAGATACGCATGTCGATGCCGGCATAGCTCAAGACATCGTCATGTCCGGCCAGGTGATCGGGTGGGACCTCCTGCGTGCCCGCCACAGCGCCATCGGTCATGCGCATGAGGGTAGCCAGATAGGCGCGCCCCTCCCCCTTCTCGACCATTTTGCGCATCTCCTCATGGCCAAAGATGGGCACTTTCGGATAGGCCTGGCGAAATGCCTGATTGGCCAGCCAGTGATCGCCATGGATGTGGGTATTGAAGATCGCCACGACCGGCAGGTCGGTCACCTGGCGAATCTGCCGCAACACCATCTCGCCAATCTG
>JARRNY010000048.1:0-35946 GCA_037384445.1 Candidatus Thiodiazotropha sp.
CTACCTGAGGAGAGTCCATTATCTTCCGGAAACCAGAAATTCTCGGTAATGATCATTGGCCATTTATCGGTAGCCGGCTTGTAATTTCTCTCCCATAACCTGTTATGACAATCGACATTGTCGTAACAACCGCCATAAGCCGGATAATAGTGTGCTGCAACACCGCAATTGGTGCATGTAAATGGGAACTGTGCGTGTTGTTGAGGTGAACCCTGCCACTCGAGAGTCGGTACCCATATAACATTGTTGGCGCCAGTATCCCGGATATCGTTAATAACCGGTTGAATCCAGTCTCTAAATGCGCTGAAGTATTTCGTCTCAGCGTGGCCCCAGTCGCCATTGCCAGGGGAGGATTCAATATCAACCGGCTCGTTCATGAGTTCGAACATGATATTATCGGCGTTCTTTACCCCCGGAGCGTTGGCAACGGTACTCCAGAACGTACGCAGGCGCGCCTGTTCTGTTCTACCTGCATTGCGTGAGCCGTTATTCGGTGTGTTAACTGGACCGGTCGCACTAAGTATCAGGTAGAGACCACGAGACTTTAGGTGCTGCGCATAAGGAACTACAAAGTTCTGAATCCACGCATTGAATTGTGTCCTGTCAACCAGCCCCCTCTCTTGTGTCCAACCGCCAATTGCATCGGTATTGACACGCACAAATGAGGCATACCACCCGTGATCTTTACCATATCTTGGGCTGGTGTCGCTCATAAGATCTGCGGTGCCATTTAAAAAGTTCAGCATGCCCGCAACATCATTCGGATTGGTCCAATCTGACGGATTGCTATACCACCTTCCCTGGCCACTAAACCAGTAACATTCTCTCCATTGGGATTTTTCAGGTAACGACCTTCAACATGCAACATAGGGGTTGGCATACCCTGCCATGCAAAGACATTTATGGGGAAAATCGCGGCTACTACTAAAATAATAAGTAATCTGTTTTTCATTATATTTACATCCTGCACTAACTTACTGTTCTACGGCATAACCGCAAGAGTCCATTAGGAATTTTCGCTTCCCACATGAGCCGATTAAAGCGATAGCTGAATTTATTCAGAGGGTCCTGTAAATACTTATGACTAGCACCTTAAAACATCCTGAGCAGAAATCTCTTCAGATTGACGGATGGCCACACGCACACAAGACAGCCACTCATTGGCATATTTTATTGCCCTGATTCAATGAGATTTCCAATTACCGATTCCAGATAGCGTAAAGTAAATGTTTTTATGTCATCAGCTTCGGTGTCAATATGTATCATGTACAGTTACTTGATAACTTAGACGTTCATCACAGACTCGCTCTCCGAGTGCATCAGTCGTTCTCAGCTGATCTTAGGCGAGGCGTGTTTTAGAAAGACAGCGACTCTCCTTGGGTTCGCGCGCAGCTTGCTGGAACTGACTGGCGAGGATGATAGGCAACCGGTTCCACTGGCCCTAAGCTTGTCTCACTGGTCGAACTTCCCGACTAAGCCCAAAGATTGGGTGGCGTATGAGTTTGTTTCAGAGTGACAGGCGTCTTAATGAGTCGACTACCGATGACTGAGTGAACCTCATATTGTGCTGCTGCACGACAGCCTTGGTGAGGTACCGGGAAACAAAGGGGCTGGATGTGTCGAGGCTATACGTGATTTCGTCAATCGCATTGGCAGACCCGGGGTCGCTGTATGCTGTCGTATACAGGAGCACGAAAAGCTCTACCGGTGCGGCTCAAGCTCGGAGGCGCGATCACCTTACAGCCACTCAGGTCGGCGCATGTCAAGGACTACTTGGCTTTTTAAAGGACAAACAGAAGGTCACTATAATATTACTGATGACGGGAAGCCGGTTCGAAGCAGCTTGTATCCATGAATATTAAGATCACTTCCAATAAACTGGATCCAACAATCAGTGGAAGCCTGCCAAGGGCAGCTACCTCTTACCAGTGCGGGCGCTCTCGACCCACTTCCGGGGTACCCTGGTCATCGCGCCGCGTCAAAGTACCGAGACGGGTGAGCTCTCGCGGGTCACCCACCCCGGCGAGATCGACGAGATGCTCGAGAGGTTGATGGCGCAGGACTGGGTGATCTATACCAAACACAGCCTGAACCAGACCGACAGCGTCATTGACTACCTGCCCCGCAACACACACCGTAACGCCATGACCAGCGCCCGTATCCTGAGCGTCGACCAAAGCGGCTTGGCTCTGCGTTACCCGGGTGCGCCCCCCTGCGCGCCTGGCTGGCAATTGACGTAAAACGACGATAGATTAGGGCAATCAGCCCCCCCAGGGAGAACGACAATGGTCGATAAAGACCGATGGAAGCTCATTCTCAGCAGGCCAAAGGCACTCGTTCGGACGCAAACTACGATGCGCTTCGTGTACGCTGTACTGCTTATGCATTAATCATGAGTAAACTGTATGAGTAATATGAAGAAAGAGGCGAGAGAATTCGCAATTAAACGTCATGGAGAACAGAAATACGGGGAGCACCCTTACTTTGTTCACCTGGACGACGTGGCAAAAATTGCATCGGAGTATGGAGACCATGCAACCGTAGTTGCCTACCTGCATGACGTCGTAGAGGATACGGATACCACACTAGAAGAAATTGAATCATTATTCGGCACACTAACTTCACAGTGTGTTGCCATCCTCACTGACGAGCCTGGTTCCAATCGAAAGGAGAGGAAATCTAAAACCTATGCCAAAATGGCTAAAGTTTCTGGTGAGTTAGAACTGGCTCTTATAGTTAAAACAGCAGACCGTTTAGCCAATTTCAGGGCATGCGTGGTCCAGGCAAATCAGCGCCTTCTCACCATGTATAAAAATGAGCATCTTCTATTTAAACAATCAGTTTATAGGCCGAACTTGTGTGAACCATTATGGAAAGAAATCGAAGGCATTGTAAATACATAACAAACGGATCACGCTGACCGTCTCAGGTGCCATACATGACCCGCCAGTCAAATTCTTCTGCTCAAGATGTAAGCTCAGAGCTCATTCCACGTAGTCAGGCTCTATTGATTTCCAGTTGGGTTGTGCTTGCTGCGCAGATAGCAGGCGCATCGGTTGCTACTATAATGACAGCTCACTTCGAGAACTTCTTTTCTTCATTTGGCGCAGAAATCCCAGCACTTACTATCGCCTTCCTGAAAGGGCGTTTTCTTTGGTGGGTGTTTCCAGCTATCGCTCTTGCTGCAGCACTCTTGATAACCATGAAGACGTCGTATCCAAAAAAGCGTCAGAACATGTATGCCTGGGGCCTGGCTGCGCTGTTGATCACCTCCCTCATCACAGCATCAGTCGGGATAATCGCGATGTATCTTCCTATATTCAATCCCGGGAATGTTGCATAATGAGGTCTAACCCTGCAGTTGCGCTGGACAGACAAATGCCGTTCTTTTAGTCCACCCCTCTTCGCTCATAAGGAAGCGTTCTAAAACATACAGACAGAGAAGTTGATTCTGATCTACAGTTATCATTTCAATTCATGGCCACCGTTATATCCTTCTCAGATTGCAGTCATCACTCACAGCAAGGTTGCTTTTAGAGTTCAAACCTTATCAATATGCTATGACAACACTGGCACTATGAAACTGCTTTCCCGATTAAGTATATTGATGATCACTACTCTTGCCTGTGCTGGCCTCGACCAAAGCACTAAAATATTGGCGCAAAACCATCTTCAAGGACACGCTTCACTATCTTATTTCTACCGCACAATCAACTTCGTCTACGCCGAAAATACAGGGACAATGCTAGGCATTGGCAGCGGATTACCGGAAAGCCTGCGTTTTCTTTTCTTTGTGATCGTCATTGGTATTGCGCTCATTGTGGCTACTGCATTTGTTTTGCTTAAGCCACTCAATAATCTCACTGTGATTGCCATTTCTCTGGTTATCGGTGGGGGCATTAGCAATCTAATTGACCGTCTGCTGCGCAGTGGTTCTGTTATCGATTTCATGCTCATTAAAATTGGTCCCATTGAATCAGGCATTTTCAATGTCGCCGATATTGCTATTACTCTTGGAACATGCGTACTATTCTTTGAAATTTTTAAAGCAAGAAAATCTACACCACTGAAGCTTCAGGATTAAGGAAATAGAGCTTGAGATAAACGCCACTTACATAAACACAAAGTGACGCGCTATTCAAAGGGTAGCGGTGCGGCAAGCCGCACCCTACGACTTAATTAGGGATACGGTACGGTTTGACTTGGTGAATACTTAACTTAGCAAAGCACCATTTAATTCAGAGTCAACTTACTTCGCCCTCACTCAAGCACGATGAAACGCTTGCTTAGCTAATACATCCAAGTTGATATAGCTATAGTTTGAACAGGACACAAACAATGCTTTTAAGTGAAAGAATCGGTTATGGATTGGCTGGAGGGTTTCTGGCAGCTGCTATTGCCATGGCAATCATGTTCTGGACAAGCTACGAACACTCAAGCCTTCTTTTTAAAATACTCATTCCAGCTGGTTTTGTTGGTGGTTTTATATTCGGCAAACAATTTTACGAATTTCTGAGCGACCTGTTCTCGAGAATTTGGTAATCGCACAAAAAATAAACAAAGGATTCCGATACCGAGCCAATATGTCCAGACCCTTTCTGATTTTTCAGCACGCGCGGTGGCATCCATCCACCTCAGTCAAGCCGCCTCAAAGTCCTCGTCTGCTGATTCACTACCGCTGTACGAATATGCATCTTCTCCGACAGTTGGGGATATGACTGTCGGATATGCTCGGCGGCGAACTCGGAGAGGAAACGGGACTTCAGTTCAGCGCGTGCCATGTCCACGCCCACATCCTGATAGGGGGCGCAGGCGAGCAGTAGGAAACCATCGTCAGGTATGAGCCCTTGGGCCATGTTGGCTTCGATGATGCCGGCTGCCTTATCGATCGGCTCTGCCAGGTCGGGGCTGTAGGGACCGATGATGAGGCCCAGGTTGGGAATGTGCAGGAAGTCGAAACCTCGTCCCACACAGATCATCCATTCGCGATGAACATTGTCGAGCTCACGCTGCTGGCGCCGGGCCTGTTCGATATGGTTGAGGTTGCCCAACAATAGCGGCAACAGATCGAGGCGCATCTGTACGCTCATGTCGGGGTAGAGGGCCTCAAGACGCGGCAGCAGGCTGTCGCGCTCATCTGCCCCCAAGCTTGCCATGTTGAGGGTTTCGCCATTGGTGCCATGGAGAATCAGCGCCTCCTCATCGGTCTCGAATCCGCAGACCATGGGATAGACGGTGCTGTGGCCCAGGCCGAAGACCTGCTCCACCTGCCGTTTGATCTCGTAGGTGTGCGCTTTGGCCGCCTCGGTATCAAAGTTGAAACCGGCGCAACCGCGGGCGGGATCGCCCTTGGAGTAGTGGTAGGAGGCCATGAACATGGCGCGACGTCCCTCCTGGATCACCTGCTGCACATGATCCGACAGCACCTCGCTCAGATAAGGCCACCCCATGTTGAAGATGCCGCCAAGATTTCGATAGGGATGGATAATGCCCTGCGGGGTGTTGGTGGCGAAGGAGAGATTGACTCGTCCATCCATGCACTTGAGCACCATGATATCGCTGGGATGCTCCGCCAGGTAGCGACTGCGCGCCAGCCAGGTCTCGGGGCTGCTGTAGCTGGCCGAGTGTTCATTGGCG
This sequence comes from Candidatus Thiodiazotropha sp., assembly GCA_037384445.1. GTDB lineage: Bacteria > Pseudomonadota > Gammaproteobacteria > Chromatiales > Chromatiaceae > Thiodiazotropha. Next base: position 5,638 of record JARRNY010000048.1, read on the forward strand.
AGATCGAAAAGCCAATCGATGCGCTCTGTGATGGGTTTATTGAAGGGATCCATACTGACTCCTGACCGGTTCCCGGTGGAAACTGCCGGATTGGGGCCAGTGTGTCAATGGAAAATCCACACGAACAACACTGCTTCTGCGGGGCCTATTTCACCTTCGGCATGGGAAGATATATGCTAGCCCGCAATACAAATTGTGATGAACCGAGGCCGGTACTCGACAGCCAACCGCGCCAAAGCAACAGAAACAGGAACCGACCCATGAACGAACAAGATCTGATCACCCGCATCAAGGATCTCTACCCGGATGCGGAGATCGCCGTGACCGGTGAGAGCTGCAGTTTCGAGGTCAGCGTCACCTCCCCTGCCTTCGCCGAGATGAAGAGCCTGCAACGACAACGCTCCATTCTGACGCTCTTCAATACCGAGATCGCCAGTGGCGAACTGCACGCCCTCACCGTCAAAGCAAAGACCCCGCAGGAGCTGAGTTAAGGATGCGCACCCGTCAACACCTCCCGCCAGCGCATGGGTAATAGCGAAGGGAGCGATCTGGCACAGGTCCGCGCCTACCATGACCGCACCAAACACCGGCTGGATCGCTATGCCGCCGGCCCCGATTTTCTCGACTGGGAGCAGCAGCCCGATCCCTTCAGGCGCTATGCCGGCGCCCCGCTGATACCCCTTCCCTTCGACTTCGATGGGCTGCCCGATCCGGCGCTCGGGGAGTTGTCTGTTGGGGAGCCGGTCGCGCCACTCGCCGATTGGCGTCTCACAGAACTCTCCTGTCTGCTGCGCCACAGCATGGGACTGGCCGCCTGGAAGGTGTTCGGTCCCGATCGCTGGTCACTGCGCTGCAACCCCTCCAGCGGCAATCTGCATCCCACCGAGGCTTATGTGATAACCCGTGGGCTTTCGGGGCTGGACGATGGTATCTACCACTACGCCCCCCACGAGCACGGACTGGAGCGGCGCTGTGAGTTTACCCTTGCCCCTGGAGAGCACGCCGAACTCAGCCCGAGTCTGCTGATCGGCCTGAGCAGCATCGCCTGGCGTGAGGCCTGGAAATACGGTGAGCGGGCCTATCGCTATGTCCATCTCGACCTGGGTCACGCCCTGGGCGCCCTCGCCTACGCCGCCGCCACCCTCGGCTTTCGCTTGCAGCGTATGGCTGCCGATGAGGAGCAGCTGGCGAGACTCATGGGACTGGACCGGGAGCAGGACTTTACCGATGCAGAGCGAGAGCGACCCGATCTGCTGCTGCAGCTCCTACCGCGGGAGATCGAGACGAGCCAGCCCGGCATCGAGCAATGGCTCCCCCTGCTGGATGGCGCCCATTGGCAGGGTCGGGCCAACGTTCTGAGCCCCCATCCCAAACACCAGTGGCCGATCATCGGGCAGGTGGCGGATGCCACCCCCGCTAAGCCAGACACCCTGCAGCCACCCATGCCAGCTACCGACTATCCACCACCCCTGGTCTCACCTGAGGTGTCGGCCCGTCAGCTGATGCTGCAGCGACGCAGCGCCCAGGCCTTCAGCGGCAAGTCGAGTTTGCCGCGGGAGACCTTCTATGCCCTGCTCGACAGCCTGTTGCCCCGCACCGATCAGGTCCCCTGGAGCAGCTGGCCCTATGGGCCGTTGATCCACCCGGTTCTCTTCGTCCATCGGGTGGACGATCTGTCAGCCGGTCTCTACCTACTGGCGAGAGACCCACAGGCCCTGCCTGATTTGCAGGCAGCACTACGCGAGGAGTTCGACTGGGAGCAGGCCCCTGACTGCCCGGCACACCTGCCGCTCTACCGTCTCGTCACCGCCGATGCCAAGCGCGCCGCCCGCTCCCTCTCCTGCCATCAGGATATCGCCGCCAGCAGCTACTTCAGCCTTGGCATGCTGGCGGATTTCGATCATGCACTGGAGCGCTGGGGCGCGCGCGCCTACCCGGAGCTGTTCTGGGAGGCGGGGTTGATCGGCCAGGTGCTCTACCTGCAAGCGGAGGCCGCCGGAATCAGAGGGACGGGGATCGGTTGCTTCTTCGATGACGCGGTGCATGAAACCCTTGGGCTTGGAGAGAGTCAGTATCAGAGTCTCTACCACTTTACAGTGGGGTTGCCGAAACCGGATAACCGGTTGCAGACGCTGCCCCCATACGATCATTTGAAAAGGAGTTAGCATGTTTATTGTCGCCAACCGCGTACCCGTAGCCGAAGACTACAAAGAGATGTTCGAGGAGCGCTTCCGCGCCCGCGCCGGTCAGATCGAGAAACAGCCGGGGTTCGTCCGCATGCAGGTCATGCAACCTGCCAAACCGGGAGTGCCCTATGTGGTGTTGACCACCTGGCAGGACAAGGCGGCCTTCGAAGGCTGGGTGGGCAGTGAGGACTTCCGCACCGCCCATGCCAATCCAATGCCGAAAGAGGCGTTCGACGGTGAAGGCGCCATCGAGATGCACGAGGTGATCATCAGCGCGGAAGCGGCCCCATGAGCCGCCCCCAGCAACAGCAGGCCGATAGTGAGTTGTCGAGGCTGAAGCAGCGCATCGCCGAAGTGGTTGCCGAACGCGACGCGCTGAAACAGGCCATCGAGTCGGGTCAACTGGAAGCGGCCGAAGGAGTGCGCCGGCTGGAGCCGCTCGACACCGAGTTGTCGGCACTCGACACCTCTTTCAAGCAGCGTTGGGATACACAGCAGTAGTGATGTCCATGGATGATCAATGGGATTTTGATTTGCTATCTCTCTCAACCAGAGAATCCGTGGCCAGAGAGAGGGGAGATAAAAACCAGCCTCCTGCAGGAGCTTTAACCAAAACAAGCAAAACCTTTCGAACCATCAGTCAATTCCCAAGCCCGCCATTCGAAAACCCGCATATGATGGAAACCCAGAGACGGATTAACAGCTGCCGTTGAGCCAAGAACAAACTATACTAATCAACGCATCCAACAAACTAATAACCGAGGAACCTCCGAACAAGTTGCGCACCGACATCTTGTTGAGGATTCCTAAGGAGCCGTCAACATGAAACCCGCTGTAAAAGTCACGATTACCGGCGCCGCAGGGCACATCGGTTACGCCCTGGTTTTTCGCATTGCGTCCGGCGCCATGTTCGGCCAGAAACAACCCGTGATTCTGCGATTGCTGGAGATACCCCAGTCAATGTCGGCGCTTAGCGGTGTACGCATGGAATTGGAGGACTGCGCCTTTCCCCTGTTACACGACATCGTCACCACTGACGATCCGGCCATCGGTTTTCGTGAAACCGACTACGTCATCCTGGTCGGCGCCAAACCCCGCAGCAAGGGCATGGAACGCAAGGACCTGATTACCGAGAACGCCAAAATCTTCGCCAACCAGGGACGCGCCATCAATGACAACGCCTCACCCAATGTGCGTGTATTGGTGGTCGGCAATCCAGCCAACACCAACGCCCTGATCGCTGCCGCCAACGCCCCCGATCTTGATCGCAGTCAGTTCACAGCCATGACGCGGCTGGACCACAACCGCGCCCTGGGACAGCTGGCCAACAAGACCAACACAATGGTGGCTGATATCACCCGCATGACGGTCTGGGGTAACCACTCCATGACCCAATACCCCCATATCGACAACTGTCTGATCGAAGGTAAACCCGTGTACGATCTGGTGTCGCGTGACTGGGCAATCGACCATTTCATCCCCAGAATCCAGCGCCGCGGCGCCGAAATTATCGAGGCACGCGGACTCTCCTCCGCCGCATCGGCAGCAGATGCAGTGGTCGACCATGTGCACGACTGGGTGCTAGGCACCCGGGAGGGAGACTGGGTCAGCATGTCGGTTCATTCGGATGGCAGCTACGGTGTCGACGAGGGTGTCGTCTTCTCCTATCCCGTCACCTGTAAGGACGGGCAGTACGAGATCGTGCAGGGTCTGGAGCTCGACGCACTGAGCAAGGCCCGTCTCAATGCCTCTGAAAAAGAGCTGCGCGATGAACGCGCCATCATTCAGGAACTACTACCCAAGGGGCGGTGAGAAGCCGGCCGGGTGAATTTTAATTGGTATATTCGCTTCGCTCACAGGGTTTGAGCTCCCCCTTCCCCAACCCCTCTCCCACCGGGAGAGGGAACACAGACAAACTTAAAAATTAACAAACTAAAACAAGGACCTCCCGTAAGCAACGGGTTCGCCCATCACAAGAGCAGTCACGTGAACAACATCCAACCGACAAAAATCAGTGCCTCAGTGCGCCCCGAGGGGAGCCTGGAAGTTCTCTCTCAACTCGAAGTCAACGCCCTGCTCGACACCAGCGCCCGGGGGCTCTATCGTCTGTTCCGCCGTTGCGCCCTGGCCGTGCTCAACTGTGGAAGCGAAACAGACAATGCCCGCGAGATCTTCGAGAGCTATCGCGATTTTGGTATCCATCTGATGCAACGTAACCGGGGGGTCAAACTACGTCTGGAGAACGCGCCTGGCAGCGCCTTCGTTGATGGCAAGATGATCCGCGGCATCCAGGAGCATCTCTTCGCTGTCCTGCGCGACATCATCTATGTTCACAACGAGATTCAGAACGATCCGCTGTTCGATCTCAATCAGACCTCGCACATCACTTCAGCGGTCTTTCATATCCTCAGGAACGCACGTGTCCTGCAGACCGGCACCGACCCCAATCTCATCGTCTGCTGGGGTGGACATTCAATCGGCCGTGCCGAATATGACTACTCCAAGGAGGTTGGTTATGAACTGGGTTTACGCGGCCTGAACGTCTGCACAGGATGTGGCCCCGGCGCCATGAAGGGCCCGATGAAAGGGGCCACCATCGGCCATGCCAAACAACGCATCACCAACGGTCGCTATCTCGGCATCACGGAACCGGGCATTATCGCCTCAGAGCCGCCCAATCCGATCGTCAACGAACTGGTCATCATGCCCGATATCGAAAAACGGCTGGAAGCCTTTGTCCGAATCGGACACGGCATTTTGATCTTTCCCGGTGGTGCAGGCACCACCGAGGAGTTGCTCTATCTGCTCGGCATACTGATGCATCCTGCCAACAGCGGTCATCCCCTGCCGCTGATACTGACCGGTCCGGCAGAGAGCGCCGACTACTTCGATGCTATCGATCGCTTTATCAGCCGCACCCTGGGTGAAGGCATTCGCAACCACTACCGCATCATTCTCGACGATCCGCCAGCTGTTGCTCAAGCCATGAAATCGGCGATGAAGAGCGTCAAGGTCTTTCGCGCGGATGGCAACGACGCCTTCTATTTCAATTGGCGACTCAGGATAGAGCAGGCATTGCAACAACCCTTTACGCCCGATCACAGTTCCATGGCTGCACTGAGTCTCACTCGAGATCAGCCGGTCTACTCCCTGGCCGCCAATCTCAGGCGGACCTTTTCAGGCATCGTCGCCGGCAACGTGAAAGAAGAGGGAATCAAACTGGTGGAAAAACACGGCCCCTTCGAGATCCATGGCGAGCAGGAGATTGTCTCAGAGATGGACCGGCTGCTAAGAACTTTTGTCGAACAGCGAAGAATGAAGCTTCAGGGGGACTATTCACCCTGTTACCAGCTCTCCACATGATTCAGAAGATACTCATTGGCTGTTGAGTCGCTGATTGACGATCAGACAAACAGCGCTTCAGGAAACCGCCTTTGAATAGCTCAACAAACGTTTCAAGGTGTCGTTCAAGACTTCCAGACGGACAGGTTTGTCCAGACTGCACTGGATATTCAACCGTTGCAGCGCCTCTTCGTTGATCGATTCACTGTATCCGCTACAAAGAATGACCGGTAGATGTAATCCCGACTCGCGCAACGCCTTCACCAATTCAAGCCCCGTCATGTGAGGCATGGTCTGATCTGTGATCATCAAGTCGATGGGTAATTTTTCATCCGTCAGTTTATGCAGCGCCTCCTGGCCATCCTTGCACAGAAAGACTTCATAGCCCAGATTGGCAAGATCGTCATGGATCAGTTGCCGTATCGGCGCTTCATCATCAACCACCAGGACTTTCATACCTACCGGTTGCGGCAGGTCATCAACTGGGGGTAACTCGAGAATATCTTTCTGATCGGCACTCTCCTCAGAAGAATAGAGGGGAAAGAGCAGCCGGAAACAGGTGCCGCTACCCTTCGCCGTATCGATGAGGATATGACCATCGTAGCCGGAGACGATGCCGTGCACCACTGAGAGCCCCAGACCTGTTCCCTTGTCACGCCCCTTGGTGGAAAAGAAGGGCTCGAAAATACGTTCTATATCCGCTTCGGCCATGCCCAATCCGCTATCTTGTATGCGCAGTGAAACCCACTCCCCTTCCACAGGTTTGGAGCAAATGACACAACGATCGCCCTGGGCAGGGTAGCTATCCACTATTACTTGGATACTGCCTTTGCCATCCATCGCATCTCGCGCATTGATACAGAGATTCAGTAAAACCTGCTCTATCTGTACCGGATCACATGTCACAAGTAACTGACCATCAGCGATCTGTAAATCGAAAGCGATACTGGAGGGCAAGAGTGCTCGGATCATCTCCATCGAACTGGAAACCACCTTGCCGAAATCATGCGCCTGGGTCGCTTGATACTCCGGCCCCCGACTGAATATGAGAAGCTGCTTGATCAGCTGCTTGGCTCGCTCCGAGTTTTGCAGTGACTTCTCCAGGTAACCGAGAATCTTTTGCGGCTCTGCACTCTCCATGCGTGAGACCGCAAGTTCGACAAATCCCGAGACAGCACCAAGAATGTTATTGAAGTCGTGCGCGATACCACCTGCAAGGCGCCCCAAGGCTTCCAACCGATAGGTTCGCATCAGTTCACGCTGCAGTTTATTGCGCTCAGCCTGTGCCGTTTCCAAAGCAGTGACGTCTTCGGCTATGCCGTAGAGAAACGTCCGTTCATTATTGGCGTCATGCAACACGCCGATAGCAATATTGGCCGTCAGTTTTCTCTGTTCAGGCAATTTACAGGTGGTCTGAAATCGATATCGCTCAAGACCACCATCGATCAGCTCCTTCAGCCTCCCAGCCGTATCGCTATGGGGATCGCTGACCAGCAACGTATTCAACGATCTACCGATCACCTGTTCCCGTTCGATGTCGAACATCTGGGCAAAGGCCTTGTTGGCTTCCAGCGCAATGCCATCCCGGTCGGCAATAACCAAGCCAACCGAGAGATCTTCGAAGAAACCACGAAAACGCTCTTCGCTGCGTTTCAGCGCATCAATAGCACGTTTCTCTTTCGTCGCATCCCTGAACACCGCAACCACTTCCCCTGATGGGAGTTTGAAGACGTAGTACTCGAGCCACAATTCAAGACGCTGATCACGATAGGAGCCAACTGGCCGGTGAAGCGGCTTGCCGTCATTTGCAACCTGGCGAATGGCTGGCAGCAGCCCTAGCTCCTCAACACCGGGAAAAATCTTATCCACCTGCTGACCGATCACCTGTTCCCGGGTATAACCCGCCATGCGCTCGGCTGCATGATTGAAGTTGGTAATGACGAAGTCATCCGTCTCACCGATACGCTCATAGACGGCCACCCCATCGCTCATGTTATCTACCAGCTCGCGATAGCGGGTTTCACTCTCACGCAGGGCAAATTCCACCTGCTTCTGTTGCGTGATATCACGACCAACGCCAACAATCTCCACCACCTGTTGACGATCATCCAGGATGGCGGTATCCGACCAGCCGAACCAGCGCCAGCCCTTGGCAGTCATGGCACGCTGTTCGAGATAGATCGAATGGGGAGGGTAATAGAGTTTCTTCAGCGCTTCCTGGGTAGACGCCTTATCCTCTTCATGTACAAGAGGCATGAATGCCTTGCCCAGCAACTGAAATTCCGATTTGCCGAAGGTCCTGCAGTAGCTTGGACTGATGAACAGCAAATGCCCATCGGTATCCACCTTGACCACGAGATCTTCTGCATGCTCAACCAACAGTCGATATTTGCTCTCACGTTCAGAGAGTTCCAGTTCATACTGTTTACGTTCAGTGACATCCTCGGCAGTACCGATCACGCTGGTCAGTTTTCCCTCAGCATCGTAGGCCGGAAACCCCTTGGCGGAGATCCAGCGGATCGTGCCGTCCCGCCTTTCGATGCGATAGAGTGGCAAAGCAATATAGGAGTGATTGTCCCATTCCAGTTCGGCAATGTAGTCGAGAACTTTCTGGCGATCTTCACGCACCACCGATGCCAACCAGGCCCCTGGGGTGCGATAGAGGCTTTCTACCGATCGTTGCCAGACATATTCGTAGGCAGGATTGACATAGAGAACTTGATCCCAATCGGGGGTGACAACCCAGAACACCTCCTGAATGGTCTCTGCAATTTGCCGGAATCTTGCTTCACTGGCACGTAAACCCGACTCTGCAGCAAGCCGAGTCTGAACCATGGTAAAAATCTCCGACTGCAGGGCGTTGACCTCCCCTATACCGCCAACGTCCGGCACTGCGGCCACTTCCCCGCGCCCCAGAGTCTTCGTGTAACCCAATAGTTGGGTAAGCGGCTGCACTACACTCCTTCTCAAGCTGAAAAACACCACACCCAGAAGCGCCAGCAGTCCCACTCCGATCAACAGCAGACCATTCCAGAGATATTCATTCGCGAGTGAAATCGCTTTTGTCATCGGCAGACTGACTCCCACAATCAAGGGAGCCTCATCAATCAGGGTATCGATAGGCTGATAGGCATGGATCTGCGGCTTATTGTAGGTATCACGCAGCTGCATGGTGATCCCTTCTCCTGCGGTGATCACCTCGCGGGAGCGATAGCCATAGGTCTCGGAAAAGAGGCCGATGATTCTTGAGTTGGGTGGGTAGTGGGCAATAATGGTGTGGTTCGCGTCGATCAGAACCGCCACGGCGTCCGCCGGTAATATCGCATTTCCAAGGCGACGACTCCATGCGTCGAGAGAAACCATGGCGATAACAACACCCGCCGCCCTGCCCCGCTGCTGATCGATGATGGGATAGGCAAAACCGAAGGCGGCTTGCTTGCTCACGCGATCGACCTGATAGGTGCCAACAGCAAAGCGCCGACTCGCCAGCGCCCGTTGCATGAAATCCCGGTCAGCCACATTAACCCGTCCGGCGAACGGTAGTGCGCTGCAAACCAGATCTCCGTCCGGTCGTGCAACCGCAAGATTCAAGTAGGCATCGTGAAGCGTTGCAATTTGCGCCAGAAACTGGCCGCAGGAAGAGTTATCGGGTTGCTGCAACTCCGGCATCGCCGCCAGCGCCTGCAGAAACCGATCGGTTCGTGCGATGAAATCGCTCTGCAGGGTGGCAAGCGCTTCAACCAAGGCGGATGCGTCATGGCGTTTATCCAGCAGAACATGATTGTGTGAGCGCCAGATATAGCCGAACAGAATTAGCCCGATGGGCAAAGCTGCAAGCAATAGAATCAACGATAGACGCGGCAGCAGTTTGGAGGGAAGTCCTTTCATCACTCAGTGCAAAACTCTATGGGACGCAACATGACTCGGGCTGACGGGTGACGCCTTGCAAATGCTCATCAGCCTCGGAGCGCTTCGCCAACGACACGAGCAATGAGCTGTTGCTACAAGTGTAGACAGTAATTACCCCGGGACTGCCAGGACCAACTCCGCAGGCTCTGCCTGGGCTATATTTTCTCGTCCAGCAAGAGTGAATGAGTGACATTCAGTCGCTATTTTCGGCTACACCACGTTGTCACATCCCCGATTGTCGTCACAACTGAGTGTAGCTGATAGGAGCGCGCTCAGACGGCGGGGCGATCGAGCACCACAACCCCATCCTCATCGGCATAGAGCCACTCCCCCGGACGAAACTTTACCCCGGCGAATTCGACTTCGCCACCGACCTCACCCGCTCCCTTCTTGATACTCTTCCGCGGATGGGTCGCTAACGCCAGCACTCCCAGGGACATGCCACTGATCTCCAGCGCATCGCGAATACAGCCGAACATCACCACACCCGCCCAGCTGTTGTCCACAGCCAGCTGCGCCAGCTGATCCCCCAGCATGGCGCAACGCAAAGATCCACCCGCATCCACCACCAATACCCGCCCTTCACCGGGCTGAGCAAGCTGGTCCCTCACCAGGGAGTTGTCTTCGAAACATTTCAGGGTCGCGATGGCGCCATGAAAATCGTGTCGCCCGCCAAAGTGGCGAAATACCGGACTACAGATCTGCAGCTGCTCTTCGTGGATATCGTAGAGATCAGCCGTCTTCAGCGGATTGTCTGTCATGCTCATGACTGAAACCTCCTCTCACATTTCTATTAAAGGACACCCCACTAGGTTACCTCCACACCCTTCTACCCGCGAAAAATAATCCCTGACAGAGGGCACGGCCGAAGGGCAGAAATCGGTCGTCAGAAACGAACGGTCATTACATACCGGCTGCGTCGTCGAACTGGGCCTCTTCCGTGGAACCGGTCAGCGCGGTCACCGAGGAGGCGCCACCCTGGATCACGGTGGTGACATCGTCGAAGTAACCGGCACCCACCTCCTGCTGGTGAGAGACGAAGGTGTAACCCTTTTCGCGGGCGGCAAACTCGGGCTGCTGGACCTTCTCCACATAGTGCTTCATGCCTTCGCCGCGGGCATAGTCGTAGGCCACGTCGAACATGTTGAACCACATGTTGTGGATACCGGCCAGGGTGATGAACTGGTACTTGTAGCCCATGTCAGAGAGCTCGTCCTGGAACTTGGCGATAGTGGCGTCGTCCAGGTTCTTCTTCCAGTTAAAGGAAGGCGAGCAGTTGTAGGCCAGCAGCTTGTTGGGGTTCTCTGCCAGCACCGCCTGTGCGAACTCGCGGGCGAAGCCGAGATCGGGGGTACCGGTCTCGCACCAGACCAGATCGGCATAGGGGGCATAGGCCAGGCCGCGGGAGATCGCCTGCTCCAGGCCATTCCTGACCCGATAGAATCCCTCTGAGGTACGCTCACCAGTGAGAAACGGCTGGTCATTGGGATCCACATCGGCGGTCAGCAGATTAGCCGCCTCGGAGTCGGTACGCGCCAGTACCAGGGTCGGCACACCCATGACATCGGACGCAAGACGGGCCGCAATCAGTTTCTGCACTGCTTCCTGAGTCGGCACCAACACCTTGCCGCCCATATGACCGCACTTCTTCACTGCTGCCAGCTGATCCTCGAAGTGCACACCGGCTGCGCCTGCGGTGATCATGTTCTTCATCAGCTCGAAAGCATTGAGCACGCCGCCAAAACCGGCCTCGGCATCGGCCACGATGGGCAGGAAGTAGTCAAGGTAACCCTCGTCGCCCGGCTCGATGTCACGGGACCACTGGATCTCGTCGGCACGTTTGAAGGCATTGTTGATCCGGCGCACCATGGTCGGCACCGAATCGTAGGCGTAGAGCGACTGATCGGGATACATGGTCTCGGAGGTGTTACCGTCGGCAGCCACCTGCCAGCCGGAGAGATAGATCGCCTCGATACCGGCCTTGGCCTGTTGCATCGCCTGACCGCCGGTGATCGCACCCATGCAGTTCACATAGCCTTTCCTGGCATCACCGTGGACCAGTTTCCACAGCTTCTCCGCGCCATTCTTGGCGTAGGTGTACTCCGGTTGCACAGAGCCGCGCAGGCGCACCACGTCTTCGGCGCTGTAGCCGCGCTCAACATCCAGCCAGCGGGGATTTTCTGCCCAATCCTTCTTCAAGGCCTCGATCTGCTCTTTTCGTGTCATGACTTATCTCCAGGGTAATCACTCTAATCTGTCGTTTTTTATCCTCCCCACCGAAAGCGGCAGGGATGGTTGGCATCGAAGTGGAATTCTGACAGCAAAGATTCGGGCCTCAGGCCTCACAGCAGTGAGACGCTCCTGTGCGTATCAGAACATCCATCCTCTCGATCCTTTTGCACTTCTGGGGTGCGATCGTCCGCCAGATAACAGCACTGCGCATCGAGATGCATCAGGGCTGTTTTTTTGTGCACTGCGTTAAAGCATAGTGAAAAGGTCAAGAGCAACAGATCGCCCAGGCCATCCTGACCGGCTTCGACCGCCACTTTTCGTTCTTTCAGGAGATCAGCAGCGCCGCGCGTCAGCGCTTCGAGCGGGCAGACTGGATGTCGGTCAGGGAGGCCTCGTCGAAGAGGATCAGTTTCTACGATATTCGGGTGCAGGAGGCGATCGCCAAGGTCCGTACCAATTTCGGCATCAAGGAGCTGGACGAGGGACTATGGCAGGAGGTGAAGCTGCGCTATACCGCACTGCTGCTCAACCACAGCCGTCCGGAACTGGCCGAGACCTTTTTCAACTCGGTCTTCTGCCGCCTGTTCGAGCGCAAGTACTACGACAATGACAAGATCTTCATCGTCTCTCAGGTCAATCGACAGGAGCTGGCCGCACGCTATCGGGTCTATATGTCGTTCCAGGTCGCCGATGGCGGTCTGCGCAACAGCTTCTGGGAGATCCTCTCCTCGTTCTATTTCAATCTGCCCTACGAAGATATCGATCGGGACAGCCAGCGTCTGGAGCAGGCTTTTCTCGAGCAGACCGGCTTTGAGAGCATTCCTCCCGATCTGCGCTTCGACATGCTGGAGTCACCGTTCTACCGCAACAAGGCTGCCTACCTGGTCGGCCGCATCGTTTACGACGAAGTCCTGCGCCCGATCATCATCCCCTTGATGAACAATGAGGTAGGAGGAATCTATGCCGACACGCTGCTGACCCAGCACCGGCGGGTCGAGGCGGTTTTCAGCTTCGCCCGCGCCTACTTTATGGTGAAGACGCCGGTACCCACGGCGACAGTCGAGTTCCTGCGCAGCATCATGCCGGATAAAACCCTGGCCGATCTCTACATGAGCATCGGCCTGCACAAACAGGCAAAGAACGAGTTCTACCGTGATCTGCTCAACCACCTGCAACACAGCAATGACGACTTCGTTGTCGCTCCAGGCACCCCCGGGCTGGTCATGCAGGTCTTTACGCTGCCCTCCTTCCCGTATGTCTTCAAGGTGATTCGGGACAGATTCCCGCCACAAAAGGAAGTTACCCACCAGTTGGTCAAACAGCGTTACCAGCAGGTCAAGAAGCACGACCGGGTGGGGCGTATGGCCGATACCCTCGATTTTATCGACGTGGCCCTGCCCCTCGAACGAATCAACCCGACACTGCTGGAGGATTTAAAATCATCAATCCCTTCGCAACTGGAGTACGAGGGTGACTTGCTGGTGATCAAACACCTCTACATCGAACGCCGCATGACCCCGCTCAATCTCTACCTGGAAGAGACGGATGAGGATGAGACCCGGGAGATCCTCTACGATTGGGGCAAGGCGGTGAAGCAGCTGATGGGGGTCAACATCTTCCCCGGCGATCTGCTGTTCAAGAATTTCGGCGTCAACTGCCAGGGCAAGGTGGTGTTCTACGACTACGATGAGATCTGCTATCTGACCGAGTGTAATTTCCGCAAGATTCCAGAACCGCGTAACCCGGAGGACATCTACCGCGATGAGCCCTGGTACAGCGTCAACCCCAATGACATCTTTCCGGAGGAGTTCATTACCTTCATCAGCACCGACCCCAAGGTGCGCAAAATCCTCAAGGAGATTCACCCGGAACTTTTTGACGCCGAATTCTGGCGCAGCAATCAAGAGGACATCGTCGCCTGTCGTCAGGCCGATGTCTTCCCCTACTCCAGAGCAGTGCGATTTCCCCGTCCCACTGAGTCTGTGGAGAGGATACCCCTAGTCTCAAATGCCTAAGTGCAAGGGTTATCCCTGGAGACAGAAAACCCTGATAAAAAAACAGTTATTTTTCACTTCAAACACTGATTAAATCTAGTCTATCCTGAAGTTAAGGGTTTCTTCAGAAAGCCCATTGGCAGCCGCTCAGCCGAGGCTTTAAAAACGAGAACAAACATACGTAAGGGTAAGTCTATGATTGGGGAAAAACGCTTTGGTATGGGTCCCATTCCCAAAGGTCCTGAAAACTATATCAACGAACGACAGGTCAACGGCATGCCGATACTCCGCAAATTCGGCTGGAAGCTGGTCTGCATCCGCCGCTCATCTGTCAACGACATCACCACCATTCTCCGCAACGCCCATGAAGGCAGGCTTGGCATACTGGGAGAAGACGGCATCCTGAGAATCAACAACTCACTGAAGATCAGGAAGACGGCTATCTAGCCCTCATGGCTTGACCTGCTCAGCTCGACAGAACAGTTCAAGCCTGCTTGAAGCTGACTCAGCTGGTCTCCGTCTCACCCACAACCTCTCCTTCGCTTGGGTTGAATCCCAGTCCCATCTGATCCGGCTGCCGCTCCCAATCGAAATGGGGCAGACTGTTGAAGATCTGGATCAGCCCATTGGTCCAGGCGGTCTGCAGATCCTTGAGATAGTCTCCACCCTCTTCGAACTTGCAACGGCTGGTGACGTGATATTGGTCGGCATGATAAATGGCCAGCTCATAGGGCGGTCCCACAGTGATGTTCGACATGGTGGTCGAACTGAGGGAGACCAGTCCCAAGCGGGCGGCGTCGTCCAGTTCCAAATCGTACTTCAACACCCGATCGAGCACCGGCTTACCGTACTTGGTCTCGCCGATCTGCAGATAGGGCGTGCTGCGTGATGCCTCGATGTGGTTGCCCTGGGGATAGATCAGCATCAGGCCATGTGGCTGTCCCTGAATCTGTCCGCCCAGGATCAAAGACACTTCCCCGCTTACTCCGGCCTGCTGCAGAGCCACGCCGTGCTGCTGCTGTACCGTCTGACTGACTCGCCCCACATAGTCGGCGGCTTCAAACAGGTAGCGAGCGGTCAACAGACTTTCGCCGCCACTGGGATAGTCGATATCCCGCTGAATTATGTTGACTATCTCCTGAGTGGTCGCCAGGTTGCCCGCTGAGAGAATGACGAAGACCCGATCCGGTGCAGGCTCGAAAACATGCATTTTTGAGTAGCTGGTGACGTAGTCCACACCGGCATTGGTGCGGGAGTCAGACGCGAACATCAGCCCGTCCTGGACACAGATACCGAGGCAGTAAGTCATAATTCCGATCTTCAGGTTGTCAACAGAGCGCTCATAGTAAACCAAAATGCGCTCGTGAAAAGAGCCCTCTCCGAAGTGGATTCCTGTTTGGTATTTCCGTCAAACTGGCCCACACTTGTCGGTGTCTGTGTATCTATGGATGGCATAGAAACTGCTCACCAATCTAAATCGATAAGAAAGCCGACCTAACATGAGCAATCGGCACCAATCTGGAGCATCCCGCGCACCATGTCAGTTCGCATTGCGATTCACCATCGAACCGAATATCACTATGACCGCCCTGTCAGCCTCACACCGCATCTGATCCGTTTGCGCCCGGCGCCCCATACGCGCACACCGCTGCACCACTATTCGCTGAAGGTCGAACCGGAGGAGAACTTCCTCAACTGGCAGCAGGACCCGTTTGGTAACTACATCGCCCGCTATGTCTTTCCCAAGCCGGCCAGGCGCCTGGTGGTAGACGTCAACCTGGTGGCCGATCTGGTGACCGTCAACCCCTTCGACTTCTTTGTCGAGGAGTACGCCGAGCACTACCCGTTCGACTATGAGGCGCAACTGAAAAAGGAGCTGGCTCCCTACTTTGAGGTGAAAGAGTCGGGCAAGCTACTGACTCAATGGCTGGAGAGTGCCCGCGAAGCGCACCTCGGATTTGCCTACGTCGATACTCATGGTGAGAGCGATGAGACCGATAAGGATGAAGAAAAGGGCCCACACATCGTCCACTTTCTGGTGGAGCTCAACCAACGGCTGCAGCAGGACATCGGTTACACCGTGCGCATGGAGCCTGGGGTGCAGACCTGCGAGGAGACACTCTCCAGGGCCACCGGCTCCTGCCGCGACACCGGTTGGTTGCTGGTACAGATCCTGCGCCACCTGGGGTTGGCGGCCCGCTTCGTATCCGGCTACCTGGTGCAGCTCACCGCTGATCAGAAGGCCCTCGACGGACCCTCCGGCCCCGAGTCCGACTTTACCGATCTGCATGCCTGGGCCGAGGTCTTCATCCCCGGCGCCGGCTGGGTCGGACTCGATCCCACCTCCGGGCTGTTTGCCGGCGAGGGGCATATTCCGCTCGCCTGCACACCCGACCCGGTAAGCGCGGCGCCCACCTCAGCGACGGCGACGTCCGACTTACCATGGGCGGCGAGCCTACCTTCGTCTCCATCGACGACATGGACAGCCCGCAGTGGAATACCGCTGCTCTGGGCGAGCATAAGCTGGAACGCGCCGGCATCCTGTTACGGCGTTTGAAAGAGGTCTTCGCAACAGACGCGGTGCTGCACTACGGACAGGGCAAGTGGTATCCGGGAGAGCAGCTGCCGCGATGGTCGCTGACCTGTGCCTGGCGCAAGGATGGCGAGCCCGTCTGGCAACACCCGGAGCTGCTCGACCACCCCGACTCCTCGAAACAGTACAACACGGACCATGCAAGGCGACTGATCGACCGCATCGCCAACCATCTCGGCGTCGACACCAAGTACGCAACGCCCGGCTTCGAGGACAATCTCTACTACCTCTGGAAGGAGGGAACCCTGCCGGACAATCTGGATGTCTACGACAACCGTCTCAAGGACCCGCTAGAGCGCGCCCGGTTGCGCAAGGTCTTCGATCAGGGACTCGACCGGATCGTCGGCTTCACTCTGCCCATCGCCTGGGACCACCGGACTGACAGCTGGATCTCCAACCGCTGGTCTTTCCGCCGCGGCAGTATGTTCCTGATCCCCGGCGACTCCCCCATGGGCTATCGTCTGCCCCTGGACGCCCTGATCTGGGAAAAGAGCAGCGAGCGTCAGTCAGTGGTGCCGAAGGACCCTTTCGACACGCAAAACCAGCTGCCCGAGATCCGCGACCGGCTGCGCATGGTGCGCAGCGGCCAGCCCTTACCCCTGCCTGCGCCAGCACTGGCCGCTGACGATCGGGAACAGTTCACCGACGCGAAGGGCCGCATGCGCAAGAACGCCCTGGTGCGTACCGCCCTCTGTGTGGAGCCCCGCGGCGGCCATCTGCATATCTTCCTGCCGCCCCTGACCGAACTGGAACACTATCTGGATTTGATCAATGCGATCGAGGCGGCCGCGCTCGATACTGGACTGCCGGTGGTGATGGAGGGCTATGAGCCACCCCATGATGCCCGTCTGCAGCGCTTGCAGGTGACCCCGGATCCGGGCGTTATCGAGGTCAACATCCATCCCAGTACGAATTGGCGTGAGCTGATCACACGCACCGAAACCCTCTACGAAGAGGCCCGCCAGGCGCGTCTCGGCACCGAGAAATTCATGCTCGACGGCCGTCATTCTGGCACCGGCGGCGGCAACCACGTCACCATCGGTGCGGCGACGCCGGCCGACAGCCCGATTCTGCGCCGCCCCCATCTGCTGCGCAGTCTGCTCACCTACTGGCAGCACCATCCCGGTCTCTCCTATCTCTTCTCCGGGCTCTTCATCGGCCCCACCTCCCAGGCCCCCCGGGTCGACGAGGCGCGGGACGACTCGCTCTACGAGCTGGGCATCGCTTTCCAGGAGCTGCCGGTGGGCGAAACCCTTGCCCCCTGGACAGTCGACCGGGCACTGCGCCACCTGCTGGTGGATCTGACCGGCAATACCCACCGCTCAGAGTTCTGCATCGACAAGCTCTACTCGCCCGACAGCCCGACAGGGCGCCTCGGCCTGTTGGAGTTCCGCGGCTTCGAAATGCCGCCCCACGCGCGCATGAGCAGTGTGCAGATGCTGCTGCTGCGGGCGCTGATCGCCCGCTTCTGGGATGACCCCTACGAGCGGGAGCCGGTACGTTGGGGCACCGAACTGCACGACCGCTTCATGCTGCCCCACTTTGTGGAGCGTGATCTGGCCGACGTGGTGGATGACCTGCAACGCAATGGCTACGCCTTTGAGATGGCGTGGTTTGCCCCCTTCATCGAGTTCCGCTTCCCGCGCTATGGCACCCTCAATGTGGACGACCTGGAGCTGGAGCTGCGCTTCGCCATCGAACCCTGGAATGTACTGGGCGAAGAGGTGACGGCCCAGGGCACAGCCCGTTTCGTCGACTCCTCGGTGGAGCGGCTGCAGGTCAAGGCCAGCGGCCTCACCCCCGGACGCCACGCCATCGCCTGCAATGGCCGCAGGCTGCCCCTGCGCAACACCGGCACTCGCGGTGAATTCGTTGCCGGCGTACGCTTCAAGGCCTGGCAGCCACCGTCCGGTCTGCACCCCACCATCGGCAGCCAGTCCCCGCTGGTCTTCGACGTGGTCGATACCTGGAACGACCGCTCCCTGGGCGGCTGTACCTACCATGTAGCCCACCCCGGCGGACGCCACTACGAGACCTTCCCCATCAACGCCAACGAGGCCGAGGCCCGGCGCCTGGCCCGTTTCGCCGAGCATGGACATACCGGCGGTCCAATGACACTGGCCGACGAACCGCTCAACCCCGATTTTCCCTGGACCCTGGATCTGCGTAACAAGGGAGGTCTGATATGACTATCAATTGGGAGTCGTTCGAGAAGCACGACTTCTACGACGAACTGATCAACCCCAACGGTAACGCCCGCGGCTATGCGCGCAAGCTGATCGCCTACCTGCGCAAGCTCGACGAAGGGGAGTTGGAGGCGCGCCAGCTTGGTGCTGAACTGGCCATCAAGCAGATGGGCATCACCTTCCGCGTCTACACCGAGGAAGAGGGATCGATCGACCGCGCCTGGCCCTTCGACATCATCCCGCGGGTGATACCGAAGAAGGAGTGGGATCAGGTCGAAGCGGGTCTGAAACAGCGGGTGCAGGCGCTCAATCTCTTCATCGACGATCTCTACCACAAGCAGCAGATCATCAAAGACAAGGTCTTTCCCGCCGAGGTATTGGCTGAGTCGGTCAACTTCCGCGAGCAGTGTGTCGGCATCGATCCGCCGCTGGGTATCTGGGCCCACATCTGCGGCAGTGACCTGGTGCGCGACCGCGACGGCACCATGTATGTGCTGGAGGACATCCTGCGGGTCCCCTCCGGCGTCTCCTACATGCTGGAGAACCGGCTGGTGACCAAGCGGGTCTTCCCGGAGCTGTTCGAGACCTACAGCCCGCTGCCGGTGGATGACTATCCCTCAGAGCTGTTCGATACGCTGGCAGCGCTGTCGCCACGTCCGGGCGACAACCCGGAGATCGTGGTCATGACCCCGGGCATCTACAACTCGGCCTATTTCGAACACGCCTATCTGGCACAGCAGATGGGTTGCGAATTGGTGGAGGGGCGCGACCTGGTGGTCGGCGACGACGACTGCGTCTACATGCGCAATATCGAGGGTCTCTCCCGGGTCGATGTGATCTACCGTCGCATCGACGATCTGTTCATCGACCCCGAGGCCTTCAACCCTGACTCCATGCTCGGCGCACCGGGCCTGATGCGCGCCTGGAAGGCCGGCAAGGTGGCACTGGCCAACGCCCCCGGCGCCGGCGTGGCTGACGACAAGGTGGTCTACTCCTATGTACCGGAGATCATCCGCTACTACCTGGACCAGGAACCGATCGTGCCGAATGTTCCCACCTATCGCTGCATGGACAAGGAGTCGATGGCCTATGTACTGGATAACCTGAAAGAGCTGGTGGTCAAACCGGCCAACGAATCGGGCGGCTACGGCATGCTGGTAGGGCCCGCCTCGAGCAAGGCCGAGCGTGACGAATTCGCCAAGCTGATCAAAGCCAACCCGCGAAACTACATCGCTCAGCCGACCCTTGGTATCTCCACCGTACCGACCATCGACAAGGGTATGTTGGAACCGCGCCATGTGGACCTGCGGCCATTCATTCTCAGCGGCGCTACCATGGAGGTCACCACCGGCGGCCTGACCCGGGTGGCGCTACGCAAAGGCTCCCTGGTGGTCAACTCCTCCCAGGGGGGTGGCAGCAAGGACACCTGGATCGTGGATAGTTGAATCGAGATGAGGGCTCGGCTCAACACCAAAGCCCTGGCCTCAACAGTAGCTGTAATATGAGATACTTGATTTTTTTCATCAGCATCAGGATGGGTATGCGACTGTCGGATGAAACCCGGTTTTTCTTTGACCTCAGGATGACTTGCAGGGGGTCATAAAGATGGATGTCGCAGAGTACAAGGGGCTGACATCCTCCCTCATCCGCTACTTTCGGGCGTGTCTGTTGGCGGATGGCGGGGAGCGTGAGCTGAACGACATGCTGGCCAACGGAGAAAAAGAGCCTCTCTTTTTGCCCCTGGACAGCTCCACCGCAACAGGGATTCCTCCAGCGATCGACCTGTCGCCTGCCGACGGTGAGCGTCTGACCGCCACCCTGCAATTGAAGCGGCAGGAGCTTCGTCCCCTGGTTGGGAGCTACCTGGTCACCGGCCAGAGCACCACTGATGAAACGACCAGAGTGCGCACCCCCCTGTTTCTCGCCGAGTCACATATCGTGAAAACCGCCACTGGCTTCCAAGTCAGGGTCGATCAAGAGAGCCTGCGCATCAATACGGCGGCCCTCTCCGCACTTGGCATAGCAAGCGACTTGGCCCACCAGGCGCTATCCGAAAACACCCACTTCGTATCGCTCATGCAGCAGTTGGCAGAGCTGCCACGCAGAACTCCGCCTGAAACCACGCAGGATCTGACCCATGCCCGGCGAGGTCGGTTGACCATTTCGCACAGTGCGGTGCTCTGGCTCAGCCGGCGTAGCCACACCGCTGCCAGCATCGCCTATGAGTTGAAAACCATGGCGGAGGAGAATTCCCACTCCCCCTGTCTCGATCAGCTGCTTGGCAAACCGCAACCATCTGTAGCGGGGCCCAAGCCTGTTCCCGAATCCCTACCCAGCCGCCTCTCCCGTGCCCAGGAGCTGGCGCTGCACAACGCCTCCCGCGAGACCCTCAGTGTCATCCACGGAGCGCCCGGCACCGGTAAGACCTATACCATCGCCGGCATCGTGGCCGACCGGGTGATGCGCGGTGAAAGCATACTGATCGCCTGCGGCAATGAGCATGCCGCCGATGTGGTCTATGACCAACTGGGCAAGAGCTTCTCATCGGCGCAGAAGATGGTGGTGCGCGCCGGTCAGGGGGGCTATCGACAACAACTGTTGCAGCAACTCGATACTCTGCTCGCCACACGCACCGATCAAGCCGCGGAAGACCCGCAACGGCTGTCCGCTCAATTAGAGCACGGTGTCGAACAGCAACGCCGCAAGGCAACAAGATTTCAACACAGGCTGCGACGCTCCGAACGTCTTGCCGAATCCCAACGCTTCCACAGTGATGCCTTGCCACATCGTCTGATGCGATATTGGCGCGCCTGGCGCACACGCCGCAATCCGCTGCTTGCCCAAAGCTGGAGCGACTATCATCAACAGGTCGATGCCCATCAGACTCTGGCCCGCAAACTACTGGCCGCATCGGCGGTTGATCGCCACTTACAACTGATACGTCACCATCGGCAGGATCTGGCCGGCCTCGCCACCGCTCTGCGCTCGCGTAGCTCAGGCAGTCGAACCAAGCGCATGGGTGATATCGATTGGAAAACCCTGACCCGCGCCTTTCCGGTCTGGGTTGTCTCGACTCAGACGCTCTACCGGTCCCTGCCGCTCTATAAGGGGCTTTTCGACCTGGTCATCCTGGACGAGGCGACACAGTGCAATCTGGCTCAAGCCCTACCTGCCCTCCAGCGGGCGCGCCGGGCGGTGATCGTCGGCGATCCGAAACAGTTGCGCCACTTCTCCTTTCTCGCCCGCGCGCGCCAGGAAACTCTTGCTGCCAAGCACGGCGTCAGTGACGCCCCGATCAGCCTCGACTACCGCGAACGCTCCCTGCTCGACTATGCGATCGACGGGCTCCCCCACGCCGATGCGCAGGTCTGGCTCGACGAGCACTTTCGCAGCCATCCTCATTTGATCGACTTCAGCAATCGGCACTTCTACGACAACCGCCTGAAGATCCTCACCGATACCCGGCGGGTGTTGAAGCAGCCGCCACGACAGGTCGTCGAGTGCCCGGTGCGTTTGAAAAACGACATTAACGAAGGCGAAATCGATGCCCTGCTCGACTATCTGGGCAAAATCATATCGGACTCAGCCAGCCTGCCCGAAGATGAGGCTCCCAGCATCGGGGTACTCTGCTTTTTTTCCAATACCGCGAGAGCGCTCGAGAAGCGGATCCTCTCCCAGTTCGATCTGTCCGCCCTCAGCCGTCACGATCTGTTGGTTGCCACCCCATACGGATTCCAGGGTACCGAACGGGATCTGATTCTGATCGCTTCCGGCGTCTATCCCGGCCGCTCCCACTCGGCCTGGCTCTATCTGGAGCGCCCGGATGTCTTCAATGTAGCGATCACTCGGGCCCGGCATCGCCAGATCATCTTCGTCCCGGTCGCTATGGAGGAGATGGCGCACCAGGGGCTGTTCTCAACCTATCTGAAGCACGACCCGCAAATCCCACAGCCCGATCGCGCAGGCGATCCCCTGCACGGCAATACCCGACAGGAACTGATCGCCGAACTAAAAAGCCTCGGTGCCCGCTGCTGGAGTGATTTCCCGGTCGGCGGCCAGTCGATAGACCTGCTCGTCGTGAAGGGAGAGAGTGCCCTCGCCATCGACCTGGTCGGCTGCCCCGCCCAGATTGGCAATGCCTGGTCCCTCAACCGCTACAACCTGCTGGAACGAGCTGGACTGCCACCGCTGCCCATCACTTATGCTGAGTGGCTCTGGCGAAGAGCAGATGTTCTGGCCACGCTGGACCAAATGCTGGAGAGAGACAGAGGTACCCCGGCTTCTCAACTTGCACACAAGTTCGACGACTTGCGTTGGCGCTTTGAAAAACTGGGAGCACAATCCTACCTGACGATCATGCATAAACTCTCCCAGTCGCTGGAACAGCTCGATATCTGGTTGAGACGCCGTTTCAATATCGGTGAACTCAGCTATCAGCGCTACCGTGCCGGCATCGACCACTTAACCCATACCACACTGACGGAATTGGCCGGCATTGCTCTCCTGCTGGAAGAGAGCCAAGCGTTGACAATCCCGGAGCAGGCGTTGAATGAGCGGCTTGCAGCAGCCACCGACAGCAGTCGCAAGGCCGTTGAATCACTGTCGAATCTGGCTCGCAAGCTGGCCATGATAGAGACCCCATCCGGTATGGACGAGGCCTTGAGGGAGATCACTGAACTGGATAACCGTCTGGCCGCCTATCAGGGTATGCTTAATGTACCTGGCTGAAGTGAAGAAAAGCTTCTCGCCGAGAACAGCTTTTATGATAGTGACAGACCGTACAGGTAACCACACTCGCCGACAGCAACTTGCTCGGTTCACAGGACTTCATAACCGGAGGTCAACTCATGCTTTCCAGGGTCGCTGAAACCATCTACTGGATCGGACGGTATCAGGAACGGGCGGAGAACACCGCGCGTCTGGTCACCGTCAATACCAACCTGATGCTCGACCTGCCGCCCCAGGTGGCGCCAGGCTGGGATGCGCTGATCAGCCTGATCGGCGGTCATGAGGCCTATGGCGAGCGCCATCCCGAATTCACCGAACGGCGGGTGGCTAACTTCCTCATCTCCGACGAGACCAATCCCAGTTCCATCATCAGTACCCTGGCGGTGCTGCGGGAGAACACCCGCACCATTCGCGAAATCCTGCCCCGCGAGGCCTGGGAGGCAATCAACGGCTTTTATCAAAAGGCGGTGGACAATAAA
This sequence comes from Candidatus Thiodiazotropha sp., assembly GCA_037384445.1. Taxonomy (GTDB): domain Bacteria; phylum Pseudomonadota; class Gammaproteobacteria; order Chromatiales; family Chromatiaceae; genus Thiodiazotropha. The sequence goes on from JARRNY010000048.1 coordinate 29,287, forward strand.
CAGAGCAGCTTCTCGCGTCAGGGACGACATCGCTACCTGGAGGAGATCATTGCCGGTTCACAGCTGCTGACCGGCCTGCTGGCCGGCAGTATGAGCCACGATACCGCTTACTACTTTCTCAATCTGGGACGCAAACTGGAGCGTGCCGATATGACCACGCGCATCATCGATGTGCGCTCGGAAAATCCGATCCCCGACGACGCACCGGAATTGACGCCGTTCGAAGACATCCTGTGGATGAGCATGTTGAAATCACTTAGCGCCTATCAGATGTACCGCCAACATATGCAAGTGCGTATCCGCCGACGCGAGGTGCTGAAGTTTCTGTTCCAGATCCAGAATTTTCCGCGCTCATTGAGCTATTGCCTTGAGAGCATGTCCTTTAATTTATCGCGGTTGCCAAAGAACCGAGCCCCGATGAAGATTCTGCGTCAGATCGAAAAACGCATAGAGACCATGCCGTTGGACAAGATGGACAATCAGATCCTGCACGACTTCATCGACGAGATGCAGGTCATGTTGGGTGAATTGCACGAAAGTATGGCGAAAACCTACTTTCCACCCACAATCGTTGATGCAGCCTGATTGACATCAGTTCCGATCGGTGGCGTCATGTTGTGGTAACACGATAGTGTTTTGATAAATCAAACCGGCGCAAAAAAAGACCGGTACTTTAATAATCGAGAATGTAAAGGGTGGATGGATAATGAACACCAATACCCGCGAAACGGCTTCCAGCACGCTCTCCAGTAGCGTGTTTCTGTTCGTCCTGCTTTTCGCACTCTGGCTTCTGCTCACCGGCAGCCTCGATCCGACCGAATTGATTGCCGGCCTGCTGGTGGCGTTCACCGTCACCCTGATCAGCCGGCCCCATCTGGAGATCTTCAGCGGGCTACGCTTTACCGTGTCCGCCGTTCCTGCCTTCCTCGCCTACCTGGGCGTATTTTTCATTGCTCTGGTGCGTTCCAACCTCGATATGGCTCGCCGGATTCTCTCCCCGTCACTGCCTCTGAGGCCGGCGCTGGTTGAGGTAAAGACCACCCTGCAATCCCCCCTCGGCCGCCTCATCCTGGCCAACAGCATCACACTCACACCCGGTACGCTGACGGTCGACGTCGGTGAAGATAGCCTGCTCATCCACTGGGTGGATGTGCCGCCCGATCTCGACATCGAAGGCGCAACTCAAGCCATTACCCATCAATTCGAACGCCATCTGAGGGGATTCGTTAAATGAGTTTAACGACGCTGGAAATCATCGCTCTGGCCATGCTCGGGCTGGCGGTACTGTTAAGCCTCTTGCGCCTGCTGCTTGGCCCGGCAGCCCCTGATCGGGTGGTGGCCGCCGACACCCTGGCCGTCATCACCACCTCCGGACTGGCGCTGATAGCCGCCCTGCTCGGCAGTCCGCTCTATCTGGATGTGGCCCTGATCTACGGCACCCTCGCCTTTGTCGGCATCGTCGCCATCGCCCGCGCCATCGAGGGGAACGGATCATGAGACTACTGGCCGATATTCTGCTGCTGATCGGTGCCGCCTTCACTCTACTCGGCGCCTTGGGTCTGCTGCGCATGCCCGACGTTTATAACCGAATCCAGGCCGGCACCAAAGCGGTTACGTTGGGCGCCCTCTCGCTGCTGCTGGGCGTCGCCCTGCTCTACCCCGCCTGGTGGACGAAATTGCTGGTGATCGGACTGATGATTCTGGTCACTAACCCACTCGGCTCCTCGACCATCGCCCGCGCACTGCTGATGGCCGGGGTGCAGCCCTGGAAAAAGCCAAGTGACGAAGCGCCCGAGGAGAACCGCTCATGAGCGAACTACAGATCTGGATCCTGCTGGCGCTGTCTCTGATGATGCTGGTCTCCGCCGTGATGGTGCTGCTGGTGCGAAACCACTTGGCCGCTGTTGCCGCCGCCTCGGTGGTCTCCCTCGGACTGGCCCTGTTGTTTGCACTCATGCGTGCCCCCGATGTGGCGATGACGGAGGCCGCTGTCGGCGTCGGACTCAGCAGCCTGATCCTGGCCCTTGCCCTGCGCCGCTTGGGGTTATGGCGATTGGAGGGCGCCAAGCCGGGCCGCAACCTGCTGATCGCCCAGCGCAAGGAGTCGCCCCATGCGTAATCTCACTGGACTGCTGTTCGCCGGCGGGCTCGGCTTTATGCTGCTGGCCATCGCCAGCGGCCTCGACTTCGGCGCACCCCCAATGCTGATCGGTGAGGCGATCCTGGCCAATGCACCGCAGGACACGGGAGCCGCCAACATCGTCACCTCGGTGGTGCTGGGCTATCGCGGTATCGACACCCTGGGTGAGTTGTCGATTCTCTTCGCCGCCGCTTCGGGCGCAGGCTTGATACTTGGCCGCCGCCATACCACCGCCGGCACCATGACCGAGGGCGGCTTCGTGCTGCGCCATGGTGGGGCCATGCTGTTTCCCCTGCTCATGGTCATCGGCTTCTACATTATCCTGCACGGCCATTTGACACCTGGCGGCGGTTTCCAGGGGGGTGTGATCCTGGCTGCGGCCTTCTTCCTGCCGCTACTGGCCCGTCCGGGAGCGCGTCTGCATCACGGCATGCTGAGCATCATCGAGGGCTTTGCCGGCGCCAGCTTTATTCTTATCGGCCTGGTGGCACTGGCCCAGGGCGAGGCCTTTCTGCAGCCCCTGTTGATCGAGGACAGCATTGGCCAGCTGGTCTCCGCTGGTACCCTGCCGCTGCTCTACATCGCGGTGGGCCTCAAAGTGGGTGCGGAACTGGCCAGCCTGTTGTCGCACCTGGCACAGACGGAGGCGGAAGCATGATCTCCTTGCCATCTCCCGAGCTCATACTCTTCACTACGGCCATGGGTCTGATCACTATCGGCCTGGCGGGTCTGGCCCTCTCACGTCATCTCTTCCGCACCGTGTTGGCGCTGGTCATCGCCGAAGCCGGGGCCAATCTGATGCTGGTGCTGGCCGGCTACCGTTGGGACTCGGTGGCGCCGATCATGACCCACCTCGGCGTGCAACCAGGCATGGTCGATCCGGTACCGCAGGCGATGGTGCTGACCGCTATCGTTATCGGTGTCGGTGTACAGGCGCTGGCCATCAGTATCCTGATCCGCATCCGGCAGCTCTACGGCACTCTGGAGCGCAGCGAAGTGGCCGAACGGATGCAGGCAGATATCGCGGCCGCCGCCGGCACGCCCCGTGACATCAGCCAGGAGGCTCCGCTCGGGGAGCGCCCACTACCGCCGCTACCCTCGCTGTCGCAAGCCGACGGCGCAGATGCGCAAGGGGGTAAGTCATGAACAGCCTGATGGTACTGCCGATCGTACTGCCTTTACTTGGTGCTTTTATGCTGCCGCTGCTGATGCGGCTCTCGCTCGGGATTGGAGTTTGGGTCGGCCCTACCATTCTGCTTTACGACGGCTGGCTGCTGGCCGAGCAGTGGTTCACCGGTTCCGAACTGCCCTTCTCGCTGGCCATCGGCGGTTTCGCCCCACCGCTGGGGATCAATCTCTATGTGGATAGCCTGGCCCTGCTGTTCGCCTTCTCGGTGCAGTTGCTGGGGCTGCTGTTCTGGCCTTTCAAGCTCGACCAGGAGAGTGGCCGACGCCAATCCCTGATGCTGTTGCTGATCGCTTCCTCTACCGGTCTGGCACTCTCCGGCGACCTGTTCAATCTCTATGTCTTCTATGAGCTGGTTGCGGTTGCCACCTTTGGGCTGATCGCCGTCTCCGCTACCGGTGCGGCCTATGCAGCCACCCTGCGCTACCTGATTCTGAGCGGTATCGGCTCGGTTCTGACCCTGCTCGGTATCGCCCTGATCTATGGCCAGACCGGCACTCTCAATCTGGCCCATCTGGCGCAACTGGCCCCCCAGCAGTTGAACACGCCGCTGGGCCTGGCCGCTTTCCTCTCCATTCTTATCGGGGTCGGCGTCAAGGCGGAGCTGTTTCCAGTCAACACCTGGGTACCTGAGGTCTATGCCACCTCCAGCAGCCGTCTGGCCGCCTTTCTTGCGGCTCTTGTCTCGAAGCTGGCGCTGCTGATCATCCTGCGCTTGCTGGTGCTGGTCTTCCAGCAACCCGAGGCACTGCAAGTGATGCTGGTACTCGGTATCCTCGGCGTCGTCAGCGGTGAATTGGCCGCCTGGCGGGCGAAGGACATGCGGCGCATGCTGGCCTTCTCCTCCATCGGACAGCTGGGCATGATCTTCATTGCCCTGGCGATCCCGGATGGTGCCGGCCTGTTGGCGGTACTGGCGTTGGCCTTCCATCATCTGATCATCAAATCGGGGCTCTTCATGCTGGCCGACGGCTGGGGTGGTGCCCTTGAAAGGTTACGCGGGGCAGCCAGGTCATCACCGCTGGGCGCTGGGCTCTTTGTGCTCTTCGCCCTCTCGCTGATCGGCTTCCCACCCCTGCCCGGATTTTGGGCCAAGTTCACCCTGATCACCGAGCTGGCAGCCCAGACCTCGGTCCTCTACCTGATCGGTCTCACCGTCTTCCTGCTCGCCACCGTGATTGAGGCCAGTTATCTGTTCCGACTCGCAGGGATGCTCTACGAGAAGAGGCCCGACGAACAGAGGCACACCGAGACACCCAGACCTGCAGGCCTTTCACTGATCACCGCCTCCCTCTTTGGCATCGGCCTGCTGGCGGCAACCCTCTTTGTATCACCCGTGGGTGACCTGTTGACCCGAGTTTCGCTACAGACCGGGAACAGCGCTCTCTATATCGATACCGTGCTGGGAGGCAGTCGATGACATTTACTCCGCTGGATGAGCTCCTGCTCTACTCGGGCGTTACTGTACTGGTGGCTCTGCTGCTGGGCCGCAAGCTGGCAGCTGGCTGGATGGTAACCATCCTCTACGGGGTGCAACTGCTCGGACTGATCAAGATGGCCAGTCTCGGTTATGGCGGTGCAGCCATCGCCTCCTCGCTCTCGTTTGAGGTGCTGGGCCAGACCCTCTCCTGGCGCTTCGACGCCCTCAGCTGGTTCTTTGCCCTGATCACCCTTGGTGCTGCCCTGCTCAGCAGTTGGTACAGTTGCGGCGAGTGGGAGCGCGCCTTCCGCCGTCAGGGGGGCAACCTCTGGTTGTTCCATCTGGCGATGGCGCTGAACGTGCTCAGCATGCTGATCCTGCTCGCCAGCGGCGATCTGCTGTCGCTGTTCATCGGTTGGGAACTGGTGAGTTGGGCCGGCTTTCTGTTGATGGCCATGGCCGGCGGTGTCGCCACCCGGGCGGCCATGCGCTACATCACCTATGCCATGGCTGGCGCGATGATGATCTTCGGCGGCATCGCCCTGGTCTATGTCTCTGCGGGTTCGCTGCAGTTCGATGCGATCCTCACCGCCGTCAGCCGCATGGGTACGGCCCATCTGTGGATGCTGGTGATCCTCTTCGGCGCCGGCTTCGGTATCAAGATGGGGCTGCTGCCGTTTCATCTCTGGCAGGCCCCCGCCTATGCCGAAACCCCCGGCCCCGGCAGTGCCTTTCTTGGCGCCATCTCCTCGCGCATGGGTCTGTTCGCGATCGCCCTGGTGCTGGTGAAGCTGTTCGGGGTGGTCAACATCGAAAGCCTGAAGATCCCCTTTACCCTGATCGACGCCCGCGACCTGCTGGCCTGGCTGGCCATCTTCACGATCATCTTTCCCACCTACACCGCGATGAAGCAGAACGATGCCCGCTACCTACTGGCCTGGCATGGCATAGGTCAGGGTGGTTACATGCTGCTCGGTCTGGTCACCGCCAACGCCATGGGCGCCGCTGGCGGGCTGCTGCACGTGCTGAACTACGCCGCCTGCCAGGCGGCCCTGCTGTTGTCTGTGTTCGCGGTCATGCATCGCACCGGCACTGCCGACCTGAACAAGATGGGCGGACTGGTGACGCGCATGCCCCTCTCCTTTCTGGTGCTGTTGTGCGGCATCATCGGCCTGGCCGGTCTGCCGCCCATGAACGGCTTCGTCTCCAAGTGGCTGGTCTACCGCTCCTTGCTGGTTGACGGCATGCCTCTATTGTTCGTTGGCGCCATCATCGGCACCCTGGGCACCATCCTCTCGGTCTACAAGTTGATCCACAATATTTTCCTGGGCCAATTGCGCATGGAGCACGAGCAGGTAAGAGAGGCTCCCTGGAGCATGATGATCCCGATGCTGATCCTTGCCGCGATCATCTTCCTCACTGGCTTGTTACCAGGCATCCCCCTCACCTGGGTTGCGTCCGCTCTTCAGTCCATCGGTTTGCCGGTGGTTGATTACACCCTCGGCGGCGTCTCTTCCAGCAGTGGCTCTCTCGACATGATATGGGTCATCGGCGTGCTCTTCGCCGGCTTTGGCATCGGCGCTCTGATCTTCTACAGCGCCGGACCGAGCAAACGGGTGCATCAACTCGACAACTACGCCGGCGGCCACTTTCTCACCGCCGATGTGCGCTACCAGTACAGCGACAACTTCTATGCCGGTCTGATGCATCTGATCAAAGGCTGGTATCGCGGCAGCTTTCTCTGGCTGGAGAACGGCGTCAAGTCGCTGGTCGATTTCCTCTCCCTTGGCATGCAGGGCATCTATCGGCGCGCCAACGCGGAGTTCTACCTCTTGAGTACGGCACTCTTCGTCATTGCCTGGGTGGTAATCTGATGGCTCCGATGGAACTCATACTCGAATTGACTCTGATGCC
>JARRNY010000049.1:0-26420 GCA_037384445.1 Candidatus Thiodiazotropha sp.
TTTCCATAAAAGGCTGAGAAGGCTAAATTGTGGGTACAGTTATTAAATGAGTCTGTGAAGAACAGCCAGATGAAGACAAGTATACCATAATTGGCATAATAAGGATTATCTGCACATACTCATGTTAAAACTGTACCCACAATTTAGCCTTCTCCGACATTTATGGAAACAAAAGAAAAAAATTACAGACTGACATTCCGCTATGGCCTTATCAGCTTTGTTGCCATGGCTTTAGCTGCAGCCTGCATTTTTCTCTTTTTCAGATACGAGACGATTCAGATTATTGAGGATGCGGGCCGTCGAAGTAATGAAGCGCTTACCGTCTCTACCGAGTATGCATTGAATGATCACTTTGTGATGTTCCTGAACTATGCCGGCAGTACGAACGAAATTAACAATAAGAATCTGGTTCTGGGGCCTGTTCTGACGAAAGCCATTCAGAAACTGCTTCTCAATACCAGTGTCGTGCGCATTAAGGTCTATGATCTGGAAGGCACTGTCGTCTACTCGACCAAGGCGAGTCAGATCGGTGATGGTCAGGAAAAGAATGAAGGCTTTAAGAAAGCTCTGAATGGCGAAATTACCACGGTACTTATCTATCGCGACAGCTTTAACCTCTTCGACCGGGATACGGAAGATGCAAACCTGGTGCAGACCTATGTACCGATTAAATTGGTAACCACGGGAGAGGTAAAGGGCGTTTTTGAAGTCTATTCTGATGTCACTGACTACACCCATCTGGCTGACAGAACCATTCTGCTGGTATCGATTATCGTTCTACTCTGCATGTTTATTCTCTACGGTTTCCTGCTTTTACATGTCAAGCGCTCGGAAAATATCATCAAGGCGCAAAATAAGGAGACTCGAGAGCGAAATCGGATGTTGGAGTACCTCACGGCGAAGATGATCAATGCCCAGGAAGATGAGAGACGTCGTATCGCTTACGAACTCCATGAGGATGTCGTGCAGACGATTTCAGGCGTGAAGATGCAACTGGAACAGTATATGTCGAGTCTGACGGGGCAGGGCGAGGAGCAGTCAATTCATCTTGATTCGACAAAATCAATTGTTCCCATTTTACAGGACGCGGCGCAGAAAATTCGCATGGTGGCCATGGATCTTCGTCCGCCCAGTCTTGACGATTTCGGACTTCGAGCCGCTATCAATTCATTGATCTCGGAATGTCATACCTCTACATCAGGTCTTGAGGTGCAGTTTCATTTCCGGGTTGCGGAGACTGATCTGACCACAGAGCGTAAATCGATACTCTACAGAATGCTTAAAGATGCGCTGAAGATGCTCTGTTTCAAGCATGAGGCTCGGTGCAGCGTCAACATTACGTTGGAAATGTCAGAGGGGCAGCTGGATCTGTTTTTCGAAGTCAGCGGTAGAATAGATAATGATATGGGATTTGATACGCTGCCCAATTACCTTGAGCCTGTGCAGGAACGAACCATTTTGTCTGGAGGTAAGTTCAATTTTTCCCGTCACGGTAGTGTGATCGATAGTGTCTCTCACTGGAGTATCTAGGGCCTGTAACACTATCCAAATGGCATTACTTGAGTACCCGGAGCTATCCAAATCCGTATGTTCCGGGCTGTTCTCAGCCTAAAAAATATCCTGGTAATGTTGCGATTTAGGATTTTCTAATTTTGATTGCAGGTATAGCTTATTCTTAATAAATTCTTCATTAAACAAGTCTTTTAATCCTCTTGGGAATTTAAAGCAGACTTTTTTCTCCAACCCCCTCTTTGACTACCTAACCCTACCTTGATCTTAGGTACCCGCGGTCCCTCATATACTGTCTTACCCTACCGGTTTTCCCTCGCGTATTCGTCGACAATCATCACAACGGCATAGATCTGTGGATTTGTGCGTTTTCGCCATGAGTGGGTTGCCACCCGCTTGATGGGTGGCCCTTCCAACCCGCAAAGGCGCAGAGATGGAAGGATTTGGAACTCTGTCGATTGTCAATTTCGATAACTGGGGTGCTACTTATGAAAGTATCGAGACATATAGGTGCAGGAATTAGCTTTACGCTAATGTTGATCGCCCTGATTACAACAACGGCTGCTCAGGCTGCCGATTACACACTCAATGTGGTGGACGGTAACGGCCAACCCGTCACTGGATTCCGCTGGATGATGCAGCAGGACACCACCTGGAATGTGGATCCGAACAATCCTCCCGCACTTGCCGATCAACTGGTGATGAATTTCCACAAGAGCTATCACCCGCTCGGCATCAAGCAGGGCGTAGCAGCCGGTCAGCCCCTGAAGGGTTACGAGGACACCGATGCGGTGACCATCTCGCAAGTACCGCCAGGCCGCTATTATGTCTCGATACTTCCCTACTCAGGCTATGCCATGGGTGGCGGGCCGGTCACGGTACTGCCGAATGCGGACGATCCGCAGAACACCAAGGACAGTCTCACTGTGGTGGTTGAGCCGCACCCCATCCCCACAGCGCAGATTTCGGTCTTCCTGTTTCATGACTGCTACCCGCTGAACGGCGCGGCAGATCTGCCGGAAGAGGAGCCGACCTCCAATGCCTGTACCGATCAGGCCACCGGACTCCCCTACGAGAAACCGGACTTTACCAAGTTCAATGTAGTGGTCGAAGAGCCTGCCGGTAAATACGGCGCTAATGGCGGTCCGATGCTGCAGGATGCTTTCGGCAATCCTCTCGGTACGGTTTACGTAGGTCAGAATCCCGATACCCCCTTGATGGGAACCGATGGCAGCGGCAACGCTTGTCCGGCGCGTGCGGATGGCACCTGCGCTGACGGTACGCTAACCCCCAATGCTGACGGTACCCTGATCATCAAGAACGTGGCGCCAGGCAAATACGGCATCATCATCACACCTCAAGCCGGTTGGACGCAGACTGCCACCATCGAGGGTACGCCGGTCAACGACGCCTGGGTCAAGGCCAACGAGCCTCCCTTCATGGTGGAGTTCGGCCTGCCCGGACCGCATACCTTCTTTGGCTTTACCAAAGAGATCAACTATCTTTCGGACGGTGCTTCGCCTGCCACCATCAGCGGCATGATCACCGACATGCATATGTCGCGTCCGCCGGCAACCAGTCTCTTCAGCGGCCGCCCCTTTCCGCAGTGCTGGGTCGCCATCAATGAGAACAACGCCGCGCCCGGTCTGACCCGTTACGCCATGCCCTGTAACGCGGACAGCACTTTCTCTATTTCTAATGTGCCTCCCGGCAGCTACGAGCTTAAGGTCTTCGATACCCCGCTTGACGTGGTTATCGCCACCATGACCTTCACCGTCGACCCGGCCGGTACCTGTAACGGCGGTCAGAGCTGTGCTTTCGGTGAAGTACCGGTGTTCAACTGGTTCAACCGTCTGACCACCTATATCTTCAACGATACCAACCAGAACGGTTTCTGGGACGCCACTGAAACCAATGCGGGTGCTGAGACCGGTCCTGTAAATGTTCGCTGGCGTGACGGTACCGTCTATCAGTCGTTCCCGACCGATTTTGACGGCGTGGCGCCTTTTGACGAGTCCTTCCCCTGGTTCAACTGGATGGTGGCCGAGGTCGGTTTCACCAATAAGAAGGCAACCGGTCTGACCGCTGTGGCGGATGCCGGTGGTCCCGTGGACAAAACTACCGCCGACATGTTTCCTGCATTCGGTGAGCTGAATCCTCAGGAGCAGTGCGCAACGCCGACCTTCGATCCGGTTACCGGTGCCTGTCTTGATCCGGCGATCAACCCGAATACGGGCGACAACCTGTCACGCACTGAAGTCGGTCCTGTCCTGACTCAAGCCTTCCAGGGTTTTCTGGGACAGACCAACGTCATCCAGTTCGGTAAGATCGACTACACCAACCTGGATTTCAGTGCACTTCCTCCGACCTATGTCGGTGAGAACGGCGGTATCTCCGGTGTCGTGTTCAACACCGTCACCCGCGCCGAGAACGATCCTCAGTTCGCGGTCGGCGAGGGATGGGAGCCCGGTGTGCCCAGAGTGCAGGTCAATCTCTACGCCGATGGCGATATCGATGCGCCTGTGATCTTTGAAGTCGCACCGTTCATTCCTGGCGATCCCTGCTCGCTGAATACCAGCTTCCCTTGCGGTAAAGGCGACGTCGACTGGAACCAGGATGGTATCCTGCAGGCTGACGACAATGTCATCGACGACGTCAACGCCAACGGCATCGTTGAACATGCCGATGTGGACAACGCGCCGTTGGGTTGGGCCGAAGGCGGTGCCAAGGGTGCCGAGGACGTCGACCACAACGGTAACGGTGTCTTCGATCTCGGCGATGCTATCGCCGTGGCATGGACAGACAGCTGGGACGACAATCTGCCGACCGACTGTCAGGGCCAGAACAGCCTGACCGATCTGGGTATCGCCGATACCCGCTGTTTCGACGGTATGCGCAGCTGGAACCAAGTGCGTCCGGGCGTGTTCGACGGTGGTTACGCCTTCAGTGCCTACGACATGGACAGCCTCGCTGTGTCCAATCCGGCGGCGGCTGCCAAGATCCAGGCCTTTTACAACGATGTGCGGTCGGTCGCTACACCGAACGATCCGAACTTCGCGACACTTGGCGACAAACTTCCCACTGAGTGGCTGATCCCCGGCGACTATATCGTCGAGGCAACCACGCCCACGGGCTACTCGACTCTGCGTGAGCATCACAAGAATGTGGACTTCGGTGACGAGTTCCAGCCCGCACTGCAGGCCCTGCCGCCGACTTGTATCGGCGATGCTCAGCCTGTACCGCCCTACATGGCTATTCTGACCAAAGACGGCAGTGGCGAAGAAGCCATGCTGATCGATCCTGCCAATATTGGCAATCCTGACGCCATGTCACCGTTCGCTGGCGATACCCGTCCAGTGTGTGATGTGAAGAAGGTGGGTCTGGCCGGCGCGCAGAACGCGGCTGCTGACTTCTTCCTGGTCAGCGACGTACCGATCGCCGCCAACGTCACCGGCGTGATCCTCAACGATCTGGCCAATGAGTTCAATCCGAACAGCCCGAACTTCGGTGAGAAGTACGGTCCTCCGCTGGTGCCGGTCGCTTTCTACGACTGGAACGGCAAAGAGGTCAACCGTGTCTACTCCGACGAGTACGGTGCCTACAATGCACTGGTGCCTTCCACCTGGAACGCCAACCTGCCTCAGCCTTCCGGTATGTCGCCGAATATGCTGACGGCTTGCATGAACGACTCTGGCCCGATCCCGGATCCACAGAATCCTGGTCAGATGATGGTTGATCCTTACTTCAACTCGGCCTTCAGCCAGTTCTGCTACACCTTCCAGTACATGCCGGGTTCCACGACCTATCTGGATACCCCGGTGGTGCCGGTGGCGGCCTTCGCCACGCCGGTCTCCTACCCGGTCGACTGTGCGGTACCGGAACGTACACCGATGATCCGTAACGTGCAGAACACCACGCGCGGTATCGGTCCGGTGGGTACGCCTGGGGATAACATCCGCATCACCTCGCTGGGTGTAGAGCAGGTCCTCAATCCCGATTGGGATGGTGTGAATCCCGCAACCCGTTTCATCAATCGCAACCGCAACTTCGGTAATGCCTTCGCCGGCACGCTGGAGCTGGAGGATGCGGATGGTAACCGGACGGTGGTTCCCACCTCTTCCTGGTCGGCCACCACCATCGACGCGGCGATTCCCGCGCTGCCGGCAGGTGACTACCAGGTGGTTGTGACCCGTGCAGCCGGTGTGCCCACGCCGGTGGAATCCGAGACCGGTGTCACGCTGACCATCGGTGTCGACAATGGAACCCTGATGGGAGTCCGTGAAAACGGTCAGAACTACGCCATCATCCACGTACCGCTGCAGTATCCCACCATCAACGCAGCAATCGACGCTGCTGATGCGGGTGACATGGTACTGGTGGCTCCCGGTGTCTACGACGAACTGGTGATCATGCACAAGCCCGTGAAGCTGCAAGGCTGGGGCGCCGGTAGCGTGACCATCAACGCCCGTCAGACGCCGACCGAGAAGGTCATGGCTTGGCGTACCCGCATCGAGGAGCTGACCGACGGTGATCTGACCAACGGTGAGATCAGTCTGCTGCCCGGTCAGGCAGCCGGTGCCGGCGGTGTCTTCCAGGCACTGGGTGCGCCGACCTTTCCCACAGAGGAGGGTGCTGGCATCTTCGTGGCTGGTCTGGATACGACCACGCCTAACAACCAGGGTGGTCTCAACCGCTTCAACATCCGTCGCAATCGTGGCGCCCGTATCGACGGCTTCACCATTGTCGGCGCCAGCCAGGGTGGCGGTATCGTCGTCAACGGCTACGCCCCGTGGATGAATATCGGTAACAACGTGATTACCACCAACTCCGGTTTCTACGGTGGTGGTATCCGTGTCGGTCATCCCAACCTGACGGTCGAGATGACGGATAACCAGGGCAATAACTTCCTGGCCAATACCGATGCCGTCAACGACCGCATTCGCATTCACCACAACATGGTGACCAAGAACGGCGGTTCCGATGGCGCAGGCGGCGGCATCTCGTTGTTCACCGGTGCCGATCAGTACCGTGTGCAGAACAACTGGGTGTGCGGCAACTACAGCCAGGGTAACGGTGGCGGTATCGCTCATGTGGGTGTCTCCAACGGCGGCCGCATCGAGCACAACGATGTCATCTTCAACGAGTCGTTCAGCCAGGCCAACGCGGTCAACGGCGGCGGCATCTACATCGGCGGCAAGATTGCGCTCGTAGCGGGTGGCCTCTCCGAGGGTACCGGTAACGTAGTGGTCGACGGCAACCGTATCCACGGCAACCTGGCCGGTGCAGGTGACGGCGGCGGTATCGCCATCGTCAGTGCCAGTGGTACCGACATCGTCAACAGCCGCCAAGGCAACAGCAGCAACTACCGCAACAACCGGTGGTGGGATGTGAGCCTGTTCAACAACATGATTACCAACAATGTATCCGCACTGGCAGGTGCCCTGACCATCCAGGATGCAGTAGAGGTGCATGTGGTGAACAACACCATCGCCCACAACGAGTCGACGGCAACCGCTGCGTTGGCTTTCACCCCGGGCTTCCCGAATCAGTCCAACGCACAGCCTGCGGGTATTGTGTCCAGACTGCATTCGCCCGCCCTGGCTGATCTGCTGGCTTCCATGAGTACCAGCAGTCTGCCGCTCAACGGTGGTATCAATCGACTCGATGAGTACCTGACTTTCTCCGATGCCAATTTCATTAACAATATCGTGTTCGCCAACCGTTCATTCTTCTGGCTGAACTATGACGATCCGAACACGACGGTTATTGAGACGGGTCTGTTCCCAGCTAACTGCACCACGGCACCGACAGGTTGCAACCTGGCGAATGCCAACGCCTTCAGCAATGACATGGCGGTTCTGGACGGTGTGGTCGAGAGCGGAGACACGATGTTTGCTCTCAACACCCTGCTGACTGACAACGCCGACAATACGGCTGAGTACACCGGCAGACAGAATGTCTTCACCGCGGACGCCGTGTTCGCCAACTCTGTCTTCAATGAAGGCAAGAACGGCGTCAACATCGGTGAGTTCACCGTGCTGCAGACGGCAGGTGCCTTCGACGAGGGTGGCAACTTCATCCAGGTGGCCTTCGGTCCGCTGTCTCTGGTCGAGACAGGTACCAATCCGCTGCTTCGGGTCTTCTACGACTACCATCTGGCCGCGGGTTCGCCTGCTATCAGCGCCGGTCGGAACGTCGGTACAACCGGTCCGTTGGGTGTGGATATCGATGGTGATCCCCGCAACAACGGCAATACCAACGAAATCGGCGCAGACGAGCTGCCCTAAGCGAGACAGAGGCACAGGCAATCCCTCCCGACAGCGCTCGGGAGGAATGCCAGGCAAAGTCTCATATTACTCCCAGAGGAGATATGAAGATGAAAAGCAAATTTAAGAAACGTGCCCTAGCCACAGCGGTCTCGCTGATGTTGCTGGGGGGGATCGAAACCCTGCATGCCTCGGTTAACGTGCAGTGCGGTAACCCGGGCGATGATGTCAATGGGAACGCCATTTTGGATGTGCAGGAGGATAGTAATCCCAACAACGATGTGGTGACGGGTCCCAATAACGGCACAGTCAAGTGTATGCACTTGGTCGCTGGCGACGGTTTTTCCGAAATGTCCGACGGCCATCCGATGTACACATTTGGTTTCGCTGATAAGACAGGTGTACTGCCCGATGATGTGATTGCAGAAGGTATCCTGGCAGCCCGTTGGCCGGGAAGCAGTATCGTGCTCGATGAAGGCGATGAGCTGTTTCTCTCGCTGACCAATGTGGGTACGGTGATGCGTCCCGATCTGTTCGATCCGCATACTGTGCATTATCACGGTTTCCCCAACGCCGCCACTGTATTCGATGGCGTACCCGAGGTCTCGATCGCCATCAACATGGGCTCGACGCTGACCTACTACTACAACAACAGAGAGCCGGGTACCTACATCTATCACTGCCACGTGGAGGCCACCGAGCACATGGAGATGGGCATGCTGGCCAATCTCTATGTCCATGCCAAGCAGGATGAGACCGGTTGTACCGGCACCATTCCGTGTCCGGTGGGAACAAGAAAGGGCGGCACGGATCCCGCTGCGCCGACAGGCTATGCCTATAACGACAATGACGGCACCACCGCCTACGACGTAGAGGCGCCGATTCAGGTTTCGGGTTTCGATTCCAAGTTCCACGATGCCCACATCCAGGTGCAGCCGCTACCCTTCTCTACTCTGGAAACCAACTATCCGCAGATCAACGGCCGTGGCTACCCCGATACGGTGCTGGATGACGTGCATACGCCATCCGATTTGGTCGTGATGCATCCGCCTCGCGATACCGACGGTTTTCTCAATGGCGTACCTGGGGATACCACACCGCTCAACAACGGTGAAGTGTCGCAGGACATGGGTGCCGGCATCACCATCGAGCAGGGCAAGAAACTGCTGCTCCGGTTCTCCAACGTCAGTATCGACCGTTTCTTTACCCTGACCGCTCCCGGTTTGAAGATGAAGATCGTCGGCACCGGTGCGCGCCAGATGCGCGGTCTCGATGGCAAGAATATCTATGTCAATACCTCCTCCATCAACTTCGGTGGCGGCGAGACCCACGATGTGATCATCGATACCAGCGACGTGGCTGAGGGGACTTACTTCCTGAATGCTTCGGAGTTCTATCAGATGAGTAACAAAACCCAGCTCGACGGCGGATTGATCACTGAGATCGTCGTCACGGCACCCGGCGCTTGATCAGGAGAGAAAGAACATGATTAAGAGATTTAAAAACTTTGGAGGCCTGATCGGCACTCTCATGCTGGGTCTGGGGTTGATGCCTTTGACATCGGCACAGGCCGTCGAACATTCGATTCGCGGTATTCAGCCAGTCAGCAATACCTTCAATCTGTATGCAGCCCCCTTCAATATCAGTCTGCCTGAAGGTACCAGCCTCTACATGTGGGGTTTTGGCGATCTGAGCGCAGGGGCCGGTGCTACCCATCCCGAGGGCAGTGGCTACTATCTGCCTCAGTATCCCGGGCCGACCATGATCGTGACCGAGGGAGAGCAGGTGACCATCAACCTGACCAACTACGGTGTGCCGGATCCGGTATCCCTGGTCATTCCGGGGCACAAGATTGATGCAACGGGTGGTTCTACCGGTCTGGTGACCAACAGCTCTTCTCTGCTGGAAACCGTCTCCTATACCTTCACGGCCGGCAAGCCGGGTACCTACGTCTATCACAGTATGGACGGCGAGAACCCGGGGCTGCACTCCGAGATGGGTCTGTTGGGTGCACTCATCGTGCGACCCGCCGATGGCACCGACAGTGCCTATGGCGCGGGTACCGAGACCGATTTCGACCAAGAGTTCCTCTATATGCAGACCGAGGCGGATCCCAATATCCACCAACAGATGGAGCTGGGTCACACGACCCATTTCACGCAAAACGAGCGTTTCGCCACCATCTACTTCGTCAACGGACGCGTCTATCCGGACCTGGTGCAGGGCGACTTCAACCCGCTGTTTCCCTATCAGCCCTACCAGTCGCTGGCGATGTCCCACCCGGGTGACAAGGTGCTGGTACGCAATGCCAATGCGGGTCTTGACAGCCACCCCTTCCACTATCACGGCGAGAACCATCGTTTCGTCGGCCGGGACGGCAATATGCTGAGTTCCAATGGTCTGCTGGCTGACCTTGGCCGTTCGGACAACACCATCAACTCCGCGCCGAAACAGACGGTCGACGCCATCTGGAGCTGGACCGGACGCGATCTCGGCTGGGACATCTATGGTACTGGTGCCGGTTATGCGCATACCTGTAACGGTAGCGCCGTCTCCACCGGAACTGATGCCGATTTTGATCCGGTTACCCGGGAGTATTGTCCTGACCACGGTAAGCCGATACCCGTCAATCTGCCCGGCGTGGCTGAGCTGACACTCGGCGGCTTCTGGAGCGGCAGTCCCTTCATGGGTGACACAGGCGATCTGCCTCCCGGTGAGGGTGGCCTGAATCCGGCCGGTGGTTATTTCTTTGTCTGGCACTCCCATGCCGAGAAAGAGCTCACCACCTTCGACATCTTTCCCGGTGGCAGTCTGAGCGCAATGGTCGTGCTGCCTACCTCAGTCACTATTGAGTAATGGGGGAGGGCACTACAGTGAAAAGGTTGAACAACATGAAGACGAAACTGAAGCCAATCGCTGCGGCGATGGCGCTCTCCCTGGTGGCAAGCCCAGTGTTCGCGGTGGACTACTATCTCGCGGCCAAGGCATACACAAAGACGTTGCCTGACGGTAGCACAGTGCCTATGTGGGGCTATGTAGTCGATCCAGGTGCCTCGAATGCAAGTCTGACCGGCTGTTTCGGTGAAGCCACGGATGCTGCCCGCCAGGCATGTGTCGATGCACTGCCGGATCCGGTAGCAGGTCAGAATCCGCGTCTGGAGGTGCCGCCTGGCGATAACCAGCTGCGGGTCTACATCTCCAATGGCCTGCCGGAACCCACATCGATCATCATTCCAGGCCAGGAGTTGCCGGTCGGGAACTATAACGGCATGGCGCCCACCACCGGACCGACCTGGGATGACGGCACCACCGGACCCCGGGCCAATGCCTCGCAACGGGTACGTTCTTATGTGCCGGAAGCGCCCGCCAACGGCGGCAAGATGGGGTATATCTGGAACACGGGCAATGCCATCACGCCAACGCCGATCAACAGTGACGGCACCATGCTCTACCACAGCGGCACCCATCCGCAGAAGCAGGTCTACATGGGACTGGCCGGTCTGGTTACCCACGATGCCGCTGCCGGAGAGGTCTATGCCGGCGTGCCTTACAGCAACGAGGTGGAACTGTTCTACAGCGACATCGATCCCGTGTTCAATGAGGCGGTGGCAAACGGTACCCTGACCACGGCCATCGATCGCCATCCGACCTGGTTCCTGGTTAATGGCGAACCCTATGAATCGGGTTTTCCCGACATCGCTTCTGGTTCGAACGGCCCGCTGGCCGCCAATGAAAACACCCTGTTGCGACTGGCCAGTACCGCGACCGACACCCATGTGCTGGTGCTGCAAGGCATGGATATGAAGATCCACGGCGAAGACGGTCAGCAGTACGCCTGGGAAAACACCACCACCGGCGAAACCGGTCTGGCCCCGCGCGAGCAGTACTCGGCCATGATGCCGCCCGGCAAAACCAAGGATGCCATCATTGTCGCACCCGAAGTGGGCACCTATGCGATCTACGACGGCGACGGCTACATGACCAATCCCTCCGACCCCAACAATGAGGCCGTGGGAGATAGCTTGGGCGGCATGCTGCGTTTTCTCGCCTTCGGCAGTGGTGGCGTCAACGGCGCACCCACCGGCGTTGCGGATTCGGCCAGTGTGGTTGCCGGCTTCAGCACGGTCATCAGTCCGCTGACCAATGACACCGACCCGGAAGGCGATACGCTCTCCATTGCCAGTGTCGATCTGACCGGCACCCTGGGCGCGGTAACCTGCGATATCGGCGTGGCAAGCGGTACCTGTACCTATGACGCTACCGGTCTGACAGCCGGTACAGACAGCTTCAGCTACGTCGCCACTGACGGCACAGGCAACACAGCACCGACCACGGTCACTGTGACCATTACCGACAATCTGGCGCCGACAGCAGTGGACGACTCGGCTTCGACCGATCAGGACCTGGCTGTGGTCATCGATGTGACGGCCAACGATACGGATCCGGAAGGCCAGGCATTGACGGTCGACGGTAACGATCTGGTGTCCGTTGGCGGTGGTGCTGTCGACTGTAGCGCTGGCACTAGCTGTACCTATACACCGGCGGCGGGTTTCACCGGTGCTGACAGCTTCACCTACACCGTAACCGACGGCCCCAACACCAGTGCCCCGGCCACGGTCGATGTGACGGTGAATGCAATCGTTCCGCCGAATGCCATACCGGTAGCGGTTGACGATACGGCGACCACCGGCATGAACAACCAGGTGATCATCGACGTACTGGCCAACGACACGGATGCGGATGCGGGTGATGTGATCACCATCGCCGCCGGCGACGCTGCCAGCACTCAAGGTGGTACGGTGGTCTGTGTCACAGGAGTGCCGAATGGCTCCTGTACCTACACTCCGGCAACCGGCTTTACCGGCGCTGACACCTTCACCTACACAGCAACCGATGGTACTGACACCAGTGCCCCGGCAACGGTGACGGTGACCGTGAACGGAGCAGGCGCCCCGGCGCTCTACTTCTCCACGCTGGGTGCGGGTTCGGTACCGACGGTGGCAGGACCCTTCGACGATGCCGATATCTACACCGTGGATGGCTCCAATGTCTTTGCCAGGCTGTATGACGGTGTGAGCGATATGGGACTGCCCAACAACGCCGACATCGATGGCATGAGCGTCAACGGCACGACCATCTACGTCTCCTTCGCCGCGGCCAGCACGGCTGTACCCGGCCTGGGTGGCATACCGGATGAGGATGTCGTCGCCTACGACACCGTTGGAGGTACCTGGAGTACTTACTTCGATGGCTCAGCCTGTGGTCTGGACGCCAGCAATGCAGGTGACGTCGATGCGCTCTCCGTCTCGGGCGGTACGCTCTACTTCTCGACGGCTGGCAACGTCGCGGTGACCGGTGTGACCAACAACACCGATCAGTTCGACGATGCGGATGTCTATACTTGGAATGGCACCAGCTGCGAGCGTGTCCTTGATGTGCGTGGACGGGGTGTGCCCAACATTCTGCCGGGCAATGCAGATATCGATGGCCTGACAGTGCAGGGCAGTACCTACTACATGTCCTTCAGAAGGAGCTCCACGACCGTCAACGGACTGGGTGCGGTGCAGGATGAGTCCGTCGTCAGCTATGACGGAGCAAACTGGGCAATGGTCTTCTCCGGCGCAGGTCAGCTGGACGGCAGCAACGCTCAGAATGTGGACGCCATCCACGTGCCATAAGCGGGGTTGGGACGGGGTGCAATGCCCCGTCCCATTCGTCTCGAAAACAGCATGCAGGTGCTTCCCTTTCGAAGCACCTGCTTTTTGCATCTAAGAGGTAGCTGGATGAATCACAAAAATCGAAATTACCTGTCAAAGTCACAAGATCTCCTATTGTCCCTGGTTGCGGTAGTGCTGTTCACGGCAAATCCTTTGGTGTTTGCCGAAAATGCTCAGGCAGCCACATCAGTCTCAGGTGATAAATCAGTACAGGCGAGCGATGGTCAGCGAACGGAGAGCATCGCTGGCGATGACGCGAAACCGGTAAAACTGAAGACAAAAGAGGAGATCTACGCAGGGATGCTCGAGGCGGAGAAGCGCAAGATTGAGGCGGGTATGCCCGACCCGGCCATCGATAACCGGAAAATGGTCGAGCAGTGGGGCGTTGAAGTTCTCCGAGTGAGCTACGCCGCTGACGGCTTCTGGCTGGAATTCCGTTTCCGTGTGCATGATCCCGAGAAGGCCAATGTCCTCTTTGATACGAAAATGAAACCCTACATGGAATCGGAGGCGAGCGGGGTAAAACTGGCAGTGCCGACGGCAGCGAAAGTGGGGGCCCTGCGCACGACGAATCGCGGACACAATATCAAAGCGGGAAAGATCTACAACATCATGTTCTCTAACCCGGGGTTTCTGGTGCAGCCCGGTCAGAAAGTCACTGTGGTTTCCGGTGATTTCAAGGCCGAGCATCTGACCGTGCGCGGCGAACATCATAATCTGGAGATTACCCGATCACCTGAATCGGAGAGTCAATAGTCGTCTGTTCCGCAAGTCTGAAGCGGATCGCAGCAATCGCTTGTTCATGGTGCCAATGCAATGATCAAAGCATTCAATCATCTTCAGTTTCATCCGGGTTTGCCAACCACATACCCGGTGGCGATGTCATGGGAAAAAAATTGAAATACCGTGTAGGAGCACAGAATGATGTTTATGAAGACCCAGTTGCAAGCAGTCACTGGTCGCTGCCGCCCCGTGTGTGTGCTTGCCGTTCTGGTGGCATGGGGGGCTCAGGCATCCGCCGCTGAGCACGCGATGTCGATGCAGGCGGATCACGCTCACAGCGATCACGCCGCTTCCGGGATGGCAGGTATGGAACATCACTCCATGCCGCATGGGTCGCTTTCGGCCTCAGGTGATGAACATGCCGCCCATCATGCGATGATGCATCGTCAGGCCTATGAGCAGACGGTTCACGAATACCGGATTCCCGACTGGGGCTTGCTTGACGAGCAGGGCAGGGCTACCTCGATGACTGAACAGCTGGATACGCCGAAACCGGTCATGCTGAATTTCATCTTCACCACCTGCACCACCATTTGTCCGGTGCTCAGCGCCACCTTTGCGCAGATCCAGGAAGAGCTGGGCAGTGAGGCCGATTCAATTCGCATGCTCTCTGTGACCATCGATCCTGAGCAGGATACGCCGGAGCGTCTGCGCGCCTACGCTGAGCGTTTTCAGGCAGGACCGCAATGGCGCTTTCTGACCGGCGACGCCGAGAGTATCGTTGCAGTGCAAAAGGCCTTCGATATCTATCGCGGCAGCAAAACCAATCACGAACCCATTACCCTGCTGCGCGGCCCTGGTGCGACATCGTGGGTCCGTATTGACGGTATTGCCAGTGCTGCCGACATCATTGATGAGTACCAAGCGCTAGTAAAGGCAGAAAAATGATGAATTCACTCATGAAAAGCGGACTGCTTGTATTACTGCTTTCTCTTGCAGCCGGCGTGTATGCCGAATACAGCGCCAATACAAAAGCAACGCCAACCAATCTTGAGTTGGGCCGTCAACTCTATCTTGAAGGGATGCTGCCATCGGGCAAGACCATCTCCGGTCGCGTTCGCGGCGACATCGAGTTGAGCGGAAAACAGGTGATCTGCGGTACCTGTCATCGCAAGAGCGGCATGGGGTCGAGCGAAGGCGATCAGGTCATACCCGCCCTGGCCGGGAGCATGCTGTTCAAGCCGTTGCGCCTGCCCACCAGCAGCAATCCGCTGGCGCCCACCCAGCGTCCTGCCTATACCGATGAGACGCTGAAGCGGGCGATCCGCGACGGCATCGATTCCAACGGCCTGCCGCTCGATCCGCTGATGCCCCGCTACCCGTTGAGCGATCATGAACTCGACCTGGTGATCGGCTATCTGAAATCTCTCTCCGTTGAGTGGTCACCTGGTGTGGATGACAAGGAGATCCACTTCGCGACAATCGTCGCCGGCGATGTCTCCGCGGCAGATCGCAAGGCCCTGAAAGATGTCATGAGGGTTTACGTGGAGCAGAAGAACTCGGAGTCGCGACATGAGACCTATCGCGCTGAGAACGCTCCCTGGCATAAGAAGTGGCTCTTCGAGCCCTATCGCAAATGGGTCATGCATGTCTGGGAATTGCAGGGAGACAGCGCCAGCTGGGGTGAACAACTCAAAGCCCACTACGCAGAGCAGCCGGTATTTGCCGTGCTCAGCGGCATCGGGGAGGGGAGTTGGAAACCGGTACATGACTTTTGCCAGGCACAGCAAGTGCCTTGTCTGTTCCCGACAACCTCGCTGCCGGTGATCCAGGAGGACGATTTCTATCCGATCTATCTCTCCAAAGGCATGGCATTGGAAGGCGAGCTGGTCAATCTTCATCTGCAGAGCGGGCAGTCAACCGCTCCGCTTATACAGGTCTACCGGCAAGGCAACCTCAAGGCGGAAACAGCGGCAAATGGACTGATCGGCGCGCGAGGGGAGAAGGCTGTAAACACGCTCGTCTGGAAGAAAGAGAGTTCCAGTCCGAGTGCCCAGTTCTGGGAGTCCTTGCTGCAGAAGCAGGTTGATACTCGGCTGGTCTTATGGATGGAAAGCGAGCAACTCATCAACCTCTGGCCCGTGCTGGAGAAAAGCCAGGCATGGTCCAGGGTCTATCTTTCTTCATCGCTTTTCGGCACAGACGGCCATTCGATTCCGCCGCCGCTGAGAAATCGGGTCTTTCTCACCCGCACTCAAGAACTGCCGAGCCGCACCGCCAGACTCCTGTTGCGCTCCACCGGCTGGTTGAAGGCAAAGAAAATCTATGCCCCGGAAGCGCTGGATGTACAGGCCAATGCCTATCTGGCGCTGAAGGTGGCGGGGGATGCGCTGACGCATATCCGCGGCTTTTTCTTCCGCGACTACCTCATTGAACGCATCGAGCACACGGTGGACAACGTGGGTACATCACCCAATTCGCCTCGGATGCGGGAGCGGAACTGGAGGTGGTCACGGATTGGGTGATACCGCAATAGGGTCTGCTGGAGGGTTTGTCTGTCCGTGACTGGACAGCTCGGACAACAAGTCAATTGCGCGAAGCAAGGGTCGGGAGTTGATTGAGATACCCCTCGCCATAGCCCTCTCCCGAGGAGGGAGAGGGGAATGGTACTGACTTAAGCGGGTATTGGTGGGGCCCTGCCCCACCAAGTCCTGTTGATAGCACCCACAGATGGAGACCTTTGCACATAAGTCTGTGCCATTCGGGGGAGAGGAGACGCGCTGTTCGAATGCGCAGAGTGCTTTTAACCGGTGCGTAGAGACGAACTGTCTGTTTACTGCCGAAGTTGACCTGTGAATCCCCTCTCCCCTTGCGGGAGAGGGCCAGGGAGAGGGGGAAGCAAAAATTAACCCCGGCCACAACACAGGCTGCAAACACCAAACGACCATCCTGACCGCTATTCACGCTTCGTTTACCGCAGACAGACGCTATTCGAAGTAGTAGTTCACCCCCATCGGGGGGTAGTAGTATCCTGCATTTCCTTTTCTCCTTCGTCAGGTTAGTGTTCATAATAAGATACTGTTTATCTTTGTAAAATCCATCATTGAGCATGTGGGCCACGCAGGTGCCCGGATTGATGCAAACACTTCTCAGGCGACTCTTTGGCAAAGGCGGCCATGGCCGGGTCGGAACCCGCTGTTCGAGTTGTCTGATACTGGGAATGGGATTCCTCCTGTTCGTTGTGGGCAACGCCTGGGGTAGCGCGAGTCTGACGGTCGATGTGGAGCGACTCATCGATGAGGCCAACCGGACCTCGCTGATCCCGGTTATCGTTAAGTTTCGCGATCAGGTCGATATCACGACCCTGCGCAGTCAAATCAGCCAGCAGATGCAATACGCCGTTCGCAGCGAGGCGTCACGCAAGCGTCAGCAGAAACTGTTGCGCAGAGAGATCGTCACCGGGTTGAAAGCACGCGCTGAGGATTCGAGAAGGACTCTGGCGACACTCCTGCACCGATACGGTGTCGAGACCGATCTGAAATCCCTCTGGAGCATCAATGCCGTCGCGCTTAAGTTGCCCGCCCATTTAGTGGACGAGGTGGCCAGTCTGCCCGGCATCGAGCGGATTTCAGTGGATATGCAACTGACCATGAACGCGGTGACGCCGGAACTCGTTACCACCCAACCCCAGTGGAATCTCTCGGACATCAATGCCGAGTATGTCTGGCAACAGGGTTACGCGGGCGATGGTGTCGTGGTGGCGATCATGGATTCGGGTGTAGAGCTCAATCACCCCGACCTGGTGGTGATCCTCGGTGGCGACGCCAGCGGTTATCAGATCGGACTGGCGCCGCATGCCCAGTGGATCGCCGCGCGTCTGTTCGATAACGAAGATCAGGCAAGCCTGAGCGCTATCCATCAGGCCTTTCAGTGGATTCTTGATCCCGATGGCGATCCCACTACCAATGACGCGCCTGATGTGGTGAATAACTCCTGGGGTTTCTCCAGCACCATCAATCAGTGCTATCAGGAGTTCTCTGACGATATCCGGCTGCTGCGCGAAGCGGGGATTGCCGTTGTCTTCTCCGCCGGTAACTATGGTCCCTCAGCGGAGACCAGCATCAGCCCGGCCAACGATCCCG
The DNA here is from genome assembly GCA_037384445.1 of Candidatus Thiodiazotropha sp. GTDB lineage: Bacteria > Pseudomonadota > Gammaproteobacteria > Chromatiales > Chromatiaceae > Thiodiazotropha. Next base: position 18,358 of record JARRNY010000049.1, read on the forward strand.
GCGTTGTCTCGGTGGGTTCGGTGGATCAGTTCAGCGATATCGATACCTTCAGCAGCCGGGGTCCCGGCGCCTGCGACGGCGGTATTTTCCCCAAGCTGGTCGCGCCGGGAAGCCTGATTTTTGTCGCTGACCGCTTGCCGGTGACCTACAACGTGGTGACCGGAACCTCGTTCTCGGCGCCACATGTGACTGGCGCCATCGCGCTGCTGAAAAGCGCTTTTCCGATGGCGACAGTGTCTCAGATCGAGACCGCGCTCTACGATTCCGCCACCGACCTGGGTGCGACCGGCGGTGATGATCTCTATGGCTACGGCATGCTCAACGTGGCGTCGGCCTTTGATCTTCTGTTCCGGGATCTGGGTTCCAACAGCGCCGGTATGCTGATTTTCAGCGAATCGCTCTACAGCGTGGATGAGACGACAGACAAACTGGTGGTGACCGTCAGGCGGCTCGGTGGCAGCGCCGGTGAGGTGACTGTCGATTACGAGACCCTGCCCGGTCAGGCCAGCGACGCTCAACCGGCGGATTTTGTCGGCACCTCGGGCACCCTGCGTTTTGCCGACGGTGAAACGCTGCGCAGCTTCGAAATCGATATCATCGACGACAATCTCGATGAGAAAAACGAAACCTTCTATATCAATCTCAGCAACCCGACAGGCGATGCCCAGCTGAGCAATCAGCCGCAAGTGGCCGTTACCATTTTGGATGACGATGGACCCGGCGCCATCTCCTTCGGCGCGGTCAACTATGCAGTCAACGAGTCGAAGGATTACGCGAGTGTGACCCTGTTGCGAACGGGGGGATCGGAAGGCGCGGTGAGTGTGGACCTGACGCTGGTCGACGACACGGCCATCGTCGATTCGGACTATCTGCTGCCGGCCAATGGCGCGGTTCGCTTTCTCGATGGCGAGATCTCGCGCGAGGTCACCGTCCCGCTGGTCGACGACGGGGTTTACGAGGGCAACGAAACCTTCAGCATCCTGCTCTCCAACGCCAGTGGCGGCGCGCAGGTTGAACAGCCGGCCTCCACCACGGTTACCATCCTCGACGACGATCCCGATACGAGTATCACGACCCTGCATATGGAGGCGGTCAATTATCTGGTCAGCGAAAGCCGTGGTGAAGTGACCGTGACGGTGCTGCGCAGCGGTAATATCGACCGAACGGCAACGGTGAACTATGAAACGGTCGCCGGTTCGGCAACGCCTGACGACGACTATGTGACCAGGAAGGGGAGCCTGACCTTCAGACCCAAGGTCACCAGTAAGCAGATCAGCATCCCCATCAAGGATGACGGCATCTACGAAAAGGAGAGCAGTTTCACGCTGGTGCTCACCGGAGTCGATAGCGGTTCGGTATTGGCGAAACCGGCGGCTGCCATCATTCGCATCAGTAACGACGATGCGCAACCCTATGTCGCGCTGGGCTCGAACGGAAGCAGTAGCGGTTATAGCAGTGGCTTAAACAGTAGCGACTCATTAGTCGGTGGCGGTGGTCTGGGAGATGGTAAGGATTCCAATACCGAAGAGGAGAAGAACGCTCGGGGAAATTCCCGTGGCGAGCTGAAGATTTTTGATCTGAATCTGCGCGGTTATTCAGTTGAGGGTGGGGATGCCCTGCGACGTCTACAGACCCTGGACGGGAATCTTCCGGATGTCTCCAAGCCTGAGAATGATGGAAAGACCAACAGCGATAATGCCTGCCAGGGGGATGACAAGTCAGCACCGGAAGGCTGCAAGGCTGAGGGAAAATCGCGGAACAGGGCAGGTGAGCAGCTGAGCAAGGCGATCAAAAGCGAGCCGGCTGCCGAGTCCAATCCCTCTGCTTCCGCACCCCCAGGAGAGGTGAAGAAGTAGCGAGTGGGGGCGAATCAGACCTGCTCTCTCGGCTTGTTACACTGTAGTCAAAATAATATCGCTAAGTTTATGAAATAAAAGCTGAAAAGTAGATTAAATCCCACCGCTTCCGGGCCATCTGCTGGGCAACGCCGAGCAACCCTATTCCACAAGCAATTATCCACAATGGATCGACCGGAAACTACATAATCCTTTGTTGTGTCAAGGAATATCCGCCTTGGTTATTGAGCGCGCCCGGCAGACAGTAGTCTCGATGGTAGGGTTGTTATGTAGCAAAGGTATGATTTCACCCCATCAGCAAATACACTGTTCAATCAATCACGCAAACTGCAACGCTATGGTGATATACGGTTAAGCGTGGATGCTTGGATGGGCGGTGTGCTCCTCCCGGACAGCGCACTTGCTGTCAGTGTCCTAGAGTTACCGATTGAAGTCAGCGTCGGGACAAAGGGCTGCACGGTGTAAGAGTATGGATTGACTGCTCACCAATACCCTCGCAGAGCCGGACTAAGCGGCATGGGTATGCGGCTAATAAAAACGACATCGCGATGTTCGCGATCCTGATTGAGTGTGAATTGGTCAAAAGCGAATATCGTCATGAGTCATCCAAGATTAACAAGCCTCCTTGCCACGGTTGCCGGCTCCATGCTGTTGATCTCCTGTGCAACACAGCAAGCGGGGGGCACAGGTGGTTCCACCAGGACACCGGCCCCGCTTACCCCGCCCCCGACCGTTGCCACCTCCGGTGGCGACGACGAGGCGCTGGTGCTCTCTCAGGAGGTGCAGCGGGAACCTGAATTTTTTGTCAAAGAGGGCTCTGGCGTCTTTCTGAAACAGCAGGGCGCGGTGAGTAACAAGCAGCCGGCCAAGGGTGACATTACCCTCAACTTCGAAGGCGTCGATCTACGTGAGGTGCTGAAGGTCATCTTTGAAGAGATCCTGCGCGAAAACTACCTGATCGATGAGAAGGTGCAGGGCGTGGTCACCATCCACACCACCTACCCGGTCTCTACCGAGTCTGTGCTGCCGATCCTTGAGACCATCCTGCAGATGAACGGTGCGGCACTGGTGCGAAACGGCGCGCTCTACAAGATCGTGCCGATGGCCGAGCTGAAGGAGGCGACGCTGAGGCCCAACGTTGGCAGAGGGGTTGATCTACTGAAGGCGGGGCAGGGCGTGCAGATCGTCCCGTTGAGATATATCTCCGCCAAGGAGATGAAAAAGATACTCGATACCTTCGCCTCATCCAACGAGCAGGTGCACGCCGATACGGGGCGTAATCTGCTGATCCTCACCGGCTCCTATCAGAAGATCAGCAACCTGCTGAAGACTGTCGAAATGTTCGATGTGGATTGGCTCAGCGGTATGTCCTTCGGGCTGATCCCGATCAAGTACGCCGATGCCAAGACCCTGACGGACGAGGTCAACAACATTCTGGGCGAAGGCGACAACTCCCCACTCAACGGCATCATGCGTCTGATTCCGGTGCAGCGGCTCAATGCCATCATGGTGATCAGCCAGCAGCCGAAATATATCAATGAGGCGCGCAAGCTGATCAGCCAGTTTGATCAGGGCAGCGACAAATCCCCCGATCGCCGGCTCTATGTCTACCATTTGAAGAACGGCAAGGCGGAGAACATCGCCACCATTCTGCAGAGCATCTTCGGCAATCAGGTCTCCTCCTCGACCTCTTCGAGCCAGAATGGAAACAAAGACCCGCTTGCCCGCAGCAACGTGCGTCAACCTACCAGTTCGGGGATCAGCCTGAAGAGCAGCAATGCCGACAGTCAATCGAATCTGACCAAAGACCAGCCGGCCTTGGGTACGGCATCGCCTGTGGTTGCGACGAGTGGGGGCAGTGATTCCGGTTCATCGGATATGCCCGCTACCATTATTGCGGACCCGGATAACAATGCGATCCTCATCATGGCCAGTCCAAAGGACTACAACAAGATCAAATCCACCATCGCCCGGCTGGATGTCTCGCCGAAGCAGGTGCTGATCGAGGCCACCATTGCCGAGGTGGTATTGAGCGATAACCTCAGTTACGGCGTGCGTTGGTTTTTCAATGGCACGGGTGGCAGCGGCCGTCCCTACCAGGGTGGCTTGGGTGCGCCACTGCCTTCCGAGATCGGCGGTGATGGCTTCTCTCTCGGTATTTTCAATACAGCCGGTGAGCTGAAGGCCTTCTTCGATATTCTGGAGACCGAGTCTTCGGTCAAGTTCCTCTCCGCGCCGCAGATCATGGTGATCGACAATCAGACCGCCACTTTCCGTGTCGGTGACCAGATACCGATAGTGACCCGCTCTTCCCAGAGCACCACCGATCCCAATGCGCCCATCGTCTCCGAAGTGCAGTACCGTGATACGGGTACCCTGCTCAAGGTGACGCCTCGTATAAACGACGGCGGCATGGTGACCCTGGAGATCAGTCAGGAGGTGAGTAACCCGGGCGCTACACCAGCGATCGGTGGCGGCGGTAATGTCTCCATCTCCCAGCGCACGATCGATAGTACGGTGATTGTCCACGACGGCCAGTCCATTGTATTGGGCGGTCTGATCCGGGAGAACACCACCAATTCCAAAGGCGGTATACCGGGGCTGATGAACCTGCCGGTGGTGGGAAATCTTTTCGGCAGCACCACCAAGGATGTCAGCCGCACCGAACTCATCGTCACCCTGACGCCGAAGGTGATCAGGAATCCCCATGAAGCCTATGAGATCTCGCAGGAGCTGCGTGAGAAGATCAGGGAAGCGACCCTCTTTCAGGATGATTTCTACCGGCGTCGCGCCAGTGACGCGGGTAACCAGGGGGGCTTGCAGTGAACGCATGCACAGGCTTGAATGGATTGTATGAGTGATTTCGAACCCAATTTCGGCAATCAGGTAGCCTCAGGAGAGATCACCGGGAGCACGCTGTTTGCCGACCATCCTCTGTGCAGCGCACTGGTCACAGCGGGTCGCCTGCGTGCCGCCGATGCGGATCGGGCGTTGCGGCTCAAGGAGACGCAACAGAGCGACGAGTCGATCGGTACCATTCTGCTGCAGTTGGGTCTGGTCTCGGACCGCGATCTGGCGCAGACCCTCTCCCGCCTCAACGGCATTCCGGTTACTGAAAAGAAGCACTACCCGGCCTTCGCCAGCCTCGACGAGTCGATCTCCGCCAACTTCCTCAAACAGCACCGACTGCTGGTCTATAGCGATGAAGAGGAGAGGGTGCACGCCATCATGGTCGACCCCACCGACCACTATGTGGTCGATGCCCTTGAGCTGATCACCGGAAAGTCGATTCGCCTGCATATCGGTATCGCCTCCGAGATCGACGAGGCGCTGCAGGAACACTTCATCGAGATGCGCAAGCAGTCGGGTGAGCTCGGCGAGGAGGGCGTCGAACACCAGATGCTGCTCGCTGACGATGTGGAACAACTCAAAGAGCAGGCCAGCGAGGCGCCGGTGATCAAGATGGTCAATCAGATCATCCAGCGTGCCGTCTCCTCCCACGCCTCCGATATCCATATCGAGCCCTTCGAGAACGTGCTCAAGATCCGCTATCGGGTCGACGGTATGCTGCGTGAAACCGAACATCCATCCGCGCAAATGGCTGCGGCACTGATCTCGCGTATCAAGATCATCGCCAACCTCAATATCGCTGAGCGGCGGCTACCCCAGGACGGACGTTTCAAGATCCGCGTCATGGGCAACACCCTCGACCTGCGTGTCTCCACCGTGCCGACCCTGCACGGCGAGAGTATGGTGATGCGTCTGTTGCAGCGTGATGAACAGGCCCTCGACTTCCAGGCGCTTGGGTTTGAATCGGCGACCGAAAAACGCTTACTGGAGATTCTTGAGCGCCCTCACGGCATTGTGGTGGTGACCGGCCCAACCGGTAGCGGTAAGACCACCACCCTGTATGCCGCGCTGAACCATCTCAACCGGCCCGATCGCAAGATTCTCACCGTTGAAGACCCGGTGGAGTACAACATCGAAGGGGTCAACCAGATTCAGGTCAAGCCAAGTATCGGGCTGACTTTCGCCTCTGCCTTGCGATCTATCGTGCGCCAGGACCCGGACATCATCATGATCGGTGAGATTCGTGACCAGGAGACCGCGAAGATTGCTGTGCAGTCGGCGTTGACCGGCCACCTGGTGCTCTCCTCCCTGCATACCAATGACGCCGCAGGCAGTATCACCCGTTTTCTTGATATGGGGGTCGAGGCCTTTCTGCTTACCTCAACGGTCAATGCCGTGGTGGCTCAACGCTTGGTGCGCAATCTATGCCCCCACTGCAAAGAGGCCTATACACCACCGCTGGAGATCGTCGAGCGCTTTCGTCAACAAGGCGTAGAAGCCGGGGCAACCACTATCCTCTATCGGGCTGTGGGTTGCGAGGCCTGCGGTGGCAGTGGTTACAACGGCCGCAGCGCCATCATTGAACTACTGGAGATCTCCGAGGAGATGCGCTCGCTGATCCTGCAGGGTAGCGACAAGAACGCCCTGGCAGCCTGCGCCAAGCGTGAAGGGGCACTGAGCATGTATCAGGATGGTCTGAGCAAGGTGTTGCGTGGCGTCACGACTCTTGAAGAGGTGCTTCGAGTCACCCAGGGAGATTGATTTGGCCTCGTTCACCTACAAAGCGGTCAGTGCAGACGGCGAGGTGGTCGAGGGGCTTCTGGAGGCGAACAACCGCCAGGCCGCAGTACGTCAGATCCAGATCAAGGGGCAAGTCCCCATCCGGGTCGAAGAGCGGGGGCAGGTTGCCAAGCAGGGGCGCCGTCCTGGTCTGCGGCGCAAGAAGGTCGGACTGGATCAGATCGCCGCCTTCACCCGCGAGATGGCCACCCTGCTCAAGGCGGGCCAGCCGATCGATTCGGCACTGGGCATTCTGATGTCGATCAGCGGCGAGCAATCCCGCTTCAGTGAACACCTGAGCCATATTCGTGACTCCCTGAAGAGCGGTCATACCTTTTCCGATGCCCTGGCGGCGGAGTCGGGGCTGTTCAACGATTTCTATGTGCAGATGGTGCGGGCGGGGGAGTCGGGTGGCGCCCTGGATAGCGTGCTTTCTCGTCTGACGATCCATCTGGAACGTTCGAAAGAGGTCAAGGATTCTCTGATCTCGGCGCTGATCTACCCCATGATCCTGCTCTTCGTGGCCCTGACCTCGATCATGATCCTGATGACCTATGTCATCCCCCAGTTCAGCGATCTTTTCAGCGACATGGGTCAGGCGCTGCCCCTCTCCACCCAGATCACCATGGCGGTAGCCGCAGCGCTGCAGGACTACGGCTGGCTCATGGCGCTGGGCATCGTCGCGCTGATCTTCTATTTCAAATGGCAGATGGGGCGACGCGCCTCGGCCAAACGCTGGCATGCCCGCTGGCTAAAACTGCCCCTGATCGGCGCCATCATCAAACAGGTGGAGGCGGCCCGCTTCTGTCGTACCCTGGGTACGCTGCTGGAGAACGGGGTACCGCTATTACGCGCAGTCTCCATCGTCAAGGAGACCATCAGCAACTTCGTTATTGCCGACGGTATGGACCATGTGGTGACGAGTCTGAAATCGGGTCGCCGACTGGCCGATCCCCTGGCCGAGCACTCCGAGTTCCCCCATTTCGCCCTGCAGATGATCCGCATCGGTGAGGAGTCGGGGCAGTTGGAGCCGATGCTGATGCAGACAGCGGATATTCTCGACCAGGAGACCCAGACCCTGATCAAACGGGCGCTCAGTCTGGTCGAGCCGATCATGATTCTTGTTCTCGGCGTGATCATCGCCGCAGTCGTGATGTCTATTCTGGTGGCGATTCTCGGCGTCAATCAACTTGTAGCACTTTAATGGATGGATTATGCAAACTCAGAAACACCCTGAAAGCGGCTTTACCCTGATCGAACTTCTGGTGGTCCTGGTGATCCTCGGTCTGCTGGCCGGTTTGGTCGGCCCCCAGGTCCTGCGCCATCTGGGCGGGGCAAAATCGGATACCGCCCAGCTGCAGATCTCCGAGCTGGGGGCGGGGCTCGATCTCTTTCATCTCGAGGTTGGACGCTATCCCAGCAGCAGCGAAGGCCTGCAGGCGCTGGTGGAGGCGCCCTCTACAGCGACTAACTGGCACGGACCCTACCTGAAGAAGAGTACGCTGCCGAAAGATCCCTGGGGGAACGCGTATATTTACCAATTTCCCGGCGATCACGGTCCCTACGATCTCTACTCCT
>JARRNY010000050.1:0-22232 GCA_037384445.1 Candidatus Thiodiazotropha sp.
GGGCGCCTTCCTGCACCAGGGGCAGATCTGCATGGCCTCGGGCCGTATCTTCGTGCAGGAGAAGATCGCCGAGCAGTTCATCAAGTGTCTGGTGGAACATGCCGGCCGCCTGCCGGTGGGCGATCCCAATACCCAGGAGGTGGCCATCGGACCACTGATCAACGAGCGCCAGCGCGACCGGGTCCACGCCATCGTCAGCGAAAGCGTCGAGGCCGGCGCCAAGCTGGAGGTCGGCGGCGAATACGACCGTCTCTTCTACAAGCCCACCGTACTCTCCAACGTCAAACCTGGCATGCGCGCCTTCAACGACGAGGTGTTCGGGCCGGTGGCCAACGTCATCACCTTCAGCTCGGACGACGAGGTGATCGCCATGGCCAACGATACTGAGTACGGCCTCTCCTCGGGCATCATCGCCAAGGATATCGCCCGCGCTCAGCGCATTGGCGACCGATTGGATTCCGGCATGCTGCATATCAATGACCAGACGGTGAACGACGAGTGCGTCAATCCCTTTGGCGGCTGTGGCTGTTCCGGCAATGGCGGCAACATCGGCGGCCCGGCCAACTGGGAGAACTTCTCCCAGCTGCGCTGGGTCACCGTACAGGGGGCGGCACACCCCTACCCGTTCTGATCGATTTTGCGAGTAACGATGGCCGTCAGCGCCAAGGCACCGAACAGGGCGTAGTAGATCGCCTCGCTTTTATCGACACCAAAGAAGATTGCACCGTATCCACCGATAGCCGCGCCCATGCCGCCAAAGGCCAGCCCGCGCATGACCCGGCACAGGGTGCAATTCTGCGAAGTCACCTTGGCCATCAGCCGACAAGCCTGCGAATGCAATCCAGATAGGCAACCTCATCCGGCATGCGGTTGGCCGACTGAGCCTCCCACAGCATACGGCCGAGACACTCCATCAACTGATGTTCTGCGTCATGGGCATCTCCCAGTTTCTGGCTGAGCCGGCGATAGAGCTCTGCAATGCCCGGCGGCCGATCGGTGGAGACCTGCTCCATCAGACTGATATGCATGCCCATGTGGAGAAAAGGATTGGTCTCACCCCCTTCGGGCAGAAACTCACGCTGCAATCCACTATCCCGATGCTTCAACAGGGGATGATATTCGGGGTGCTGACGCACCACACCGGCAACCATCATCTCCAACGGCTGCATCACCTCACCCGCTTGGTGCTTGCGCCAGGCCTCGAAAAAAACCTGGCGCATTTGATCCCGCTCTCCACCGAACATCTTTATATACCTGAGTTACTGTGTTGCCGCTTTGGCCAATTTTTTCAAGGCGCCTGTCACCTTCTGCTTCACCGGCGCCCGGTCTTCGATGGCAAAACGTCCGAACAGAAAGTCTGGGCTGTTGTAACTGAGCCAGACCTTTCCCTCTGCGTCCTGCCAGGCCAGCACTTTGAGTGGCAAGTCGATACCAACTCGCTGATCACTGGTCATCAGGGCGGTGCCCACCTTGGGGCTGCCAAAAATAATCAGCTGGGTCGGCCTGAGTTCCTGCCCCACCTTGGCCGCACCGGCGGCGTGATCGATACGGGCAAAGATTTTCAGCCCGGCCTTCTCGGCGGCGGCTGCGAAGCGGTCCGCGGTCTCAGCCACGCTGAAGGCACTGGCCACATTGACCAGGCTGGTATCGGCCCGGGCGCCGAAGGCCAGCAGCATGAACAGGACAGGCAACAAACGGGTCGCTGTTTTCATTCTCTTCTCCTCTTCGAGATCTATTGAACCCGAATGGTGGAGCGAGGCTCCACCGATTGGGTCCGATTCATTCGGTCCATGCCTTCAGACAGGCTTAAAAGCAAAATACTTACAAAGCGCACTCAATTCGATCTGGGGATAGCCGGTGCGGCAAGCCGCACCCTACGGGTAATCCTAGTGTAGGGTGCGGATTGCCGCACCGGATTACCTTGCTCAGGCTACTCTGTCTTCTGCTTGAACTCGCACAGATCCTCGATCAGGCAACTGCCGCATCTGGGTTTGCGTGCGATACAAGTATAACGCCCATGCAGAATCAGCCAGTGGTGGGCGTCCTGCATAAACTCCTGCGGAGTAAAACGGAGCAGTTTCTTCTCCACCTCCAGCGGCGTCTTGCCTGGCGCGATGCGGGTGCGGTTGGCGACCCGGAAGATATGGGTATCCACCGCCATGGTGGGATGCCCGAAAGCCGTGTTGAGCACCACATTGGCGGTCTTGCGTCCGACCCCGGGTAGCGCCTCCAGGGCAGCCCGCTCCTCGGGCACCTCACCCGCATGATGCTCGATGAGGCGTCGACAGGCAGCGATGATGTTCTTCGCCTTGGTATTGAACAGACCGATGGTTTTAATGTAGCGCTTCAGCCCCTCCTCGCCGAGTTCGAGGATCGCCTGGGGCGTATTGGCCACCGGGAAGAGCTGATCGGTGGCCTTGTTGACGCTCCGGTCGGTGGCCTGTGCCGATAGGGTCACCGCCACCAGCAGCTCGAAAGGCGTGCGGTAGTTGAGTTCGGTCGTCGGGTGGGGATTGGCTTCCCGCAGGCGCTCAAAGATGGCCTCTCTTTTCTCTCTATTCATGCCACTGTTTGTGATCCTGGGAGAGGGTCTTGACCCTCTCCCAGTTGGGGGGATGGAGATCAGCCGACCTTGGGTGCAGCCTTGAGGATCGCCTCGGAAACCTCATCCGCATACTTCTTGAAGTTCTCCTGGAACATACCGGCCAGTTTGAGGGCCTGCGCGTCGTAGGCAGTCTGATCTTTCCAGGTATCCCGCGGGAAGAGTATTCCGTCTGGCACATCCGGAACCTGTGTCGGAATGTTGAGACCGAAAATGGGGTCCTTACGCATGGGGACATCGTCGAGCTTGCCGTCGAGCACGGCGTTGACCATGGCCCGGGTGTGAGGTATCGGCATACGCTCGCCGACCCCGTAGGGACCACCGGTCCAACCGGTATTGATGAGCCAGACCTTTGACTGGTGGTTATCGATCCGATCACCCAGCAACTGAGCATATCGCTGCGGATGCAGCGGCATGAACGGAGCGCCATAGCAGGCACTGAAGACCGGCGTCGGCTCGGTCACACCCTTCTCGGTGCCGGCAACTCGCGCCGTGTAACCTGAGATGAAGTGGTACATGGCCTGAGCAGAATCGAGGCGCGAGACGGGCGGCAATACACCAAAGGCATCGGCGGTCAGCATCAGAATCGTATCGGGATGTCCGCCGACACCATCGAGGGTGGCGTTGGGTATCGCACTGATATGGTAGGCACCGCGAGTATTCTCGGTCAGTGAACCGTCATCCAGATCGAGCCGACGATTGTCGGCCTTCATGGTGACGTTCTCCAGCACGGTGCCAAAACGCATGGTGGTACCGAAGATCTCAGGCTCGTTTTTCGGCGAGAGTTTGATCATTTTGGCGTAACAGCCGCCTTCGAAATTGAAGACACCGTTATCGCTCCAGCCATGTTCGTCATCACCGATCAGGGTACGGCTGGCGTCGGCCGAGAGGGTGGTCTTACCGGTACCGCTGAGGCCGAAGAAGAGAGCCGATTTACCGTTGGATCCGATGTTGGCCGAACAGTGCATCGGCATCACACTGCGTTGCGGCATCAGGAAGTTCATGACGCTGAAGATCGATTTCTTGATCTCACCCGCATAGCTGGTACCGCCGATCAGGACCAGCTTCTTGGAGAAGTTGACGATGATGAAGGTCTCACTGCGAGTACCGTCCACTTCAGGAATGGCATGAAAGCGCGGCACATCGATGACGGTGAAGCCAGGCACGTGGTTGACCAGCTCCTCCTCCTTGGCCTGGATAAAGACGTTGCGTGCAAACAGGTTGTGCCAGGCGTTCTCGGTGATTATCCGTACCGGCAACTGGTAGTTGGGGTCGGCGCCGGCGAAGCAGTCCTGCACATAGACATCCTTGTTCTGCAGATAGGAGGCGAGGCGGTCGTGCAGGTGGTTGAAGGCCTCTTCCGAGATCGGCTTGTTGATATCGCCCCACCAGATCTCTTTGCTGACGGAGGGTTCGTCGACAATAAACTTGTCGTTGGCGGAACGACCGGTGTGGTGTCCTGTGCGAACCACCAGCGGACCGAGATGGCTCAGTTGTCCCTCGCGCCGGACGATCGACTGTTCAATCAACCGAGGTGTCGGCAGATTCCAGTAGATGTCATTCAGGTTATAGAGACCGTGGTTCTCCAAGCCATAGGTGCTGTGTTTTACACCGGCAGATTCACGCAACATTTATCACCCCCAGAGCAATTGTTGTCTCGGGACTATAGCAAGCCCGATTTTGCATGAAAACAGAGAGTTCCGTGCTGGCGCCGAAATCACCCCTTCGGCCAGAAACGAACATTTCCCTGCAATATGTGCATTTTTGCTGCAGACAGACAAGCCCGTGCCGTAAGATGTTCAGCACCGGCTGAAAGAATCCACCCTATTTTCCTCGCCCGTTTTCAAACAGAGCGTATGAATCAGCAAACCGTCAACGCCTTCAGTGTCCGCCAGTTGAGTCCCTTTCGCGGAGTGTTGCAAGTCTTTCTCAACGACACAGCGCGCGCCCTGAGCGGCAATGGGCAGGTTTGGGAGATACAGGTACTCAGCGACAGACCCCAGGGTTTATGGGCGAACACCCCCTATAGCGGCCGCCAGTTCTACACCTTCGGCCTGTGGACGATCGAGGGCGGACTGCGCCAGGTGCCGATCAACCCCCTGTTCAACATTCAGGATATGATCACCTCGGCACAGGCGCTGATCGAGCAATTGCAGCCGCAACTGGCACAGCTCCCCTTCCCCCTGGCCGACCCGTACGAGGCCTGGCTGCTGGATGAGCAGGAGTCCCGGCCACTGGCGCTCCTGCAGAGCAGTCGCAGCGAGGAAGAGCGCCATAAGGTCGAATTAGGCAAATGGATCTCAGCGCAACGGGGCGATTTCAGCTTTGTCTCGGAACACCTGCTGAAGCGGGGTCTGCCCAGTAACGACGGCCACAACCCGCGGGTGCATGCCGCGTTTCTCGAGGCCGTGGTGCGTGAACGAGCGGGGCAGCATCGTCGATCTGTCTGGTACTACCGGCATGGAGATGGCAGCGCTTCGCCCTGTGACGAGCCGGATAGCAGACTCCCCGCCAGTCAGTTTCCGGAGCTCCCCATCAGTGAGCAGTGGGCATCAGACGAAGAGAGCGGACTGATTGCGGATTACATCCGCTGGAAGTCACCCCAACTGTTACTACTGCCATATCTGAGTCAAGCTACCCGTGAACGACTCGAATGTCTGGCAGTGGATCAGGCGGAAGCGGTCGACCGCCTGTGGCGGCTCTATCCGCAAATACACAATCAGGCCCTGTTGAATCGGGCGCGGGTAGAGGCAAGAATCCGCACAGCCAATCGGACGCAATAACCTGGCAATCCAACATGAAATACATCAAACAATCCGACCAGTTGAAACAGCCCGACGGCGGGCTCGGTATCCTGCTGGTCAACCTCGGCACCCCCGACGAACCCACCATACCGGCGGTGAGGCGCTATCTGGCGGAGTTTCTCAGCGACCCGCGCATCGTCGCCATTCCCCGGCTCCTGTGGATGATCATCCTGCACGGTATCGTGCTGCGAGTCAGGCCCAAGCGTTCCGCCAAGGCCTACCAGTCCATCTGGACCGATGAGGGCTCACCCCTGCTGGCCATCTCCAGGAAACAGCAAATCGCACTGGAGGCAACGTTGAAACCGCGTCTGACGGGTAAGGTGAGCATTGCGCTCGGGATGCGTTACGGCAACCCATCCATCCCCGACGCCCTGGAAGGACTGCGGCGCCATAACGTCCAACGGCTGCTGGTATTGCCCCTCTACCCCCAATACTCCGCCACCACCACCGCCTCCATCTTTGACGCCGTGACCAGCGAGCTGCAGCGCTGGCGCTGGATTCCGGAGATCCGCTTTATCCACCGCTATCACAACGAACCCGCCTATCTCGATGTGCTCAGTGAGAGCATTCGGGAGTTTCGTCAACAGGCAGGCGAGGCGCAGAAACTGCTCTTCTCCTTCCACGGCATCCCCCGGGACTACCACGAATCGGGGGACCCCTACCCGGATGAGTGCCAGGCCACGGCCCGCGGTGTGGTCGAACGGCTCGACCTGGAGACCGACCAGTGGCAGGTCGCTTTCCAGTCCCGCTTCGGCGCTCAGGAGTGGATGAAGCCCTATACCAACGAGACCCTCAAACAGTGGGGCGCCGAAGGTGTGGAGAGCGTGCAGGTCGTCTGCCCCGCCTTTGCTGCCGATTGTCTGGAGACCCTGGAGGAGATCGGCGAAGAGAATCGGGACTATTATCTCCACGCCGGCGGCCAATCCTACGCCTACATCCCCGCCCTCAACGACCGGCCTGACCATATCGCCATGCTGGCCGACCTGATCGCCCGGCATGTGAGCGGCTGGCCGGAAGCAGAGGCGAATCATGAGTCCACAGATGGACAGGATTGAACCTCAACCAACCGGAATCTCCCGTAGGGTGCGGCGTGCCGCACCGAAAAACCGATCCGTTGCTTGGCAAAAATGGCGCGGCAAGCCGCACCCTACGCATCTACTTCACTTTGGCGCTCATCAGCTGTCAGCGCTGAACAGTCCGGAGCCATACCATGTCCGATAAGCCCCATCCCGTCGATATTCAGGTCCACCAGCAGTCGCGTCTGCTTGATATCACCTTCAGCGACGGCGCCGCCTTCTCCCTGCCCTGCGAATATCTACGGGTCTACTCCCCCTCCGCCGAGACCCGAGGCCACAGCCCCGCCACCGCCAAACTGGAAAAGGGCAAAGAGCTTGTGACCATCACCAAACTCGATCCGGTGGGTAACTATGCGGTGAAGATTCACTTTGACGACGGCCACAACTCCGGCCTCTACGACTGGCTCTATCTCTACAACCTGGGCAAGCATCGCGATGAGTTGTGGCAGGCCTATCTGGAAAAGCTGGAGGCAGTGGGTTATCAAAGGCAGGAGCCGAAACTGACGCCGCGTGAAGGAGGCGGCTAGCGCCTCTGTTACCAACCAAGCCATAGATATTTAGATGGAATTAAATTATGAACGCAGACTTCACCCTCGACGAGCGCCTGGCACGGGACGGCTACCGGCTGGCAGAGCTGCCACTATGTGAGCTGCTGTTGATGAACAATGCCCTGTTGCCCTGGTTCATCCTGGTACCGAGAGTCGATGTGGTGGAGATGCACGAAATGCCGTCACTGCAGCAGAGGGCGTTGATGGAGGAGATCAACCTGGTCTCCCGCTTCATACAGCAGACTTTCGCTCCCGACAAACTCAATACGGCGGCCATCGGCAATATCGTACGCCAATTGCATATCCATATTGTCGCCCGCAAGCAGGACGACATCTGCTGGCCCGGCGTGGTCTGGGGTGTGGAACAACGCACGGACTACGAGCAGAGCACACTCAATGCAATCATCCGTCAGCTGCGCGCCTTCCTGCCGACAGAGACGCTGTACTACCCGGTCACTGTCAAGTCTTGAAATGAATGGCAGTTCCATAAGCTGATATTTGGTGGGGCCGGGCCCCACCCTACACCCTGAATGAGGCTGTGCCTGCCCCATACCCGGAATCAAGCGGTAGGGTGGGGCCCTGCCCCACCAATAACCCTCTGCATAAACAAACAGAGTTTAGAGTTGCCTTTTGATTTAAACCATTCAACCCCGCCGCCTATTGACCAGATCGTACGCATCGACACCCTATCCATGACCTGGCTCAATCGACCGTCACATTCCATCCCTGCACAGGGTTAGCAAATTGACTACACTAATAACCGATGCCTTAAATCACCCAAGGTGATAACGGCACAACCTCAGAACACAATAAATGACCAAAGCAAACGCTGGGGGTAAATGGGCCAATGGAAGAGTCACTGCAACGACTGCTCAACGCAGAAAGCAAGGCGCAGGAAATACACCGCAAAGCCGAAGAGACACGCGAGCGAACCATCCAGGAAGCCCTGCAGGAATCCAAGCGAAAAGAACAGCACTTCGAGTCACGCATTCCCGATCTGCATCAGGGCTTCATGGAGAAGGCCGATTCCCGCGCGGAACAGACCATCGCCGAACTGAAGAAGCGGTTCAATGAACGCCATGCGCAGTTACGTGAGTATGCTGAAGTCAGAGAAGAGGATGCGCTCGATGCCGCCTTCGCCGTTCTGATCGACCCCACAGCGGACGAAGAGTAGTGTCTCTCGTGATAACTTCTGTCTCTTTCAGTACTGCCCCGATATGCCGGCTCAGGGCGCATCTTGCGGACACGACTGAGCCATTCACAGTGAGGCCCTCTCGATGAGCTCAAGCCGGGACCAGGCCTACCTGAAAACCCGCGTTGGTGTGTTTGGCGCCCGTCTTCTCTTGCCCAAGGATATTGCGAATTACAAACGCATGACACTGGACCAGCTCGGCGAAGCCCTCGACTTAACCCCGATCCTGGAGGACTCTCTGGAGTTGCAGCAGAAGAGCCGTCTGATCGAGCGCGCCCTGCTCTCGCGAATCATGTTCGAACTCTCTGTTCTGCTGCGCCCGGCCGGTGGCCGCACCCGCGGACTGCTGCTCTATTGGCCGCGTAAATTCGAACTCTATAACCTCAAGACCCTGATCCGCGGCAAGCTCAACGATCTGGACATGGAAGAGATTCGGGACAACCTGCACGACATGCCGGAAAACATCCGCCTGCCCCACGAATCCCTGCTGCAGGCAGAGAATGTGCTGGAGATGCTGCGCCAGCTGGAACAGGGCCCCTATGCGGTCATCGCCCGCCAAGCGCGCCACGTCTATGAAGAGAAGAATGAAGCCTTCTCCCTCGACGCCGCCATCGACCGTCTCTACTACACCGGCATGATGCGCCACCTCAACATGGCCGACAGCAGCGACAAGCATGGCGCACAGAAACTGATCAGCGTTCTGATCGACCGGCAGAACATCCTCTGGCTGATGCGCTATCGGCTGGTCTACGGCTTCTCCTCCAGTGAGGCTTACTACACACTGATCCCCACTGGCGGCCGTATACAGCGTGAGAGTTTGATGGTGTTGGCCAACCTGGACAACCTGCAAGCAATCATCGAACACCTGCCGACCCCCTTTAGCGAACTCCTGCTGGATGTAAAAGACATCACCCAGGCACGCCAGCGGCTCGACGCCTTCGTCGGCCAGGAGATGCGTAAACTGGTGCGCCACAGTCAGGATGCGGTGATTTCATCACTCGCCTACCTGATCGCACGGGAGATCGATCAGCGAGTCCTCTACGCCATCATTCATGGCAAATTACTACAGATGGACCCACTGCTGATCGACACCGCGGCGCCCGACAACGCTTTGGAGCGGCGGGAGGTGGCGGCATGAACAGATGTCGCAAGGTGATGCCGCATGTTTAGTCCGCTGCTGATGAAACACATCAGTATCCAGGTGCTCACCGCCGACCTGCCAAGCGCCTCGGTGATCCTGGCTGAACTTGAAAGCTTCAGCCCCGACCCGCGACCCTATGCGGAGGATGATCTCCCCGAGGTGCCGGGGCAGCAGTTCAGATACCTCTACACCCAGGCCAAAACCCGCCTGGAGAAGATCGCCTCTCAGGTCGACTTCGTACCGACCCCACCCAGCCACTGCGCCGAGCCCATTACCGAAGAGAAGCTCGAACAGACCAATGAGTGGCTCGGCACCGTGTGGGAGGCCGGATCGAGCTTTGAAGAGAGTCGGCGCGAACAGCACGAAGAGCGTCGCACCATCGATCAACTGGAGAGCTATCTCGACAACTTCCGTAATCTGCACATCGATCTCGGTCAGCTGGAGGCGGAAGACAGCTTTCTCGAAAGCCGTATCGGCATGGTGCATCGATCTCAGATCGCCCAACTGAGCGACGCCCTGAGTCTCGACGGCTATCTGCTCTTCCCCTTCATGGAGGGGGAGATCGACAGCCATGTGGTTATCCTTGGCCCGGGCGGAAACGAGAAGTCGAATCTCGATGCGGTGCTCGATACGGCCGGCTTCCGCGGCCTCGATATCCCGCCTGAACTGCAGGCCGAACCGGATGCGGTGAAGAGACAACTGAATCAGCGCCGTGAAGCCGTGGAGCTGGCTGAGCGCGAACTCAACCAACAGGTGCATGCCTGGAGTGAGGCATCACGGGAAGCACTGGAGAAGGCCGCCTGTGTCCTGCATCTGGCAGCCCCCTACGTGGCCCTTGGCGAGGCCGCCCGCCATCGCGGCGATCTCTCCCGACTCCAAGGCTGGGTACCGGCAGGCGACCTCAAGCTGATCGAACGCTCCCTCAGCGACAAACTCGCCACCCCCTTCGTCATCGAGGCACGCACCCCGCTGCCGGAGGAGCGCTCACTGGTTCCCTCCGTTCTGCGCCACAGTATATTGCTGCGTCCCTTCTCCCAGCTGGTGACCCAGTACGGTGTGCCCCGTTATGGCGAGGTCAACCCGACTCACCTCTTCGCCCTCACCTATATCCTGATGTTCGGCATGATGTTCGGAGACGTGGGTCACGGCGCTGTGATACTGGCCACCAGCCTGCTGATGCAGCGCAAGCTCGGCAGTTTCACGGCTTTTGGTATCGCCGCCGGCCTGTCGTCGATTCTTTTCGGATTTCTCTACGGCAGCATCTTCGGCTACGAACACGTGTTGCATGCCATCTGGATCGCGCCGTTGACCGACCCGCTCTATATGCTGACCGTCGCTCTGCTCTGGGGCATCGGTTTCATCACCCTGGTGACCTCGCTCAACATCATCAATCACCTCACACAGGGAGATCGACACGGCGCGCTCTTCGCCGACAACGGACTGCTCTCGCTGTTACTCTACGGGGGACTGCTCGGCACCGGTTACAGCTTCTACAGCAGCGGTAGTGTCGGTGCCATCTGGGCCACGCTTTCCAGTCTCAGTCTGATCGGCATCTTCGCGCATAAGCTGATCGAGCAGGAGGCGCCCATCGGCGAGCGTATCCTGGTCGCCTTCATCGAGACCTTTGAGACCATCACCGGCTTCGTCTCCAACACCCTCTCTTTTCTGCGTGTCGCCGCCTTCAGCCTCAACCATGTGGCATTGGCCATCGCGGTCTTCACCCTGGCCAATATGATGGGCGACACCGGCCACTGGATCACTGTGGTGCTGGGCAATGTCTTTATCCTGGTTCTGGAGGGGTTGATCGTCGCCATCCAGGTCCTGCGTCTCGAATTTTATGAAGGTTTCTCCCGCTTCTACTCGGGAGACGGGAAGGCGTTCAAGCCGCTGACACTGTGACTGAAGCGTTGTGAAATGACCGATCGGGAATTCGACTCTTCGATACACGATGGTGGGGCAGGGCCCCACCCTACGCCGGGCCGAAACCTATCGGGGCATGATGATGAGTCGGGGCCCCACCTCACCGTCATGCGATGTGTAAGGTGGGGTTCTGCCCCACCAACCCGAACAGAATTTAAAAAACTGACAACTCCAAGTTCAACATAAAGAAGGAGCACGCTATGTACTGGCTTATCGCAGTCATGACCCTGGGCATCATGGGCATCATCGCCACCGGCATCGTCATGGAGATGCAGCCGGCCAAGGTTGCCAAACCCTGGTTCAAGCCGACCATCGCCACCAACCTGGCGATTTTCGTCGTCGCCCAGGCTGCCCTGATCTTCATGGGGGTCGGCGAGGTCATGGCCGCACCCGCAGTCGCCGAAGCGGGAGGAGAGATCTCCATCGGACTCGGACTCGGCATCATCGGCGTCGGCATCCCGACCGCGCTCAGCACCATCGGCGCCGGTATCGCGGTAGGCCCCATTGGCGCCGCCTCGCTGGCGGTACTGGCGGAGAAACCGGAGATCTTCGGCCGCACCCTGATCTATCTGGGTCTGGCGGAAGGTATCGCCATCTACGGTCTGGTCATGAGTATCCTGTTGCTGGACAAAATCTGAGACCTCATGGCTGACGTAAGCACCGTTCCGGTCAGAAACATCTTCATCGGCAGCGCTGCGCTGACCGATGGCTTCCGTCTGATCGGCTTCGAAACCTTGACCGACCCGGATCTTCAACAGTTGGACCGTCTGCTCGCCGATCTGCAGGGAAACCGACAGCGTGCGCTGCTGATCATTGAGCAATCGGTCAATCGCATGGGATCGAAACTGTTGGATCAGGTGCGCAACGAGGGGGGACGTATCGTGCTCTCGGAAGTCCCCTCGCTGCACGACCCCGACAATTTTCAGGGCGATCTGGACGCGCAGCTGAAAAAACTGACCGGCGGCTAACAAAGGCCTGTTGCAACCATACAGCGACAGGTATTGGGAGATTGAGTGTGAATCAGGTTGAAGCACTGGAAAAAGCGATTCTCGATCGGGCTCAGATGATGGCCGACGAGTGCGCCCATCGCGCCGAGGCGGGACGTAAAAATATCCTGCGTGAAGCCAGCGAGCGGCTGCATCTCAAAGAGGAGAAAGAGACACTGCTGGCCAAATCGCTGGCTGACCGCGCCTATCTGCGCAAGGTACAGGCCGACGAACTCAAGTTACGCAGCAAGATGGATCAGATGCGCTGGAATCTGGTGCAGGTGGTGATAGACCGCTTGCAGGAACGCATGAAAGCCCTGACCCAGGATGAAACGCGCTACTTCAACCTGATCAAGGCGTTGCTGAAACAGGCTGCCGGGCAGATCGAGCAGGATACGCTGGAGGTCTCGGTCAACCAGGAGGATCTGCGGCGGCTGAAACCCCAGTGGGCGGAATTGACGCAAGAGTTGGCGCCCGGCAAACAGTTCCTACTGCTTGAGAAGAGCATCAATACTGTCGGCGGCTGTCTGGTTTCCACCCCCGACAAGCGGGTGCAGATCGACCACACCTTCGAGGGTCGTCTCTCCCGTCTTGAACGCAAGATACACCAGGCACTGGTGGAGCGGCTGCTGCCGCCGATCAGCGAGGGGCAGACGGTTTGAACCGATTAGAGACGGCGCTCCGGACAGGGCCCGCAACCAACAGCTTCGGAATCACGACCTCATGAACAAAAAAAGCAGAAAAGGCACCATCCTCGAGATCAATGGCCCGATTGTCACCGTCAAACTCCCGGGGGTGCACAACGGCGAGCAGGTGCGCATCGGCAGCCTCGGTCTCTATGGCGAGGTGATTGCCCTTGAGGGCGAGACCGCCATCGTACAGATCTATGAATCGACCGAGATGGTACGCCCCGGCGAGCCGGTCGAAGGCCTGGGCCATCCTCTCTCGGTGGAACTGGGTCCCGGTCTCATCGGCGGTATCTTCGACGGTGTGCAACGCCCCCTGGAGGAGATGTTCCTCAAAGCCGGCGACCAGATCCCCCGCGGACTCAGCCCGGCGCCGCTGGACCGGGCGAAGCTGTGGCACTTTGTGCCACGGGAAAACCTGGAACCCAACATGCCGATCATCGGTGGCGCCCGCCTCGGCGCCGTGCAGGAGACCGAGACCATCGAGCATCGCATCCTGGTGCCACCCGATATCGAGGGAGAGCTGATGGAGTTGGCTCCCGAAGGGGACTACAACCTGGAGGAGACCATCGCCCAGGTGCGCGACCGTCAGGGCCATGTTCACCATCTCAAGCTCTACCACCGCTGGCCGGTACGCAAACCCCGTCCCTACCAGAACCGGGACCATGGCGGTGAGCCGCTGATCACCGGTCAACGTATCCTCGACACCTTCTTCCCGCTGCTCAAAGGCAGCAAGTGCGCAGTGCCCGGCCCTTTCGGCGCCGGCAAGACGGTGGTGCAGCACCAGGTCGCCCGCTGGGCCAATGCCGACATCGTCATCTACGTCGGTTGCGGAGAGCGCGGTAACGAGCTGGTGGATGTACTCGACAGCTTCCCCAAGCTGAAAGACCCCTACAGCGGCCGTCCATTGATGGACCGCACCCTGCTCATCGCCAACACCTCCAACATGCCGGTGGTAGCGCGCGAGGCGTCGATCTACGTCGGCATCACCCTGGCCGAGTACTTCCGCGACCAGGGCTACGACGTAGTCATGCTGGCTGACTCCACCAGCCGCTGGGCCGAGGCTCTGCGCGAGGTCTCCGGCCGTCTCGGCCAGATGCCGGTGGAAGAGGGCTACCCCGCTTACCTCGCCTCACGCCTGGCCGCCTTCTATGAGCGCGCGGGCCGGGTCGAGACCATGGACAACGGCAAGGGTTCGGTGACCCTGATCGGCGCTGTCTCGCCCCCGGGCGGCGACTTCTCCGAGCCGGTCACCAGCCACACCAAAGAGATCATCCAGACCTTCTGGGCGCTATCGAAGGAGCTGGCGGATGCCCGCCACTACCCGGCCATCGACTGGGTCGACAGCTTCTCCGCCGACGTCGGTACCGCCGCCGAGTGGTGGCATGAAAATATCGACCGCAGCTGGGAGAAGCGCCGCGGCCAGGCCCTGGGCATGCTGGCGCGGGACGCCGAACTATCACGCATCGTCAACCTGGTCGGCCCCGAAGCCCTCTCCTCGGCCCAGCGCTGGGTGCTGGAGGGCGCCACCCTGATCAAGGAGGGAGTGCTGCAGCAGAGCGCCCTCGATCCGGTCGACACCTTCTCATCACCAGAGAAGCAGTTCCTGCTGCTCGACCTGATTCTCTCTGTCTATGATGAGGGTGCCGCTTTGATCGAGTTGGGGGTACCCGTGCAAGAGCTCTCCGACATGCCGGTGCTGGCCAAGCTGCGGCGCTGCAAGGAGCTCTACGACTCCTCCCAGTTAGACCAGCTTCGCAGCTTCCGTGACGAGGCACTGCAGGACTTCAAGGCCATCCATTCCGAATACGCACAACGGGGAGAACAGACAGCATGAGCGCCAAGGAGTACCGCACCGCATCTGCCGCCCGAGGGGGACTGCTGACCGTCAGTGGCGTACCCAGCATCGCCTTCGGTGACCGGGTACGCATCCGAGACCAGAAGGGCGCGACCCGCAACGGTCAGGTCATCCTCACCTCCAACGAAGAGGTGCTGATCCAGGTCTTCGAAGGCACCGACGACCTGGACATGGAGAACACCTGGGTACGCTTCCTCGATGAACCGGTGGAGATCGCGCTCTCCCCCGAGATCCTCGGCCGCGTCTTCAACGGCTTGGGTGAGCCTCGCGACTATCGCCCGCCCATCATCTCCAACCTTCGCCGCAGCATCAATGCAGCCCCTTTTAACCCATCGGCCCGCACCTATCCGCAGGAGTTCATCCAGACCGGCATCTCCACCATCGATGGCCTCAACTCGCTGGTGCGGGGACAGAAGCTGCCGATCTTCTCCGCCTCCGGCCTGCCCCACAACCGCTTGGCGGCACAGATCGTGCGCCAGGCCAAATTGCCCGACGACGACAGCCGATTCTCGGTGGTCTTCGCCGCCATGGGCGTCTCCTACGCCGATGCCCGCTTCTTCGAAGAGGAGTTCGCCTCATCCGGCGTGCTCGGTAATGTGGTGATGTTCGTCAACATGGCCGACGATCCTCCAGTGGAGCGTCTCACCCTGCCGCGCATGGCGCTCACCGCCGCCGAATACCTGGCCTTCGATCTCGACCGCCACGTACTGGTGGTGATGACCGACATGACCCACTACGCCGAAGCCCTGCGCGAAGTCGCCACCGCCAAAGGCGACGTACCGGCGCGAAAGGGCTACCCCGGCTATCTCTACTCCGACCTGGCGGAGATCTACGAGCGCTCCGGTCGCATCAAAGACCGTCACGGCTCTATCACCCTGGTGCCGGTACTGAGTATGCCGAGTGACGACATCACACACCCGATTCCCGACCTCACCGGTTACATCACCGAGGGCCAGATCGTGCTCAGCCGCGAGTTGCACAACCAGGGCATCTATCCGCCGGTGCACATCTCGCCATCCCTGTCGCGTCTGATGAAAGACGGTATCGGCAAGGACTTTACCCGCGAAGACCACCCCCACGTCTCCAACCAGCTCTATGCGCTCTACGCCCGCGCTCTGGAGACGCGCAACCTGGCCTCCATCATTGGCGCCGACGAGCTCTCTGCCCGCGATAGACGCTACCTGGAGTTCGCTGATGCGTTTGAGGCCCGCTTCGTACAACAGGGCGAGGACGAGGACCGCAGTATCGAGGAGACCCTGAACCTGGCCTGGGACCTGCTCTCCAGCTTCCCACCCCAGGCATTGACCCGTGTATCTGAAACTGAAATGGCCAAGTATCATCGGCAGAAGGAAGAATGAGCGGAAAACGTCTCAAGGCGGCGCCGACCAAGAACACGCTGCTCAACCTCAAACGGCAGCTGCAGTTTCTGGAGGACGGCCACAGCCTGCTCGAAAGAAAACGCGAGCTTCTGACCAGGCTGGTCTATCAACGCATCAGCGAATACCGTGAGATTCGCGACAAGGCCCATCAATCAGTCAAGCTTGCCTATCACTGGCTCAGCATGCTGCAGCTGCGGATGTCGAGTCGTGCACTCCACCAGGCCGCCCTCGGCGTCTCCCTGTTACTATCGAAGATGGGCGAAGTCTCCATGAGTCTGAGCCGCCTGATCGCCGAGCAGAGAAAAGCACAGAAGCGGGTGAATGCGTTGCGCTACAACATCATTCCGAAATATCGAAATACAATCCGGTTTATCGAGAATGCCTTGGAAGAAGAGGAGAGGAATGCGCTGTTTCAGGTGAAGGTTTTACGAGAGCAAGAGAGGATTTGAATACTTAAGCCACACGTATGATGCAAGTTTCTGCAGTCTCTCCCCGCGATACAAATCCCAATAATTCGCGGAACAGCAATTCACCTGCCTATTAGGCAATATAAAAACACAGACTCAACAAATCATGGAAGATTACCTTATAGTTACGCAATATATTTCTGTATCAGGCGGCCTTGAGACGTGGTATATCACGACCTTTAGGTTACCGATTTATAGTTATGCGTGGAATAAATAGTAGATGGGTGCAAGTGTTATTGGTTTTATGTATGGAGCTATATGGTATAGCCTAAGTTATTTTGTATTCAGGGTGGCGGCCAATAAAACACAAAATATCTGGATACTGAATTTTGTTCTTCTGGTGGTATTCGTAACTGTATTTTCATCAGTTTTGCTGCTAAAGCCATTTATAACCAATTGGCAAGATTTTATATGCATATGGTCTTTCTCGCTTTTTCCAGGGGCGCTTGTTACGAAGTTATTAGTAATAAACAAATTCTATAAATAATGAAATCAACACATAACAATTCGTTTTCGTCGTCCCTTCGAGGCTGGGACACCCGGCTATCGCCGGCCACAAAAACTCTGTCGTTATACGGCAAAAGACTATGAACTGGCCTGAGTTACTGATCGTAATTGTTGATAAACTTCTAATTGGAGTTTTAATTCTTATTGTTGGTTTCTGGATAAACAGAAAACTCCACGAGTATAAAATTGGTTTAGAGGAGAATGTTGGCACACGCGTGCGAATTGCTGAGCGCCGCTTACCCTCTTATCGAAAGCTGTGGGAATTAACCAGCCCAACAACCCATGCTCGAACTAAAGAACTATCTGACATTGAGAAGAAGGAACTCTATGATCAACTTTGCAAGTGGTATTACGAAACCGGAAACGGGATATTTTTGAGCAACGAAACAAGAAAGTTGTATTTGGATTCACGTGAGTCTTTGTTAGATGAAAACGTATCAGATGAAGATATCACAAGAATATTCTCTAGGCTTCGTACAGAAATTAAGAATGAAATTGGTATATACGGAAAGCGCGTATAACATTCGCTTTCAATCATATGCGCGGAAAAGCGCGCGCCGCTGAGGCGGGCGCTCTACTGGCCAGATAGATGGATAACGTATTTATTTCATACTCGAGACGCGATGCAGCAATCGTACATCCGTTGGTTGCACTAATCCGCTGTGCGGGGGTTGGAGTATTCCTGGACGTTGATGGCATCGAATACGGTGACAATTGGAAGCATTCCATCAGCGAAGCCATCTCTAATTGTAAGCGATTCATTTTGGTCTGGTCAGTCTCAGCATCAGAGTCGGAGTGGGTTAACAGAGAGTACATGGAAGCAAAAACCAAAGAAAAACTTATTGTGCCTATCATTCTTGATGGCACTCCCCTTCCCGGCGATATGGAAGATATTCAAGCGTGCAGTGACTTGGTGCCCTTGATAAACGCTTTTCAGACATCAATCGGAAAATCGAACATATCGCCTCGTGAGCTGTACGCAAGAGAAATTCAAGCTGCACGCGAAGATACCTTCAAAGCTTATCCAAGTTCAGTTAGGCAGGCACCTGTCGAATCGCAAAGCATTCGTGAGAAATTGAGACGGATACGTAAGCCGAGAGTCTATATGAATTACGAAGTTTCAGGAGATGGATCAATATTGACTCATGACGTGGATACAGCCTCCCTGGAGATTGCGCAGACCGCAGTCAAGAGAATATTTTCTAGCCCTGGTGAGCAGGCGGCAAGATCAATTGATCATTGAATTTTCAAAAGCCTGTCGTACTATTGAAAACTCCGGTTTTGAAGTAATCAACAGGAAAACGTGCCAGTATATTTATATGTTCAAAAAATAGTATTTTCCGCTCTCTGAGTTCAATATTGTTATATGAATTGGCTAGCACACATTTTTCTCTCTGAAGATGACATCGCCTATCAACATGGAAATCTCTTGGCCGACATGTTGAAGGGCAGGAGCTGGGAGGGGGCCAGTCCTCAATTTGATGCGGGTTTGTCGATGCATCGCGCCATCGACAGTTTTACTGATTCACACCCGCTGGTGAACAACAGCATATCCCGGTTATGCGACAGCGGTTACCTCAAACGCGTTGTCATTGATATCACCTACGACCACCTACTCGCAAAGCACTGGCAGCGTTTTGCCAACTTGTCGCTAGAGCAGTTTATCGAGGCTTTTCACGAAAGATCAAGCGTGGAAATGGCAAGCTATCCGCAAAGAGCCAGACACTTTATCTTCAGACTGATTCAAAGCGGTCACCTGCTGGACTATCAATCAATCACGGTGCTCGATAAGGCTTTTCGACGCATCGAGATGCGTCTCTCTGCCAGGGTACTGGCAAAGGAGCACATGCTTGACTACCTGCCGATTGTTAAGAGGGAACTCAGTAAAATCGAGCAAGACTTCTTAGACTTTATGCCTGAACTGATTAACCATTTCACTTCACAGGCCAAGCTGATATCAGGTAATCACTGGCTGAAGCAAATAAACTCAGACTGCTTATAGTCATCTTATCTCTGGCCAGAATGTAACAAACGAACAACTCTGTTCAATGCTTACATAATGAAGACGTTTACACACCATAAAACATCGGAAGCAACCAGCTATAAGCCAACCACATAATAAGAATCAGTGGCGTACCGACACGGACAAAATCCGAAAACGTATAGTTGCCTGCGCTCATAACCAGCAAGTTGGTCTGATAGGCCATCGGCGTGGCGTAGCTTAGATTTGCCCCAAACAGTACAGCCAACACAAAAGGCGCTGCCGGTAGCTGCAGACTGGTGGCGATACTGATGGCAACCGGCGTGCCGATAACAGCTGCGGCATTATTCGAGACAACATTGGTCAGTATCGCCATAAGCAATATCAAACTACTGAGAATCACTGGCGACGACGCTCCGTCTGTCGCTCGAATAAAACTTGCGGCCAGAAACTCGCTGCCACCGGTCATCAACAGCGCATTACCGAGAGCGAGACTGGCGACAATCAATAGAATGACTTGGGCATTCAGTGCATGGCCGACGTCACGCCAGGAGACACAGCCCAACAGAATCATGGCCAGCACACCACAGGTCGCACTGATTGCAATGGGTATAACACCGAAGGCAGCCAAAAGAATGATGCACAGCATAATGATCAGCGCATGCGGTGCTTTATTGTTGTGCGGTAGATCCGTGGTTGAGTCGAGCACCAAGACAATCGATTGCTGCTTCAATCGATCTATATTTTCCCGCTTTCCCTGTAGCAGCAATACATCGCCAACACGCAGAGGCAGGTTTCCAACCCCTTGCGGCATTGACTTGATTTTCTGATGTGCCCGATGCACTGCCAGGACCACCAGCTGGTAGGTATCTAAAAACCGGAGTTCGTTGAGTGTTCTTTTGTGCAACGGAGAGCCTTGAAAAATTATACCCTCAGCGAGTTGCTGATCTTTTGCCTTGAGGGGATGACTCTCATCCACCACGTCAGAGCCTGAATAGAGTGTGGCACCCAATACCTGCTCATACTCCTTTAGCTGGCGCGGCGTATCAATCACAAACAGCCGGTCACCGGCCTTTATCGCTGCATCCGGTAGCGGCATGATGTAGGTGGTTTCACTGCGCCGGACCCCCTCTACTTTCATGGAATTCTGCGTTAATGAAATGATCTCCGACAAGTTCATCCCATCGGCCTGACTACCTTCACGGATCTCCAGATGGGCGGAGAAGACACGGGGTGAGGTATCCTCCATCACCATATCCCGTCGAGGTAGAATCAAGGGTGCGACCAGCCAGAGATAGACCAGCCCGATGCCGTTGGCGATTAACGCAGGAATTAGGAAATCGAACATGCCCATGCGTGGCTGACCCATGTCCGCCGCAACACCGATGACGAGTAGGTTGGTGGAGGTGCCGATGGTCGTGGTCATGCCGCCGATCAGGGTGGCGAAACCCATGGGCATCAATAGGGAGGAGGCATTTGTCTTGGTCTTTATGGCAACACTGACCAGAATTGGCAATAACAAAACAACAATCGGCGTATTGTTGATGAAAGCGCTCAACACGCCGGCCACAAGGAGGGTCAAGAGGAAGGATACCGCCGGCCTGAGGCTCCAGAGTCTGGCCAGAGTTCTCCCCACCGGTTCGAGGGCGCCTGAGCGAACCAGCCCGTAACCGGCAACCATCAGGGCGCTCACCGCCACCAGCGCTTCGTGACCAAATCCACTGAAAAATTCCACCGGCCGGATCACACCCGTCCCGGTCTGGTAGGGAAAGAGTTCAAATCCGATGGCAAGGAGGGCCAGGACCAGCAGCGAAGAGGTCTCAAGCGGAATCTTCTCGCGACTGAACAGGATCAGCGCGAAAACCGTCAGTGCAAGCACACCCAGGGTATGTGCGTTTAGGGTTCCTGATTCAATCATGGGGTAAGGCTTGTCGCGAACCTCAGACACTATCGCAGTGAGGGCGGCCTGTCAGGAATGGAGACCTCTGCTATCAGCAGCTACCACCTGGTTTGCAGATAAAATCCCAGAACAACTGACCCGGCTCAACCATGCTGGCCAATAAACCAAAGATAGCTGTTTTTCCGTAAGCTGCCATGCCAGCATCCTCCCATAGGGTTACTTTCTGGTATCACAGGCTACTGTCACGGAAGTCAACGGGTCTCAGCTGCCAGAAACTCCCTGTGGACAAAAGATCGCACTAGATATTCTGCCGAAAACAGGGCAAGGAACGCCATCTTTGCAGAGAACCCTTCACACAGTAATATGGAGCCGTACAGCAATAATGCTTAGATTAAACGTTCACTTTTGCCATTCTGCTCATTTGAGGAAATCATGCCTATCACACACCGCCGCCTACCCTGGTTACTGCTGGCCTTGAGCGCACTTGCCCTGGAGGGGGCGGCGCTCTACTTTCAATATGGACTGGATCTCGATCCCTGCGTGCTCTGTGTCTATCAGCGGGCCGCCGTGTTGGGTATTCTTCTCTCGGCCCTGATCGGCCTGATCGCCTCCCGCCATGCGCTCGCCCGCTGGATCGGCTTTGCCGGCTGGGGCGCCTCGGCAGGCTGGTGCCTCTACCTGGCACTGAAACTCTCCGGCATGCAGCTTGGTTTCATCAGCCCTTCTCTGAGCTGTGATGTGAATGCAAAATTCCCTGCCTGGCTAAAACTCGATCAATGGTTACCGGCAGTTTTCCAACCCACTGGTTTCTGCGGCGACATACAATGGGAGTTCCTTAGTTTAAGCATGCCGCAATGGATGATCATCATCATGCTTCTACTGCTATTCGCTCTATCAGTAGCCCTCTATCTTGAATTTCGCGGCATGCGGAGACGCTAACCAGACACTTGGTTAGTCGGCCGTTTACAAGCAAGTTTTTTCATAATCCTGACATTGACTGCGACTCTGACAATGTCACATCGTGCCGGCGAACCCCCGTACACAGAGTCAATGCCATGCTCAGGGAGCAGTAAGCATAATGATATGCCCCAAGTGCGGTCAGAAATCCGATAATTTCTCTACCTGCAGCCATTGCGGCATCATTTTCAAAAAATATACCGAACTTGAAGCTCGCAAAAGAGAACT
>JARRNY010000051.1:0-29669 GCA_037384445.1 Candidatus Thiodiazotropha sp.
GACGCAGATGCCCGTAAGGGCGCCACCGCACGCTGACTGTCACGCTCATCGCGTTCTCTGATCTCTTCAATGAGACCGGCGAGATTAACACCCAATCCCTTTCCTTTCAACTGTTTATAGCGTCTTTTCGCGCGTTCTTCCGGGCTGGCCGTAAGGAAAATCTTAACCTGAGCCTGCGGAAAAACCACCGTCCCCATATCGCGGCCATCCGCCACCAGGCCGGGAGCCTGGGCGTAATTCCGTTGCCAGGCCAGCAGAGCCTCCCGCACCCTGGGGATCGCCGCCACCTTCGAGGCCTGATTGCCAGCGGTCTCGGTGCGAATGGCATCGGTCACCTCCTCCTGCGCCAGGAGGACTCTGTCACCATCGAAGGACAGCGGCATGTTTTCTGCCATTTGGACCAATTTATCCACATCATCGCTACCGATCCCAGCACGGGAAGCCATGAGCCCCAGGACTCGGTAGATCGCGCCACTGTCGAGGAAGTGCCAACCGAGGGCTTCCGCCACCCGCTGGGAAATGGTTCCTTTGCCGGAGCCGGATGGCCCGTCAACCGTAATAATCGGCACCTCGTTCATGACACCTCCTGGCGGATCTGTAAGCCGGCCCCCGCCGCCAGATCGACGAAGCCGGGAAATGAGGTATTGACGTTCGCGCAATCGAGAATCTCAATCGGAGCGGAAGCCTGAAGCCCCGCCATGGCAAAGGACATGGCAATACGGTGGTCGCCATGGCTCTCGACCCGGCCGCCACCGAGCTTGCCGCCGCTGATCCTGATCCCATCTGCGGTCGGCTGAGCATCGATGCCGAGCGCAGTCAGTCCGTCTGCCATGACCTGAATCCGATCGCTCTCCTTGACGCGCAACTCTTCAGCTCCGCTGAGGCGGGTGGTGCCCGTGGCGCAAGCGGCGGCCACGAAGATGGCGGGGAACTCGTCAATGGCCAGGGGTACCAGCTCCTCGGGGATGTCGATCCCCCGCAGCTGGCTGGAGCGCACCCGAATGTCAGCCACCGGTTCACCTCCCACCAAGCTCTCATTCTCCAGTTCGATATCGGCCCCCATCAGTCGCAGGATGGAGATCACCCCGTCACGGGTGGGATTGATGCCCACATGCTCCAGCACCACCTCCGAACCAGGGGCAATGGTGGCGCCGACCATAAAAAACGTAGCGGAGGAGATATCGGCAGGGACATCGATCTCACAAGCCGTGAGGCGACCGCCACCAGCCAGGGTGATGCGGTTCTGCTCACGCCTCACCGTGTAACCAAATCCTTCCAGCATGCGCTCCGTGTGGTCACGGGTTGGTGCGGGTTCGGTAACGCTGGTGTCACCTTCAGCATAAAGCCCTGCCAGTAGCACAGCCGATTTCACCTGCGCACTGGCCATGGGCAGATCGTAGGCGATCCCCTTCAGGGGATGGTTGGCTGCAATCGCCAGAGGCGCTGTACCCTGCTCGGTGGCAACGATCAACGCCCCCATCTGCGTCAATGGATCGATGATCCGCTTCATCGGCCGGCCCGAGAGAGAGCTGTCGCCGGTCAGGGTGACAC
This sequence comes from Candidatus Thiodiazotropha sp., assembly GCA_037384445.1. Lineage (GTDB taxonomy): Bacteria > Pseudomonadota > Gammaproteobacteria > Chromatiales > Chromatiaceae > Thiodiazotropha. The sequence continues at coordinate 1,552 of JARRNY010000051.1, forward strand.
TGAGGCCATGACCTGCCAGCAACCCCGAGAGAAGCCGCATGGAGGTGCCGGAATTCCCCAGATCCAGTGGTGCTCCAGGTTCACGCAGACCGTGCATACCCACACCATGAATGGTCACCCTGCCCTCGGTCGGCCCATCGATCACCACTCCCATGGCGCGAAAGGCATTGAGCGTGGCCAGACTATCCTCACCCTCAAGAAACCCCGTCACTTCGGTCACGCCGTCGGCCAGTGAACCGAGCATGATTGAGCGATGGGAGATTGATTTGTCGCCCGGCACACGCAGACGGCCACGGAGTTTACCAGCGGGTTCTACCCGATAGCGTAAGCTTTGATCGTTTGACATCTTCATCAATGGATTTTTAAATTTTGAATGGTAAATGTTGAATCGAGGTGATCGCTTGGCTCGCGATCAGCCTGGAATATCTGGCAATGGAGCATTCATTGCACGCCGTCGATGTACCTGTCCCTCGCCTGCTTGGCCCGCTCAAAGATCTCCAACAGCCCCTCACCATCACCCCGTTCGAGAATTGAGGCCAGCTCGTGCAATTCATCAGCGAAGCGGGTCAGCATCCCGCCAAGCGCCTGCTGATTGGCCAGACAGATGTCCCGCCACATCACAGGATTACTCGAGGCGATCCGGGTGAAGTCCCGAAACCCGCCGGCCGCATAACGGAAGATTTCGTCATTCTCTTTCAGCCGCGCCAGACTGTCGACCAGGCTGAAAGCCAGCATGTGCGGCAGATGGCTGGTCGCCGCCAGTATCTCATCATGGTGGGTCACCGACATCTGCATGATCTCGGCACCGCAGTGACGCCACATTTGCTCAACGGCTTCAACTGCCTGCCTGTCGGTCTCAGGCAGTGGGGTGAGAATGACTCTCCGGTTGCGATAGAGCGCGGCAAACGCGGCTTCCGCCCCGCTACGTTCGGTACCGGCAATCGGATGGCCGGGAACAAAGTAGTCAGGCACTTCACCAAACACGGCGCGTAGATCGTCGACGACACTGCCTTTGACACTTCCTGCATCCGTCACCACGGCATCAGGCTTCAAGTGGTCACGCATGGCCGTCAGGGTTTCGCGCATGGCGCCCAGCGGCACCGCCAGCAGGACCATGTCGGCGCCCTGAACCGCCTCCGCCACATCGTGGGTATAGTGATCGAGGATACCGAGTTCCTGGGCCTGGATCAGGTTGGCTTCGCTGCGGCCGCAACCGACCACCTCTCTGACTACCCCCGCCTCGCGCAGGGCCAATGCTACCGAGCCGCCGATCAACCCGACACCGATGATGGCAAGTTTCTCGATCATCTCCCGATCACCTCGCGCAGCGTGTCCAACAAACGGGCGTTCTCTGTTTCCAGGCCGATGGTAATGCGGAGATGGTTCGGCATGCCATAGTTGGCCAGGGGGCGCGTGATGCAGCCCCGCTCAAGCAGGGCTCGATCGATCGGTGCGGCTTCACGGGCAAAATCGACAGTAAGAAAATTGCCCACCGAAGGAATGGCACTCAATCCCAGCGCTTCGATCCCCTTGAGTAGCTGTTGCATACCCTTGCGGTTCACCGCCAGAGACTGCTCGATAAAATCCTGGTCTTCCAGGGCTGCCAGCGCGGCTACTTGCGCGAGACTGTTCACATTGAAGGGCTGGCGTACCCGGTTCAACAGATCGGCAATATCGGGATGGGACAGGGCGTAACCCAGACGCAGCGAAGCCAGCCCGTAGGCCTTGGAGAAGGTACGGGTGACGATGAGGTTAGGGAACTCATCCAGCCAGAGGCGTCCATCGGGATACTCCTCCTGCGCCACATATTCCGTGTAGGCCTCGTCCAGTACCACAATAACCTCGGGCGGTAGCGAGCGAATGAAATTGTAGAGGTTATCCCGCGCCAGCCAGGTACCGGTCGGATTGTTGGGATTGGCGATCCAGACCACCCGTGTTTTCGCACTGACCAGCTCGCGCATCGCCTGCAGATCGTGGCCAAAATCCTTTGCCGGCGCAACCACCGGATCCGCGCCTACCGCCTGGCTGCTGATGGGATAAACGGCAAAGGCATACTGAGAAAAGAGGGACTCGGTACCCGGCCCCAGAAACACCCGCGCCACCATATCGAGCACATCGTTGGAACCGTTTCCGAGCGTGATGCAGCCCGCTGGGATTGCGTGCCTGCTGGCCAGTGCCTGGCGCAGCTCATAGCCGCCACCATCGGGATAGCGGGCCAGCTCCGGCAGAGCACCGGCGATCGCCTCAGCCACCTTTGGGCTGGCGCCGAGCGGGTTTTCGTTGGAGGCGAGCTTGATCGAATGGGAGATCCCCAGTTCACGCTCCAGTTCGGCAAGCGGCTTGCCTGGCACATAGGGCTTGAGTTCGCTGATGCCGGGATTGGAGAGTGCGAGAAATCTGTTCATGATTGGTGATAAACGGTCCTAGTCTCAAGGACAGAGACTACAGCACTGCTTTGGGATAGGAACCCAGGATTTTGACCTGAGCAGCCACCTGATCAAGCTCCTGCAGCGCCTGACGCAGATTTTTATCCTGCCGATGACCATCCACGTCGGCAAAAAAGACATAGTCCCACTGCCCCCGGCGGGAAGGCCGTGACTCGATCCGGGTCATGCTGATGCCATACTTGGCGAAGGGACTGAGCATGGTGTGCAGCCCGCCGGCACGATTAAGCGTGGTGAACATCAGACTGGTCTTGTCGTCACCGCTGGAAGCGGCATCCTGCTGACCGATAACCAGAAACCGGGTGGTATTGCCCGGCTCGTCTTCGATATTGGCGGCCAGGGTTTCGAGTTGATAGATCTCGGCCGCCGAATCTCCAGCGATCGCCGCGACGCCCGCTTCTTCAGCCGCCAGGCGCGCCGCCTCCGCATTACTGCCCACGGCAATGCGCTCTGCATTGGGAAGATGCAGATCGAGCCAGCCACGGCACTGGGCCAGGGATTGAGAGTGGGAGTAGACCTTGCGGATCTCCGACATCTCAACATTCCGCCCAAGGAGGTTGTGTTTGATGCGCAGTGTCACCTCCCCGCAGATACGCAGCGGTGAAGCAAGGAAGGTGTCGAGAGTGTGGCTGACCACCCCTTCGGTGGAGTTCTCCACCGGCACCACCCCGTAGTGGCAGGCCCCCGCTTCCACTTCACGAAATACATCGGGAATCGAGGTCATGGAATGGGTATGCACCGAATGACCGAAGTGTTTCAGTGCTGCGGTCTGGGTAAATGTCCCCTCCGGGCCAAGGAAAGCCACATTGAGGGGTTGCTCCAAAGCCAGGCAGGCCGACATGATCTCGCGAAACAGACGCGCCAGTTCTTCCCCGTCGAGCGGGCCTGTATCCCGCTCTTTCACTTTGCGCAGCACCTCGGCCTCTCGCTCGGGACGATAGAAAATCGCGTCGGGATCTTCGCTCAACTTGATACGCGCCACCTGCTGCGCAGCCTCGGCCCGCTCCACGATCAACGCCTGTAGCTGCTGATCGATCTGGTCGATGCGTTCCCTTATCGTCTTGAGTTTTTCGTCGTCGGTCATTCTCTGACTGGGGCCTGTTGAGACAAATCCGATAGGTTATCGAGACTTCGCGCTGCCAAGACTACGTACAGAGAGCACGCCGTTGATCGCTGACAGGGTGTCGAGCAATCGTTGTGAAGGCTCCTTGTCCACATCCAATAGCGTCACCGCCACATTGTCCCGGGACTTGTTCAGCATATCGAGAATATTCAAGCCTTCGGTGCCGAGATCGCTGGAGATCTGTCCCACCATGTTCGGTACATTACTGTTCACCACGGCAATGCGGAATCCGCCATTGCGCGGCAGATTGATGGTCGGAAAATTGACCGCATTGGTGATGTTGCCATTCTCCAGATAGTCACTGACCTCATCGGCCACCATGATGGCACAGTTGTCCTCCGCCTCCTTGGTCGATGCGCCGAGATGGGGCAGTGTGATAACCCGAGGGTGATCCTTCAGCAGGTTGCTGGGGAAATCGCAGACGTAAGCGTAGAGATGACCGCTATCGAGAGCCTCCACCACAGCCGCATCATCGATGATACCGTTACGGGCGAAATTGAGCAGCACTGCACCCGGCTTCATGAGCTTGATGCGCTCGGCATTGATGGTGTTTGCAGTGGACTCGGTCAGGGGTACATGGAAGGTAACGAAATCGGCCTTCGACAGCAGATCGTCCACGCTCAAGGCCTGTTCCACCTCTGAGGCCAGTTTCCAGGCGCTCTGCACGGTGATGGTGGGATCGTAGCCGGTGACCTTCATGCCCAACGCGCGGCAGGCGTTAGCCACCTTGACGCCGATGGCGCCCAGGCCGATGACACCCATGGTCCGCCCAGGCAACTCAAAACCGACGAAGTTCTTCTTGCCCGACTCCACCTGTTTGGTGATCTCGCTGTCATCACCGGAGAGCTCGGTGGCGAACTTCCAGGACTGGCCCAGGTTTCGCGCCGCCATCAGGGCGCCGGCCAGTACCAGCTCCTTGACCGCATTGGCGTTGGCGCCTGGCGCGTTGAAGACAGGGATGCCTTTGGCTGTCATATCGGCAACAGGGATGTTGTTGACGCCGGCTCCGGCACGACCGATCGCCTTCACCGTCTCAGGCACGCTCATATCATGCATTTTATAGGAGCGCAGGAGGATGGCATCCGGGTGTGCCACTTCTGAAGCCACCTCATAAGAATCACGCGGCAACCGATCCAGCCCAGCAATAGAAATATTATTTAAAGTCAATATCTTATACATAATTCTTCTCATTTTACTTCACTGGCGCGCAAGGCACCATGAGCACGAAGCCCCACTCGCAAGGACTTCGCGCTACCTCCCTTTCGATTGCGTCAGCCGTTGACCCGCTCGAACTCCTGCATGAATTCGATCAGGGTCTGTACCCCCGCTTCCGGCATGGCGTTATAGATGCTGGCCCGCATGCCGCCCACGGAGCGGTGCCCCTTGAGGGTCTTGAGACCGGCAGCACTCGCCTCCTGTAGAAACTTGGCATCCAGTTCCGCATCGGCCAGGGTAAAGGGCACATTCATCCAGGAACGGCTCTCCACTGAGACCGGATTGGCATAGAAGGCAGAGCCATCGATAGTGTCGTAAAGGGCCTTTGCTTTGCGCTGGTTGATCTCCGCCATACCATCCAGACCACCTTTGCCCAGCAGCCACTTGAAGACCAGACCAGCCAGATACCAACCATAGGTAGGCGGGGTGTTGTACATGGAGCCGCCGTCACTGTGGGTGGCGTACTGAAACATCACCGGCGTGCCGTCAATGGCCTCACCGATCAGATCCTCGCGCACGATCACCAGGGTCAGTCCGGCAGGACCGATATTCTTCTGCGCGCCGGCATAGATGATGCCGTACTTGGAGACATCGATCGGCCGCGAGAGGATGGTTGAGGAGAAGTCAGCCACCAGTGGCACACCCCCGGTCTCAGGCACGTAGGGAAACTCCACGCCCTGAATGGTCTCGTTGGGAGTGTAATGGACATAGGCGGCGTCCCCACTGAGATTCAGATCCGACTGCGACGGCGTGGTCGTGAACTTGCTCTCCTCGGTAGAGGCAGCGAGGTTGACTTCGGCATAGCGCTTGGCCTCGGAGATGGCTTTCTTCGACCAGGAGCCGGTATTGATGTAGTCGACCTTTTTGTTCTCGCGGGTCAGGTTCATCGGCACCATGGCGAACTGGCTCGAGGCACCGCCCTGCAGGAACATCACTTTGTAGTTGTCGGGTACCGCCATCAACTGGCGAAGATCGGCCTCTGCCTGCTCGGCAATCGACATGAACTCTTTGCCGCGATGGCTCATCTCCATGACCGACATCCCACTACCCTGCCAATCCAACATTTCGTTTTGAGCCTGCTGCAAAACAGCTTCAGGCAACATGGCGGGACCGGCACTGAAATTAAAGACTCGCGACATCTTTCCCTCTCAACTTATTGATTCAATACTAATATTTACCCGCTCTTCGAGGTTCGGGACCAACCTGTCATTCTGTCTCGGTGGGCGGAGTCTCATCCCCGTCTTCGATCTCATCCGTCTCATCATCGAGTGATTCCACCCGCTCGATGCCAATCAGTTTCTCCTTCTTGCTGAGGCGAATCATGATCACACCCTGGGTGTTGCGCCCCATGCTGGAGACGTCTGCCACCCGGTTACGCACCAAGGTGCCGCCGTCGGTGATCATCATAATCTCCTCATCATCCACCACCTGGACCGCTCCCACCACGGCGCCGTTGCGATCTGAGGTCTGAATCGAGATGACACCTTGTCCACCACGACCGTGGACCGGATATTCGCTGACGGGTGTGCGTTTGCCGAAACCATTCTCAGTCACAGTCAGCACATCGCCCCCTGAGGAGACGATCAGAGAGACGACTCGCTGTCCCTCCTCCATTCGAATACCGCGAACACCGCAGGCTGTGCGGCCCATGGCGCGCACCTTCTCCTCATTGAAACGTACTGCCTTACCGGAACTGGTAAAGAGCAGAATGTCCTGCTGTCCGTCAGTGACAGCAACGCCCACCAGTTTGTCCCCATCGCGCAGGTCGACCGCAATGATGCCGCTGCTGCGTGGACGTGAGAAGGCCTCAAGCGGGGTCTTCTTCACCGTTCCCGAACTGGTCGCCATGAAGATATAACGATCCCCATCGTAGTCACGCACCGGCAGGATGGCGTTGATCTGCTCGTCAGACTCCAGCGGCAACAGATTGACGATCGGTTTGCCACGGGCGTTGCGGCCCGCTTGCGGCAGTTCATAGACCTTGAGCCAGTAGACCTTACCCTGGTTGGAGAAGCAGAGAATCGTGTCGTGGGTACTGGCGACGAAGAGCTTATCGATGAAATCCTCGTCCTTAGTCGCTGTCGCAATCTTGCCTTTACCGCCGCGCTTCTGCGCCTGGTAACTGCTGATCGGCTGCGCTTTGGCATAGCCGGCATGCGATAGGGTAACGACCACATCCTCCTCGGTGATCAGATCCTCAAGGGTCAGATCAAGGCGGTTCTGGAGGATCTCGGTACGGCGTTCGTCTCCGTACTGTTCACGAATATCGACCAGCTCGTCACGAATCACCTGCATCAGGCGATCCGGGCTGCCGAGAATATCAAGCAAGTCCGCAATTATCTGCAGTAACTCCTCGTATTCTTTGATAATTTTATCCTGCTCCAGCCCGGTCAGGCGGTGCAGACGCAGGTCCAGGATAGCCTGGGCCTGAACTTCGGTCAGACGGTATCCCTCGGCGGTCAGACCGAACTCCTCGGTCAGTTCTTCGGGGCGGGTGCTGAAAGCCCCGGCACGCTGGAGCATCGCTTCCACTGCACCGGACTGCCACTTCCGCTCAAGCAGGCTTTTCTTCGCTTCGGCTGAGTTGGCCGCCTGCTTGATCAGCTGGATCACCTCGTCGATGTTGGCCAGCGCAACCGCAAGCCCCTCCAACACATGCGCCCGATCCCGCGCTTTGCGCAGTTCGTAGAGTGTGCGGCGGGTCACCACCTCGCGACGGTGGCGAATAAAGAACTCCAGCAGTTGCTTGAGGTTGAGCAAGCGCGGGCGGCCATCGACCAGGGCCACCATATTGATGCCAAAGACACTCTGCATCGCAGTCTGCTGGAAGAGATTGTTGAGCACCACCTCAGCCACTTCACCGCGACGCAGTTCGATGACGATGCGCATGCCGTCCTTGTCGGACTCGTCGCGCAGTTCAGTGATGCCCTCGATGCGCTTCTCCTTCACCAGTTCGGCGATCTTCTCGATCAGACGCGCCTTGTTGACCTGGTAGGGCAGCTCGTGGACGAGAATGGTCTGCTTGCCGTTGGCGGGATCGGTCTCAATCTCGGTGCGGGCGCGCATATAGATACGACCACGCCCGGTGTGATAGGCCTCATGGATACCGGTGGCACCGTTGATGATGCCGGCTGTCGGGAAATCGGGCCCCGGCAGGTAGCTCATCAACTGTTCAATCGTAATCGCCGGAGTATCGATCACCGCCACACAGGCATTGATCACCTCGGTCAGATTGTGCGGCGGCACATTGGTCGCCATGCCCACCGCGATACCGGCGGAGCCGTTGATCAGCAGGTTGGGGATGCGCGCCGGCAACACGGAGGGCTCTTTCTCCGTGTCATCGTAGTTGGCGACGAAATCGACCGTCTCCTTGTCCAGATCGTCCAGCATGGTCTGGGCGATCTTGGCCATGCGCACCTCGGTGTAACGCATGGCGGCAGGCGAGTCGCCATCGACCGAACCGAAGTTGCCTTGGCCATCGACCAGCATGTAGCGCATGCTGAAGGGCTGGGCCATACGCACGATGGTGTCGTAGACAGCGGTGTCGCCGTGAGGATGGTATTTACCGATGACGTCACCGACGATACGGGCAGACTTCTTATAGGCCTTGTTCCAGTCGTTGCCCAATTCGTTCATGGCGTAGAGGACACGCCGGTGAACCGGTTTCAGGCCGTCCCGCACATCGGGGAGGGCTCGACCCACAATCACGCTCATGGCGTAATCGAGGTAGGATTGCCGCATCTCATCTTCGAGATTGACAGGTAGGACTTCTTTAGCAAACTCGCTCATAAGCTATGTGATATCTTCGATCCCGCCTCAGACGATTCTGTGAGGCGTCAGAAAAAAGGGGAGTGTACCATAACCCCCCTACTGCCGCTGTATAAAAAAACGCCGGAAAGCGGGTTTCAGGGCGTCTCAGATCAATCCGCCATGAGCTTTTGCATCTTTTTCTCATTTGGCGAAACCACAACGCCCTTCTCCGTGACAATGGCATCGACCAGCTCCGCTGGCGTCACGTCGAAAACCGGATTCCACGCCTCCGCTCCGTCAGCCGCCACCCGCTGGCCAGCGCAGCAGAGCAGTTCGTCGCCCTCGCGCACTTCAATCGGAATCTGCTCGCCACTGGCAAGCTGCATGTCGATGGTGGAGGTTGGCGCCGCCACCATGACCTTGACCCCGTGGTGCTTGGCAGCCAGCGCCAGCGTATAGGTGCCGATCTTGTTCGCTACGTCGCCATTGGCCGCGATGCGGTCGGAGCCGACGATAATCCAGCCAACCCCACCCCGCGCCATCAGACTGGCCGAAGCCCCATCCGCCAGCAGGCTGACCGGGATACGATCGTAGAGCAGCTCCCAGGCGGTGAGGCGCGAGCCCTGTAGCCAGGGCCGAGTCTCGTCGGCATAGACCCGCTCGATCAGCCCCCGTTCATGCGCTGCACGAATCACCCCCAGAGCCGTACCATACCCCCCCGTCGCCAGTGCGCCCGCATTACAGTGCGTGATGACGCAGGTGGGCGACTCGATCAACGCGGCACCGAGCTGACCCATATGGCGATTGGCGTCGATATCCTGTTGATGGATCGCCTTCGCCTCCTCAAGCACATGTGGCGTAGGGTCCTCAGCGTCCGGCAGTTGCTCGATCAGCTTTGCCATTCGCTCCAAGGCCCAGAAGAGGTTGACTGCCGTGGGACGCGATTGACGCAAAACCTCCATATCCCCAGACAGCGCAGCTTTCCAGCCCGATCCCGCCTGACGAAACCCCTGCTGCACCGCCAGCACCACACCATAAGCAGCGGTGATGCCGATGGCCGGGGCGCCACGCACCACCATCTGCCGAATGGCGTCAGCCACAGCGGGCGCTGTGGTTAACGCCAGGTAGTCGGTACGCTGAGGAAGATAGCGCTGATCAAGCAGAAACAGACCTCCCGCTTGCCAGACAATCGCATGATCCGGTGAGGCCTGGGGGGTTGCAGGCGTTGCATCCATAATTTTGACTACCTCGGAAAATATCACTTCAGCGCTGGAGAAAATTCTGCCGAATGCGCCGAAGTCGGTGAAAACATGAAACTTTCATTGCGGGAACAACACGACTTTGCGTACCCTGCACAATCTGCATAGTTTACGTTAACCCAGAAGCGGAAAGACAACCCATGTCAGAAAAGGTCGATCTACTGCTACATGCCCGCTGGATCATTCCGGTGGTACCGGAAAATCAGGTCCTCGAACACCACAGTCTGGCCATCAGAGACGGTCGCATCGTCGGTCTGATACCCACCCAGGAAGCCGCCAGCGCCTTTCTGGCCGAGACAGAAAGAGAGCTGCCGCAACACGCTCTGATCCCGGGCCTGATCAACAGCCATACCCATGCCTCCATGTCCCTGCTGCGTGGCCTGGCCGACGATCTGCCACTGATGACCTGGCTCAATGAACACATCTGGCCTGCCGAAGGGCGCTGGATCAGCGAGGAGTTCATTCAGGATGGCAGCCAATTGGCGATTGCCGAGATGCTGCTTGGCGGCACCACCTGCTTCAACGATATGTACTTCTTCCCCGATGTGACCGGCCGGGTGGCGGATGCCGCCGGAATCCGCGCCGTGGTGGGATTGATCGCTATCGACTTTCCCTCGGTCTGGGCCAGCGATGGCGACGAGTATCTGCACAAAGGTTTGCAGGTCCATGATCAATTCCGTAACCACCCCCTGATTCATACCGCCTTCGCACCCCACGCCCCCTACTCTGTTGCCGACCCGGTGCTGGAGCGTATCCGGGTGCTGGCAGACGAGCTGGATATCCCCATCCATATCCATCTCCACGAGACCAATGATGAGATCGTGCAGAGTCTGCAGCATCACGACAGCCGTCCTATGGCGCGCCTGCAGCGGCTGGGACTGCTCTCTCCCTCACTGATGGCGATTCATATGACCCATCTGGAGGATAGCGAGATCGAGACCTTTGCCGCCTCCGGCGGACATGTGGTGCACTGTCCCGAGTCGAACCTGAAGCTCGCCAGCGGTTTCTGCCCGGTACACCGCCTGATGCAGGCTGGGATCAACGTGGCGCTAGGCACCGATGGCGCTGCCAGCAACAACGACCTGAATATGTTCAGCGAAATGCACACCGCCGCCCTGCTGGGCAAAGGTGTCGCTGGCGACGCCAGTGCACTACCCGCCGCCAGCGCACTCTCCATGGCCACGATCAACGGTGCCCGGGCGCTCGGACTGGAACAGGAAACGGGCTCGCTTGAGGTGGGTAAATCAGCCGATCTGGTGGCCGTAGCGCTTGACCGGGTGGGGAGCCAGCCTCTCTACCATCCCATCTCACAGCTGGTCTATGCCTGCGGGCGCGAACAGGTAGATCACGTCTGGGTGGCCGGTCGACAACTGGTCAGCGATGGCAACCTGACCACCCTCGACAGTGATCGTCTGCTCAAGCGGGCCGCCTATTGGCAGCAGAAAATAGCCAACACCTGATCGGCTGTGGACTCAGGGATCGTCAATCCGCTGCAGCTTCGTGTACCCTAATAGCCCGACACTTCAGAACCCCGTAGCACAGGCAGTCACATGAGCCAGGAACAGATCAACGTCGACCATGCGGAAGTCAGCAAATTCGAGGAGCTGGCCGCCCGCTGGTGGGACACGCACAGCGAATTCAAACCCCTGCACGAGATCAACCCATTGCGACTCGGCTATATCGACGGGCTGACCTCCCTGGCGGGAAAAAAGGTACTCGATGTCGGCTGTGGTGGCGGCATCCTCTCCGAGAGCATGGCGGCCAAAGGCGCAGATGTCACCGGCATCGACATGGGAGAGGCGCCGCTGCAAGTCGCCCGTCTGCATCTACTGGAATCGGGGCTGGACGTGCATTACGACCGAATCCCCGTCGAGCGCCTCGCGGCCGAACAGCCCGAGTCCTTCGACGTGGTGACCTGCATGGAGATGCTGGAGCATGTCCCTGACCCCGCTTCGGTGATCGAGGCCTGCAGCCGGTTGGTCAAACCGGGTGGGCATGTCATCTTCTCCACCATCAACCGTAATCCGAAATCCTATCTCTTCGCCATCGTCGGCGCCGAGTATCTGCTCAAGCTGCTACCCAAAGGCACCCACGACTTCGCCAAATTCATCCGTCCCTCGGAGCTTTACGGCTGGATCCGTCGCACCCCACTACGCAGTCTCGACATCACCGGCCTGAGTTACAATCCACTGACACGCGTCTACTCCCTGAGCTCTGATGTGGATGTCAACTACATGATTGCCACTCAGAAACCCACAGAATGACAACCTGCGTGCTCTTCGATCTGGACGGTACCTTTGCCGATACCGCCCCAGACCTCTACGCCGCTTTCAGCCATCTGCTCTCAACGATGGACCGCTCGCCGATTCCCTACGAGGATTTTCGCGCCTCGGTCTCCCATGGCAGCCAGGCAATGCTGAAGGCCGGTCTGGGCATCACGCCGGAGGATCCTGACTTTCAGACCCTACAGCGAGCTTTTCTCGACTTCTACCGAGCAAATATCGCCGTCCATACCCGTCTTTTCGAGGGCATGGAAAGCCTGCTGGAGACCCTGGAAAACAGTGCCATCGCCTGGGGCATCGTCACCAACAAACCAAGCTATCTGACCGATCCCCTGATGCAAGAACTCGGGCTACAGCAACGAGCCGGCGCGATTATCAGCGGTGATACAACAGACCATGCCAAACCTCACCCCGAGCCGATCCTGCACGCCTGCCGGCTGGTCAACGCCAACCCTGCCGAGACCATCTATGTGGGCGATGCCGAACGAGACATCGAGGCAGGCCGCAATGCGGGCACCCGCACCCTGATCGCCCGCTTCGGCTATCTCTCCAAAGAAGACAGACCCGATGAGTGGCAAGCCGACGGCAGTATCGAGCAACCGCTCGATCTGCTGCGCTGGCTCTGAGCAGACAGATAGACGCTTATCAATTCCACCCTACTGCGCACCGGGTATAATGCTGCCGAAATCATCACAACAGGAAACCACATGCCGGACTATCAGCCGCCGAAAGATCTTTTGAAATCCCGCAATATCCTGGTGACCGGAGCCGGCAGTGGCATCGGGCGGGCTGTGGCAAAGGCCTTTGCGGAACATGGCGCCACTGTGATTCTGCTGGGGCGTACGCAAAGCAAGCTCGAAGAGACCTACGATGCCATCGAGTCGGCTGGCTGGCCGACACCTGCCTTGATCCCTTTCAACCTTGAAAAAGCGCCGGCTGAGGATTACCTCGCGCTGGGGCAGACCCTGTTAAACGAATTCGGCGTCCTGCACGGGCTGGTGCACTGTGCGGCAAAATTGTCGCTACTGAGCCGCATCGACGACTACGATGTGAAGACTTGGAACACGGTCATCCAGGTCAATCTGACCGCCCCCTTTTTGCTGACTCAGGCCTGTCTGCCCCTGATGCGAAAATCTGAGGAGGCTTCGATCATTTTTACATCGGATCGCATTGGCCGAAAAGGAAAGGCCTATTGGGGGGCCTATGGGGTATCCAAATCCGGCATCGAGGGCTTGATGGAAACCCTGGCCGACGAACTGGAGAACAGTCAGATCCGGGTCAACAGCATTGCGCCGGAACCGACCCAGACAGCGCTACGGGCCTGGGCCTTCCCCGGGGAAGACCCGAGGAAACTGCCTCTTCCTGAAGCCTGTGTTTCCAACTACCTCTACTTGGCAGGCCCCGACAGTAGTGGATTGACCGGACAGCGCTTCGAGAACGACTGACCCCGTCCATCTGCCTCAGAAATATTTGCCATAGTTGTCCTGGAAGTCATCAATGAGAAGCTCCCGGGCCAACATGGCTTGATAGGCTTCGGTATATGTCCGTGAATCTTTGTGCTGGGGGGCCATCGTCTGCTCCCGCTCTACCGCACGCTCACCTCTTCCCTGAGTTTCAAATTTCGATTTTGAAACTCTTCCGTTCATTCGATTCCCCTGGTACTTTTATTTTTTCTAGGCTCCCCTAGTTTAGCTGGGATTAAGCTAACCTTAAGTGTATCCCTAAATCTTTTTTATTGCGCCAAGCGGGTTTTAATAATTCCAATCCGTTTTCTTTATTTAAAAGTGCAGATTCCATCTCATTGTCAACTGGCACTACGACATCGGATGTTGATGTCTCAGTAAAAGTGTCAGTAATATGCCCTTGGCTATAATTCATCCGATGAATAACCAAAAAGACCCACTTCAGCTTTCGCATCTCCGAAGGAGGCACGACATGTCCATGCTCAACAGATTCTTCGCCACCCTGCTCTCTCTATCTCTGCTCATGCTCCCGCTGGGTTCAGCCCAGAGCGCCATGATCGGTAACAGCCAATTGCTCGATAGTAGTGCTAACACCGACCGAAACACGCTGCTGCAGACCCTCGATCGCGACGAGATTCGTGCCCGTTTGACACAACTTGGCGTTGATCCTGAAGCGGTCAAAGTTCGTGTCTCACAGATGACACCTCAGGAAGTCGCCACGCTCAATCAGCGTATGGCAGACCTACCCGCCGGTGGTGATGCCTTAGGCGTGATTCTCGTCATTTTCGTCGTTTTCATCATCACCGATGCGCTCGGTGCCACCGACATCTTCCCGTTCGTTCATCCCGTTAGATGAGGCTGAGTTGCCAACAGAACGTCCGGCTTTGGCTGGTCGTTCTGTTGACAGTTCTGTTGCCAGGTTGTGCCAGCCTGGGTATCACTCCCCCGATCCCCCCCACGCCTGACGACATCCCACCCCAGTTCGAACTGATCGAAACCCCATTCTTTCCGCAAGAGCAAAACCACTGCGGGCCTGCTGCTCTCGCCACCCTGTTGCAACATCGACAGATCACCACCACCCCGGAATCCCTGGGCCAGCTTACCTATCTGCCGGGTCGCGAGGGGAGTCTACAGATCGAGCTGGCAGCAACCGCCAGACAGCAGGGAGTCGTGGTCTATCCACTGGATGGGACCCTGAACCATCTGCTGCGTGAAGTTGCCGCCGGCAACCCGGTCCTGATCCTGCAGAACCAAGCCTTCGGCTGGTTTCCGAGATGGCACTATGCGGTTGCCATTGGCTACGACCTGGAGCAGCAATTGCTGATACTCCGCTCCGGACGCGAACGGCGATGGATCACCGAATTCGGGACCTTCATGAACACCTGGAACCGGGCCGACAACTGGGCGATTGTCACCCTTCCTCCCGACCTGCTACCTGCAACGGCGATCCCCGATACCTATCTGAAAGCCGCCTATGACCTGGAGCAGACAGGGCAACCTGCGGCGGCCCGTCGGGCGTACCGAACAGCGGTTGATGCCTGGCCGAAGAATCCTACCGCCTGGCTCGTGCTGGGCAACAGCGCCTACAGTGCCGGCCACTGGTCAGAGGCTATCGAGGCGTTCCGCAGGGCAACCGAGTTGGCCCCCACCGAGTTGACCGCTTGGAATAATCTGGCTTATGCCCTGATGGCGAACGGACAGAAACGTGAAGCCCTCGAAACCCTGGAGCACGCCCTGAAGCAATCACCGGATGATGCCAATCTGCTCGATTCCCAGCGTGAAATAGAAAAACAGCTCGATACCAACTAGTGTGGTGTCTCATATTGTTTGACGATTTATGAGATACCACACTAGGGCCTGGTATCGTCTTTCACCAAATCGTAGTTGTCGCTTCTGACCCCTTGTAGCAGCTGGTCGACATTGTCCCTCGGCACGTCAATCATCTGCAGGGCAATCGCCCCCAGACGGAGACTGCTCTCAAGGATTTCGGGAAAGGCATGTGTCGCACCCGCATTAACCAGATGACCGCAAGCCTCCAGATCCCGCGCACGAGAGATGACTTGCAGGTGGGGATAGGCGTTGCGGATATGGGAAATCGCACGTAGCGCGGTGGTGCCGCTGTCGATGGTGAGAACCACCAGTGAGGCTTGGCTGATTTCAGCCGCATCGAGCAGGTCGGGATCGCTGACATCCCCGTAGTAGACAGGAAAACCATCTTTCTTGCCTTGCGCCACCCGGTCGGGTCGAGTATCGAAAACAACGATGGGTACGCCACTGGTATGCAGCAGTACCGCCACCGTATGGCCGACCCGGCCATAGCCGCCTATCACCACCCGCTTGCCGATCTCGCCGTGATCGGCAGGATAACGCAACGATTCATTACCCTGATTTCTATCCAGCCAGGTGACCAGCACATCACTCAGCCTGACCAGCAAGGGCGTAATCAGCATAGACACTGAAATCACGCCGACGGCCATGATGAAAGTCCTGTCGTCGATCACCTGCAGCGCCGATGCCGCACCGAACAGCACAAAGCCGAACTCCCCGCCTTGAGCCAGATAGAAGCTGATCTTTACCGCAACACTGCGTGTAAAACCAAAGCCAAGTGCGAGCAGAAACAGTACCAGCAGCTTGATCGAGACAATGGCGACGATATGTAACAGGAAGGTCCCGCTCTCCTGCGAGAGGGAGGCAAAGTCGATCGACATACCGACGGCAACAAAAAAGAGGCTCATCAGCAGTCCTTTGAAGGGCTCAATATAAGCCTGGATCTGCAGTCGATAGCTCGAACTTGAGAGCAACATCCCCATGACAAAAGCACCCAGCGCCATCGACAGCCCAGCCTGGTCCATCGCCCAGGCGGCAAGGAATACCGCGAGCATGACCACCAGCAGGAACCCCTCTCGGTTTCCTTGCTTGGCCAGTTGGTTGAGCGCATATGGCAGCAGGTAGCGGCCAAAGCCCCAGACCACGACAATCATGCCGCTGACGATGAGTATCTGCTCCCACAAGGGTATCTCAGCCGACAGCCGACCGGTATCTGAAAGGATCGGCACCACCGCCAACAGCGGCACAATGGCCAGGTCCTGCATCAACAGAATGGAAAAGGCCGTCATACCGTGGCGACTGGCAATTTCGCCTCGATCCCGCAGAATCTGCAAAACAAAAGCGGTTGATGAGAGGGCAAAAGTAATACCAATCAACAACGATAGCGGCAGAGAATAGTCAAAAAACTGGATGTAAGCAGCGATCACCACGCCACTGATGACTATCTGCAATAAACCCAGACCGAAAACCTCGCGACGCATTGCCCATAGCCGACTTGGGTTCATCTCGAGTCCGACCAGGAACAGCAGCAACACCACCCCAAGCTCGGTGAAGTGACGTACATCTTCTACATGCTGGGTGAGATAGGGACCGGGCGAGTAAGGCCCCACAACGATGCCTGCCACCAGCAGGCCCAGTACGGAGCCCAAACCCAGATGCTTGAATACCGCCACCGCCACCGACGTCACCAACAGCAGGATCAGGGCAGAAAAGATGAAGGTATCAAGATACATAGGCAGCCTTTTTTGTGGGAATTTGATGCTTATTGGGGACGCCGCTTCCCTGGTCCTTGCTAAAAAACAGTAACGACTCGTTGATGATTATGTCATGCCATGAAGGCGATACAACTGACTGAATGTGTGCTGTTATCAACCAGGCCCTAGATATTAATACCTAGGGTTTGGTCAGTATGTTGTGCAAACCCCAACTTTTCCTGGGTCATATCCCTATTGTAATGCACTGCCAGTGGACTAGGTTCAATTGAAGGCCACCATTGGAGGGAGTTTGCAGATGATTCGATTCGACGCTAATGCAGTAGTCCATATCAATGAGTCTCTATCAGCAGAACAGATCCATGACATTGAACGGGAACTGGCCGGTATCAGGGGGGTTGTCAGCGCCTGCGCTCATGTGAAAACGCCTCATCTGTTAGTCGTCGATTACGATCCCTGCGCGCTGCAGGCAAGACAGCTGGTACAGCATTTTGAACGAAGTGGTCTGCACGCAGCACTGATCGGCGGCATCTAGTGTGGTGTCTCATATTGTTTGACGACTATAGCGACCACCCCCTCTGAAGCGCTCTGCTTGTACAGCTTTTCGCAATGGGTGGGTTATGATGTTTACACTCCACCATGTACAAAAAAACCTATGTCTAAACCCCGAAGGTTCAATATACCGCTCGAGACGCTCCTGGAAGCGAAAAAATGCACCAAGGCACACGCCTGCCTGACACATGAGAACTACCATCTGTGCGGCATCAAGATCACCACAGAACATCACTCCCGTATGGTCTGCGGTAAGGGAAGCGACTGCCCCTACAGTACCCACCTGGGAGAGCAGATCGTCTGCACCTGCCCGGTCAGACATGCCATCTATCGAAAATACGGTCTTTGAGGGGAATGGAACTTAGTTAAGCGCAAAGACGACCGGCTGTGGGCGTTTTTCTATTGGCTTTGGTGGGGCAGGGCCCCACCCTACCGCTCTGAATCCAGGTATAAGGTGGGGCCCTGCCCTACCGATAGCAGCTTTAGTCAGTGCCATTCAGATCAGAGATTTCTGCTGTTGCGGCACGACTGGACCGCTCAATCGCTGTCACCTCAACCGTATTGAACGGCACCGTGCCACTCTCCCGCCACACGCCTCAGTCGGCAGCCTTTCTCAAACGTTGCCTGATCTCTGTCTTTGCCTGCTGCAGAATTGAATCCCTGTCCACCGAGTCGAGAATCTGCTCCACCACCCGTTTTGGTCCAGCACTGCCCCAGGAGCGTCCCTGGGCGAAATAGCGCTGAGCCGCCTGGCCGACAATGTAGGTGGTGTAGTAGCCCACCGCCCCTTGGGCCGCCGCTGTCACCAGAGTCGAGAGACCAGCGCTGCTCAGCTTGAGCGCGCTGGCTGCCAGATTGACCGTCCACACAGTAGCCATCAACAGCGCCATCTGGGCGCCGATGGTGCGGATCAGCTGCCCCGCCTCGCCCCGGGTCACCGACATGCCATAGACCTTCGCCAGGTGCACCACCATGGAGGCATCCATCGCCAGTGCCGCCACCAGATCGGCGACCGGTATTGGATTGACCGCTACCGCCACCCCCTTGCCCAGGCAGTAGCCGGCGATCACTCTCTCCGCCACCTGACTTCGAATCTCGACCACACGCTGCGCCACCGAATCGCTCAGCTGCCCGGCGAAAAGATTGGCATTCAAAGCGGAGAGCGCCATGCCCTCTTTCTCAATCAGTGACCAGAGGCCTCCGCTCAGCTGCTCCACATCGGGCAGTGGCGTTCGGCGCACTTCCCGCTCATTGCCCTCTTCGTCCAGCTGCAGATAGATGCGTTCGGCCGGGCGGGCTGCCACCGGCACGATGTAGGCGTGCGACACCTTGCCGGCCAGCTTCTCCCGCAGGCTGTCCAGCAGCAGTGCCAGCTCATCTTCGGTATAACGGTCAGCCTTGTTGAGGGCGACCAGAATCGGCCGATTGCACTGAACCAGAAAGTCGATGGCATTGAACTCGCTGGCGGTCAGATCAGCGTCCACCACGAACAGGACCAGGTCGGCACGACCCGCCACCTCCCGGGCCATACGCTCCCTCTCCTCACCACTGACTTCGTTGATACCCGGGGTGTCGATCAGATAGACACCAGCCGCTTCGATCTCGCGCCAGGCGGCGATATCACTCTGGCGGGTTTCACCGTGTAGCGGGCTGACGCTGAATCGCTCCTCGCCAAGCAGGGCGTTGAGCAGGGCCGACTTGCCGACACTGACACGGCCGAAGACTGCGATATGCAGATGACCATGCTCCAGCTTCTCGATCATCGCCTGAACCTGGCTGAAATCGTCCTGCAGGGTTTCGCGAATCGATGCCGGCAGGCGCTCATCCTCCAACAGCTCGCGCAGATTATCCTGCGCTAACTGCAGATGGTCGCTCTGCCCCTGCGTCTGTTCGAGACTACTTTTTTGTGACGAACTCTTGCCAAGCCAGCCGGGCAAAATGTTTCGCACGGCCTTCCATATCTCCACCCATATACTCCTCAAAATAGTCCAATGCCTGACGGCGCTTAAGTTCGCCGTCCTCTTCCAGGGTTCTGGCCACGGCCTGGCCCAACCCCTCGAAAATCATCCCGTAAGCCACTGCGTGCAACAATCCGCCACCCACCGTGCCGATACCGGGAAACGCCTTGAGTACATTGCCGGCCAGTGCCAGCAGCAGCGTCAGGCGCTTGCCTACCTGCTGGCTCGCCAGGCCGATAAACCGGTCGAGATCGGCCTGTTGCATCTTGACCTCATAGAGCCGGGTCAGTTGGCGCACCATCTGAACACCGAGATAGCCTTGAATCAGCACATCAGTACCCGGACTGACTGCCGCCATGGCGCCCACCATTGCCTTACGGGCATAGTTCTTGACCATCTGTTCGGCGGCTTCCTGCCGATGTTGTTGTGTCGCCAGAGCCAGCTTTTCCCCACCCAGCCGGAGCAGACTCTGGTCCCGCTGACGATGCAAGCTGTCGCTCTCGGTAGTGAGCTTCTGCTTCAGCGCCTGCATGAGGGCTTCGATTTGCGGCGGCCTCTCGCGTAACAGCTGACTCTCACGACCCTGTGCATCGAGGCGCGTCACCCTCTCCTGCCCCCCGGCCTGCACGGAAACGATCTCGATACCCGGCAGCTGGCTGTGAAGACGCTGCAGAATGTCGTTCAGTTCCGCTTCGGTATAACGGTCCTGCTTGTTGAGGGCCAGCAGCATCGGTCGTTCGTAACGCGCCAGTTCCAGCGCTTCGGCATGCTGGTCGCGGGTCAGCTCACCCTCGCAGACATAGACCACTAAATCGGCCCGGC
The DNA here is from genome assembly GCA_037384445.1 of Candidatus Thiodiazotropha sp. Classification (GTDB taxonomy): domain Bacteria; phylum Pseudomonadota; class Gammaproteobacteria; order Chromatiales; family Chromatiaceae; genus Thiodiazotropha. The sequence continues at coordinate 21,959 of JARRNY010000051.1, forward strand.
GTGCCTCCTCACGAGCCAGTTGGACCCTTTCTTCATCCAGATCGAGGATACCGGGGGCATCGGTCAGGTAGAGATCGGTACTCTCACCATCAGCGAATAGGTAGTGCGCCACCTGTCGGGTAGTGCCGGCCCGGGGGTCGGTTTCAATCCGCGTATCACCGGTCAGCGCACGGATCAATGTGCTCTTTCCAGACGAAACACTACCGAAGAATGCCACATAAGGCAGGGCCTCGGTTTTACGCCGCTCGAGTTCGAGCAACTCACGGCGACTCTCCGAGGTATCCACCCCCTCCTCTTCGGCCGAACGTATGGCCTGCTCCAACGCTTCCGGCGCCACTGGAACCTGGACCGTTGCATCCCCGGAATCGACAATCCGTCGTTTCGGTTTGAGCAGCCACCAAAGCACCAGTAGGGTCAACAGAAGAAAACCCGATAAAGCGGCTGCATAGAGCGTTAACAAAACCGGAGAGATCTGATCCAGCATACCCCAGATGCCTAGGGCTGACTCGGTAAGCTGTAACGCCAGTAGGAGGATCAGCAGCGCAAATATCAGAAAGACCAATGCCAGAAAAAGGCGCAGGCCTCGCTTGACAGGCTGTGGTTGCTTCAAATCGTTCATCTCCATGACCATCAAAGGCGAATGGCAATCATACCGCCTTCACCGGCTGAGGGCACAGGGACTGATGTAGGTCAGCTTACCAATTTTCGAGTGATCAGCGAGTCGCCAGCAAGGCCTCAAAAGCGGCCGAATCCATCGGTTTGGCAAACAGGTAGCCCTGATAGACAGGACAGCCATGCTGTTCGAGAAACGCCCTCTGCGATTCGGTCTCCACCCCTTCGGCGATGACGCCAAGACCGAGGCTGCTGGCCAGCGTGATGACGGCCTGAGCCACCACCGCATCGTTGGGACTGTCCGGCAGATTGCGGATGAAGGAACTATCGATCTTCAACTGATCGAGTGGCAGCCGGGTCAGATAGGAGAGGGACGAATAACCGGTGCCGAAATCATCCAGCGAGAACCCGACACCAATTGCCTTGAGGGCACGCATCTTCTGGTTGGAATCTTCGATATCGTCGAGCACCAGACTCTCGGTCAACTCCAGCTTCAGGCGATTGGCCGGCGCACCGCTGTTCGACAATGCCCGCTTCACCCGCTCCACGAAATCCTGTTGACGGAACTGCAGGGCGCTCACATTGACGGCCAGATCCAACTGACATTTTTGCCCATCGCGAGACCAGTCGGCGAGTTGCCCGCAGGCGCACTCCAGCACCCATTGGCCGATCGGCAGAATCAAGCCAGTCTCTTCGGCCAATGGAATGAAATCGGCCGGAGAGACTATCCCGCGTTGCGGATGATTCCAGCGCAACAAGGCTTCCGCCGCGATGATGCCTCGTTCACTCCCGACCTGGGCCTGATAGTGGAGTACGAATTCGCCCCGCTGGATGCCCAGACGCAGGTCCGCCTCGATTTCAGCCCGGGCCGCCAGACCCGCCTGCATATCCGGATCAAAGAAACGCAGGGTATTGCGTCCACCGGTCTTGGCCTGATACATGGCGATATCGGCCTGCTTCAGCAACTCATCCACTGAATTGCCACTGCCGATGAAGAGAGTGACACCAATGCTGGGCGTGCTGTGGTGCTGGCGCCCCGCGACCAGATAGGGACGATTAAGCACGGTAATGATTTTTTCCGCCACCACCTTGGCCTGAGTAGCGGCCTCGGACGGCTTTTCGTTCAGGTCCTCCAGCATCACCACGAACTCATCACCCCCAAGACGAGAGATGGTGTCACCTTCCCTGACACAGGTCAGCAGACGGTGTGCCACCTCGATCAGCAACTGATCCCCGATGTCATGACCACAGGTGTCGTTGAGAATTTTGAAATTGTCGAGATCGATGAACAACAGCGCCCCCATGCGCTGGCTGCGTGCGCTGCCCATCATCGCTTGATGGAGCCGATCCATGAGCAACTGTCGATTCGGCAGATCGGTCAGTAGATCGTAAAAGGCGAGATGCTCGATCTTTTTCTCCGCCTCCTTACGTTCGTCACGGGTTCTCAAGGTGACGATGCCAAAGGCCAGATCGTTGGCCAATTCATCCAGCAGTCTTTGCTCCTCTTTGGGAAACGCACCAGGCGTGTCGGCATAGATACAGAGCACACCAAAAGTGTGATCTCCATCTTTCAAAGGCAATGCGATGGACGAATGGTAACCACGCTGCAGCGCGGCATCGCGCCATATCTCGATCTTGGACTCTGTTTTGAAATCATCGATCACCTGAATCTCTCCGCTGCGAATGGCACGGCCGCCCACGCCCTGCCCGCGCACCCCTTCGGCCCAGGTAAATTGACCTTCCAGCAAATAGCCCTCTTCGTTACCCGCCCAGACCACGGGGCGCAGGGTCTTGGCCTCATCCTGTTCGGCATAGCCCACCCAGGCCATGCGATAGCCGGCCTCCTCGCAGACGATTCGGCAGATGGAATCAAGCAGGCTTTGCTCGTCCTCGGCGCGCACCAGTATCTGGTTGCATTCGCTGATGGCCCGCAGTTCCCGGTTCAAATGCTGCAGCGCCTGCTCGGCCAGCTTGCGTTCGGTGATGTCCTGATAGGTACCGATACGCTCTGTCTCTCTTCCGTGTGTGTCGAAGAGACGCACCCAACTGCTATTGATCCAGCGAACATCCCCATCCGGGCGGATAATACGAAATTCCTTACTGTATTCTCCCTTGCTCGTCGGTGGCTCCTCCATCGCCTTGAGCAACAATATCCGATCATCCGGATGCACCCAGGTGAAATCGGTTGCTTCGGTGACTTGCCCCGGTTCGCGCCCGAGTATCCGATAGATCTCGTCAGACCAGAAAACCACCCCGCTCTGCAGATCGTGCCGCCAATTGCCGAAATGCGCGATCTGCTGCGCCTCAAGCAACAGCCCCTGTTTTTCCTGGATCGCCTCCATCATGGCATTGAAGCTGCGACCGAGCCGAGCCACTTCGTTTGTACCGACGGCCGGCACCCGATGTTCGAAATCCGACTCGAGGCGGACATATTCGGTCGCATCTGTCAGCGTGGAAATGGGACGTACGATCATCCGTCGCAGTATGGCCAACTGGCCGAGCGTGGCGCCCAGCAGAATCAGCACACCGACAACGAACACCCAGATGATCTGCCGGGTCTGTGCGTTGATTTGCTCCAGATCCATGCTCATACGAAGCAGGGCGTCATGTGACAAAGTCTGCAGCAACACGGCCCGACTGTGTTCAATATAGACACCGGGCTGTCTGCTCGGGACACCATGAGATTGGGGTTCGGACTCCCGGCTGAAGCCGGCAAGGCGTCGGCCGTCAGCAAGAAAGATATCCGCCTGCATGATGTGAGCATTCGACTTCAGGGTCTCGAGAATCTCCTGCGCACGCCGAGGATCCTGAAAAGCGACGGCAGTGTCGGTACCGACGGAGACCAGCCTGGCATAGGGTTGCATAATCCCCAGCGCACGCTCTTCCAGGGTCAGATTGTGGTAGACCGCCAGCACAATGCCGCCCCCCAAGAAGGCGAGCAGGACCGAGCCCCAGAGCACCAGTGCGAGTCTTTTCTGGATGCCGAACTGACGCAGCATGGCTATCGCACCTGTCGCACAGCGCCGTTCTCGATAACGGCGCTCGAGACTTCCAGCACTTTCGTCTGTATCGACAATGAGGCGGCACGTGCATGATCGAGATTGACACTCAGTTTCACATAGTCACCCACATCAAAACGGATAATCCCTCCCTCCTGTAAAAATCCCGGGGCATTGCTTACGGTCAGCACAGGCAGCCCTTTCAGATCGGTCAGCGCGGCTCGGCGATAGGCGCTGACTTTGAATGCCACGTAGACGATCTGGCACTGCTGCAGCCCGGCTGTATTCTGGGCGCGTAGAATGGTGAACGACCGACCCTGCTCGGTGCGTCCTTCGAATGTCTGCTCCAACACGTCACCGAAAGGATCTCTGCCCAATACGCAGATGCGCCAGGGCTCTTCGGAATCGGCAAAAACCTCATCGGGCCAGGTGATGTAGTGGGCGAAATTACGCAGGAAAGCAGCCTCCACATTGCGGGGGTCCGCCATTGTCTGTTCCTCAGCCGTAACCAGGACCGAGGAGCAAAACAACAGTACAATCAGGCCGCTTGAGTAGAGAAACCTGGCACATGCAAGCGCCCCGCTTGGTCTCCTGTTGACGCCCACCTTGACAGAGAATACCGGCCAAGCAAGGGATCTGAACCTGTAAGAGTCACTTCCTATCATGTCCTGCTTACTGCTCATGAATCGCTGTCATCAAAACCTGGCTGACAACGTAAGCAGAAACTCACGCGGACGGCTACGGGTACTCTGTGAAGGTCGATAGTGCTTGTTGCTGAGGTTTTTACCCATCAGATCGAGGCTCAGCCGCTTACCGCGCCAGTTCCATTCATATCCAGCCTTGGCATTGATCAGCGTATAGGTCTGGTGAGAGGAATCGGGACCGTCTGGCAGAATCGTCTGGTCATGCACGTAGTTGATGCCGCCAGCGACATAGGCTCCACGTAAAGGCAGGTTTGAGAAATCGTAGCGGGTCCAGAGATTGACCAGATGCGGCGCACTCATCTGCAACGGCGCGTCGTGAAAGCGCTTGACGTTGCGGTAGTTCTCCAGCTCGGCAGCACTCAGCGTAGATAGATCCTGGGCCAGGATGGCATCGTCGTTGCCGCTGAACTCGGTGATTCGGGCATCCATGTAACTATAGGAAAAATAGAGTTGCCAGTTATCACTCAGTGCAGCCGTGGTATCGAACTCCACCCCTTGTGAGCGCTGCTCACCACTCTGCACATTGTAGATCACCACCGAGCCAAGGGCATCGGTATGCGCCAGGTCGTTGACGATATTGCGATTGCGAATATCGAAATAGGTGAGCGTACCGGAGACCCGGCCGCCGAACAGGCTGGCCTTGAGACCGATATCGTAACCCCGGCCCTCGGTCGGAGTGGCGGTTGAGGTCGAACCATCGGGATGCCGCAACAACTGTGAACCCGGCAGGAAGGACTCGGCGTAGGAGGCAAAGAGCGAGAGTTCGGGGTTGAGTTTGTACAGCACACCGTACTGGGGTGTTACCTCTCTCTCAGAGAACCGGGGTCCTCTCAGACCGGTCAGGTTGTCGGTGAGCCGGTTTTCCGTCGATGTCAGACGCCAACCGGCGAGCAACAACAGGCGGTCGTCGTAAAAGCCGAAGGTACTGCCAACGTAGGTTGATTTATCGGTGTAGTCGATGTGGGTGTCAGTCTCATTCTCGGTAAGCGTGGAGAGCGGGACCGTCGCCTCATAGTCCCAGGTGGCCGGATCACTCAGATCCCACAACGGCAGGGGCGAGGCGGTGGGAGTGCTGCCGAGCAGTGGATCGTTGGGTGCCTGAGCGGCCCAATCATCAAATCGGCGATCGACATACTGGGCGCCTAGCAGCAGGCGCAGACTGGTGGGACCGAAATCGTATTTACCCACGGCGTGGACTTCCAGGATATCGCCATCGTTGCTGTAGGTCTGTCCCCTGACTCGTCGTCCCTGCAGCAGCGTGGTGTTGTTGGCCATGCCGAAGTTGCCGGTAAAGAGTGCGTCGACCTCAGAGTTTTGATGGGAGTAGCCGGTACGGAGATTCCAGTGGTCGTCGAGTTGAAAGTCGATCCATGCAGTGAAGCTGCGGGTATCGCTGTAGCGATAGTCGGCATAAGAGAGGCCGTTCCAGTCATCAGACAGCCCAGGTACCTCAACCCCTGAGAGGTTGGGATCAGAGGGTGTGGGAACGACCCCGATCTGTGGACCATAGCCCGGCTTTTGCATCACCTGAGGTCGTTCGACCTTTTTGTATTTCTCATACTTCAACGACAGGCTTATCCGATCATTGGGCTGCCAGAGCAGTGAAGGCGCAAAGTCCCATGAGTGGGCGTCGTAGGGCTCCCAGTAGTGAATATCCTCGTCATACGAGGTGGCGAGGCGAAAGAAGAGATCCTTCGAGACCGGCCCGGTTATATCGGCATCCAAGCGGTATTCGTCATAGGAGCCGTAACTCAAATCGACCCGCGAAGCGGGACGGGATTGCGGATTCTTGGTGATGACATTGACGATGCCGCCAGGAGCGACCTGACCATAGAGAAAGGAGGCAGGACCTTTGACCAGTTCGACCCTTGAGATGTTGGTGAAATCGAAGATCGACGGGCCATAGAAACCGTCGCGCAACACCTGAATATTGCCCTTGGTGGCGCTGACTGGAAAACCGCGAATCGCCAGATTGGCATTGCCTTCGTTGAAGTCATTGCTGCGATAGGTGACACCCGGAGAGTAACGGGCTATATCGAAAAGATTCTCCGGTTTCTGGTCTTCGATGAAATTCTGGGTAAAGGCCTGTATGGCGAAAGGCAGATCCCTGATCGGTGCGTCGAAGCGTGAGGCGGAGACCGAATTGGAGGCCCGGTATCCCCTATCCAGGTAAGCTGCCACGTCGAAGGGTGTTACCCTCACCTTGACCAGTTGCTCAAGATCCAAATCGGCCAGTTCATTTGATGGTTCGGCGGATTCTGCCCCTTCAGCGAGCACATTGGCTTGGGTAAAAGTGAGTACCAGCAACAGCATGGTCATCGCCCAGAGCGGTAAACGATTGCAGTACTCGAACAGTTGAACCCAAAGACTGCATCCTGCCTCTATTCCGGCAGTGGAAGAGTAGGCGCAAGAACCTCGATAAAAGCCATTGAAAGTTGCTAGATTCACTAGGATTTCGTTGTTATCACTTATTTGAGGTTCGGAGAATATGCGGACATCGTACATCTCATCTTCTTGCCGAAAGGCGATCTTACTAACCAGTCTTCAAACAACCCGATGCAACTGAGCACAAATCCTCGCTGAAGAGGCAGCGTCTCCATGTATATCAGGTGCTCATCTTGCGGATCCCTACATGATATTGAACAAAACCGTCCATCATGCTGAGCATTTCCCCATGATAAAGGGAAAATCCGCCCCTCCCGATAGATTCACCTGTCCTGGTATTAATCATCACCTTGAATCGATTACCATAACTCCTCAGCTAACACTGGAATTGTAGACTTGAAATCACTTTTAAACACAAACCAATCGGTAGGGGTATTTGGGAATATGCCCATCAATCCATTTCGTATTCGTAACATTTTACCGAATTCGACTAATGCGGTTACCAGCCCACTCACTACTATTCCAACGAGCCAAGGAAATTACCTATCCCTTCCCTGCGTTTCAATCAGCTGACCGCTTATTGCCATCACGGCGGATATCTTCAGTCCCATCGTCGCGATCTCTCAATCGACATATCATGCAACGATCAGATGACCCCTAACCTGGATCCCAGATGCCCCAGCTGACAAATGCCCTAGACGCCTGGGGAAAGGAAAACTTTAGCAAGGTGCTTCGCGAGGAGATTGAGCAGTTATCGCATCATGAACTGCCACTACAACAGGGTTTGTGTCACAGCAGTTATGTTAGCGATGAACCTTTCCAGGCCATCATACTGCGGACCGATGAGGATACCGGACATCTTACAGCCTTGGTGCAGCTTTTCTATCAAGGCGTCATCGCCGGTTGCAGCTGTGCAGACGATCCGACACCGATCGACACTCTGACAGAAAGCTGCATGCTGGAGGTCTGCATCGATAGGCGGGACGCCAGCGTCAGCTTCAAGCTGCTTAG
>JARRNY010000052.1:0-15680 GCA_037384445.1 Candidatus Thiodiazotropha sp.
AAACTCTGCCCATTCGTAACTCGACTGAGCTGCCGCATATTCTTTAGCAAACTGGATGAATAAGTCATGGCTTTCTGAATCTTCCAGAATGAATGCAGTACTTCATAAGCAGATATGGGTATGCTAGTGACAGTTTACTTAACTACGTCTGCTACGGTCACGTTGCGGTCCCATGGATAGAAAGTGGGTTCATATCTTGAAACGAATCTCGCAAATCTGATGTTCTGGTGCACAGAATAATTATCCAGTATCTGAAGTACGTTGCTGTATCGCCCATGCGTTTTGCTTGTCAAAACGCAATACCCAAATAAAAACAGTTAGTTATTCATCTATAAAGCAACAATTCACCAGCAATCAGACCAGGTTAGCTCACCCGAATCGCCCCTATTCCTGACAGAGTTAATTCGCTGGGATCAGCCGGACCGTAATACCTCCCCCCTTGTCGCTGGCGATATCAGGGATGCCCCGAATGGTGTTTGGCTTGTAACTTGCTAATCTGTCGTAAAACAACAAGACCCATTTTTACCAAAGAGGATGAGACCATGGCCTGTACCGAAAGAGACCTGCTGACGCGCGTTGTTGGTGCAGGCAAGGATGCAGCCGCACTCAAATTGGGCGATGTCTGTACCCGCAATCTGATCTCAGTCTCCCACGACAGCTCCTGCAGTTACGCCATCAAGCTGATGCGAACCAATCGCTGCCGCCGGCTGCTGGTCTATCGCAAGGACCGGCTGCAGGGTCTGGTCAATATGCAGGATGTGGCCCATGCCCTGGCTGACCACAGTGGCGGGAAGAATCTGCTGGTCAACCTGGTAGGCGGCATTACTCTGGTGGTGGTGCTGGCCGTCATCGGCATGCTCATCTCCCATATCCCTGACATGTTGGCGTTGGCCGACCAGACCATGAACTGAACGTCACTCGATCTCACTGAGGCCCGGTGCGGCAAGCCGCACCCTACCCAATCAATCGACCCCTAGGGTGCGGCTTGCCGCACCGTCCTTCCTGAGGCCGCTGCGATCCGGCCTCCGCCAAATACCAACGACTCGATTGAGGCTTCTTTGCAAAACTTTTCAATCAATCGTTTGACTGAATTCGCAGGCTAAACTAATCTCTCCACCCTGACTTGATACCAGCGATCGACACAAGGCCAAACATGTCCGGTTCATCCCCGTCGTCTATCCCCGAAACCCGCGAGCGCCTGCTGCAGGCAGCTGTCGTCGCCTTCGGCCAGCGGGACTACGACGGCGTCAGTACGCGGGAGATCGTCGAGGCGGCAGAGGCCAACATCTCCGCCATCTCCTACCACTTCGGCGGCAAGCAGGGGCTCTATCTGGCCACGGCGGAGTATCTGGCGGAGCAGTTGTACGAACAGATGGCGGCTCGTCTGGCGACCATTCATGAAGCCCTCGAAAGTGCCGATCCACCCGTAATCGCCGATCTGCTGTGCGATCTGCTGGGCGGCTTTCTCGAGGTTCTGCTCAAGGGCAATCTGGGCGAAAGCGCCCCCGGCATCATCTTCCGGGAGCAGCACCGCCCTACCGACGCCTTTGAGATTCTCTACCGCAAACTGCTGCAACCGATGCATGAGATGCTGACCATGCTGGTCGCCGGTTATCGTGGCGAAACGCCCGAAAGCCACTCGGCAATCCTGCTGGCCCACACCTTACTCGGGCAGACCGTCATCTTCCGTATCGGTCGTACCACACTGCTCAAGCGTCTCGGTAAACCGACCTACACTCATGCTGATATCGAGCAGCTGAAACGGCACCTGAGTCACTACTGCCGCTGGTTGCTCGACGCCCCGTCAATCTCTGAGGCTATCTCCCTATGATTTTCGAGAAACACCCACGCCGCCGCATGCTGCTGATCCTGCCGCCCATCCTGGTCGGTGTCCTGGTTCTGATGCTGATGGCCGGCAACCGCAAACCTCCACAGCAGGCGGAGACCACCACCCCGGCCAAACCAGTGCGCACGTTTGCGGTCCAGGAGGTCGACCTGGTACCGGTGGCGGAGGGTTACGGCTCGGTAAAGCCTGCGCAACTCTGGACGGCGGTGGCAGAGGTATCGGGCCGCATCGTGGAGCTACATCCACGCCTGCGCGACGGCGAGATACTGCCTGCGGGAACCCCGTTGCTGCGCATCGACCCGGTCGACTATGAACTCAATCTGGCCCAGGCCCAGGCCGCACTGGCAGAGCTTGAGGTACAGCAGACCAACTCCAAAGCCACCCTGGAGATCGAGCAGCGCAATCTGAAGATTGCCGAACGGGAGTATGACCGCATCTCAAAACTGGCTGCCAAGGGAACTGCCTCCCGCAGTGATCAGGATGACGCCGAGCGGAACCTGGTCAACAGCCGCAACGCCGTGCAGAACATCCGAAACACCCTGGCCCTGATTCCGACCCAGCGTAAGGTATTGCAGGCAAAACAGACCCAGGCGGAACGGGATCTGGCGAACACCCAAATCGTCGCCCCCTTCAACCTGCGCGTGGCCAATCTGCAGATCGAGAACAACCAGTACGTCAGCAAGGGACAGTCCCTGTTCGAAGGCGATTCGGTGGACCGGGTCGAGGTAGTGGCCCAGTTCCCTCTGAACTCCTTGCGCCGGCTCTTTATCGGCCGCGAGGATATATCGGCCGACAACGCCATGATGGGCGACAACCTGCCGCAGATGGTCGAACTGAAGCCGCTGGTGCGGCTCGACATGGGCACCACTCAGGCCGAGTGGCAGGCAGAATTCGTCCGCTTCAGCGACAATGTCGACCCCCAGACCCGCACCATGGGCGTGGTGGTGGCCGTGGACAAGCCCTTCGAAAAGGTCAAACCCGGCATTCGGCCGCCCCTCTCCAAAGGCATGTTCGTACAGGTGCTGCTGAGCGGCCGGAGACAGCCGAACCGGCTGGTGGTACCACGAGCGGCTGTGCGCGACAGTCAGCTCTATCTGGTCAACAGGGAGCAGCGCCTGCAGCGCCAGCCGGTGGAGGTGCTCTTCAATCAGGGACCGATCAGTGTACTGGCGAATGGCCTCAAAGCGGGTGACCAGGTGGTCGTCTCCGATCTGGTGCCGGCCGTCGATGGCATGCCGCTGACACCGCAAGACGACGCGGCACTGGCCGAAACGGTCGCTGCAGCTGCGCGGGGCGAGCTATGATCGATTGGTTCGCCCGCCACCCCAACGCCGCCAACCTGCTGATGGCGGCGATCATGATCCTGGGACTCACCGCCCTGCCCGGCCTGCAGCGGGAGACCCTGCCGGAGATCAAGAACGACAAGGTCGAGATCCGGGTGATCTACAAAGGCGCCACCGCAGAAGAGGTGGAGGACGCCATCTGCCGCCGTCTGGAAGACGCCCTGGAGGGCATTACCAGTCTGGACGAGATGCGCTGCGACGCCCGTGAGGGTGTGGGTACCGCCACCGCCGTGATGCTCGAAGGCGCCGACATGACCCGCTTCCTCGACGACATCAAGTCGGAGGTGGACGCCATCGACGACTTTCCCGAACAGACCGAACTGCCGGTGGTGGTTGAGCTGGCACGCACCGATGCGGTGATCTCCATCGCCGTCAGCGGCCCGCGGGAGCCGGTCGCACTCAAGGCCTATGTGGAGGCACTCAAGGCGCGCCTGCTGACCAAGGAGAAGATCGCCGAGGTCACAGTGGACGGCTTCTCCGATCATCAGATCCGTATCGAGATCCCCGAGTGGCGTCTGCGCCAGTACGGACTCTCGGCGCAGGACATCGCCAACGCCATCGGCCGCCAGAGCATCAGCTCCCCCGCGGGCCGGCTGGAGGGGGATCAAGAGGACATCCTGCTGCGCTTCGACGACCAGCGTAAACAGGTCGAGGATTTCTACGACCTGGTGGTCATCTCCGGCTCCAGCGGCGCCAGCCTGCGCCTGGGTGACATCGCCACCATCAGCGACCGCTTCGACCGGGATGAGGAGAAGATCACCTTCAACGGGGAGCGGGCGGCAGTGCTCAATATCGCCAAGACCCGCTCACAGGACATTCTCAAGGTCCTCGACACGGTAGAGCGGTTCGTCGAACGCGAAAACGCAGAGGCGCCCGAAGGGGTCCACCTGACCCTGACCCAGGATCGCGCCTCGGTGGTGAAAGACCGCCTGAATATGCTGGTGCGCAACGGCAGCCAGGGGCTGATCGCGGTCTTCCTAGTGCTCTGGCTCTTCTTCAGTTTCCGCTACAGTTTCTGGGTCACCATGGGGCTGCCGGTGTCGTTTCTCGGCGCGCTGTTCGTACTGCCGCTGATCGGCGTTACCATCAACATGATCTCCATGGTCGGGCTGCTGATCGGTATCGGTCTTTTGATGGACGATGCGATTGTCATCGCCGAGAACATCGCCTCGCGCATGGCCAAGGGCGATAAACCGCTGCACGCCGCCATCACCGGTGTGCACCAGGTGCTGCCCGGCATCGCCTCCTCCTTCGCCACCACTCTGCTGGTGTTCGGTTCACTGGCCTTTATCACCGGCCACATCGGTCAGATCCTGCGTATCATGCCGATCGTGTTGATCATGGTCATCAGTGTCAGTCTGCTGGAGGCCTTCCTCATCCTGCCTCACCATCTGAGCCACAGCCTGTCGCATATGAAAGGCCAAACGCCTTCACGCTTCCGGCTGGCATTCGAACGCCATTTCGACAACCTGCGGGAGAACCGCTTCGGCCCCCTGCTCGACCGCGCCATCGAATACCGCTACATGACCCTCGGCATCGTGCTGATGCTGTTGATCTTCGCTATCGCCATGCCGGTCGGGGGCAAGCTCAAGTTCGTCGGCTTTCCCGATCTCGACGGCGATGTGCTGGAAGCGCGCGTCTTGCTACCCCAGGGCACGCCACTGGCGCGTACCGAGGCCGTCGTCGACAAGATCACCGAGGCCCTCAAGCGCACCGATGCGGCCTTCCGCCCCCTACAGCCGGAGGGGCAGGCCCTGGTGCGCAACGTAACAGTGATCTACGGACAGAACCCCGATGCCTACGAGAGCGGTCCCCACGTAGCGCGGGTGGTGGCTGATCTGCTCAGCGCCGAGGTGCGCGAGGCCAAGCTGGATGACGTGGTCAAGCGCTGGCGCGAAGAGACCGGCGAGCTGACCGACGTCATCACAGTCAAGTTCACCGAGCCCGCCTTCGGTCCGGCCGGACGCCCGATCGATCTGCGGCTGCTGGGCGACGATCTGAATCAGCTCAAACAGGCCTCGTCAGAAATGCAGACCTGGCTCAACAGTTTCCAGGGCGTCAACGATCTGAGCGACGATCTGCGGCCCGGTAAACGTGAGTTCCGCCTGCACCTGAAACCCGGCGCCGGTGTGCTCGGTCTCGATGCAAAAAGTGTCTCCGATCAGGTTCGCGCCGCCTACCAGGGAATGAAGGTGGACGAATTTCCCGTCGGCCCCGAGACCTATGAGGTGGACATCCGGCTGGTGGCGGAAGATCGGCTGAATGCGGAGGATCTCTACAACCTCAGCCTCGCCGGGCCGAACGGCACTTTGATCCCCCTGTCAGTGGTCGCGGATGTGGAAGAGGTCAGAGGTTGGGCGCGCATCCATCGTGTCAATCGCCGGCGGGCAGCCACCCTGCAGGGCGATGTGGACCGTAGCCTGATCAATGCACAAGAGCTGGTGGGGCAGGCCAAAGCCGATTTCATCCCTGAGTTATTGAAGCGCTATCCGTCTCTCGAATTCGACGTGCAGGGGGAGAGCAACGAGTCGGCCAAGACCGGTAAATCCATCGTGCGCAATGTGCTGCTTGGCCTGATCGGTGTCTATATGCTGCTGGCACTGCAGTTCAAGGGCTATCTTGCCCCCATCACCGTGATGATCGTCATCCCGGCGGCGTTGATCGGGGTGATCTTCGGCCACCTGGCGTTGGGGCTCGACCTCACCATGCCGAGCATCGTCGGCATGGCCTCTCTTTTCGGCGTAGTGGTCAACGACTCGATCCTGCTGGTGGTGTTCATTCGTGATGCCCGCCTCGGCGGCACCCCAGTGCAGCTGGCCGCCAAGCAGGCGGCGCGGGAGCGCTTCCGGCCGATCCTGCTCACCTCCATCACCACCATCGCCGGCCTCACCCCGCTGCTGCTGGAGCGCAGCCTGCAGGCACAGATCCTGATTCCTCTGGCAGCCAGCATCGCCTTTGGCCTCACCGCCGCCACCCTGGTGGCCCTGTTTCTGGTGCCGGCGGTCTACTGCATCCTCGACGACTTCAATCTGCTCGGCAGCCTGCATGATGAGAGCGACGACGAGCCGCCAGCGCTCGCCACGGGCGACTCACCTCCGACACCTGAAACGGGTTGAGTCAGCGGGGCAGACCCCCACCCTACCAATGATTCGAAGTGTAGGGTGAGGCCCTGCCTCACCAGACAACCTCGAATAATATTCACCCCCATAGACTTGGAAGTCCGTAAGCATGCTAGGTACGCATACCGCACCTATCACCCGATCACCACCTACGCCGTAGCAGATACGTTCAAGGTTGGGAGAAACAGGCAAATCCGAACCTCCGCAAACCCAGACTCTGCCCTATCTCTCAAGATTACCGGCAAAACTGCGCTAACCTGACTATCCTCTGACTACTATTCGCCAAGGCTAATCTCATCATGCAGACAGCTCGACTCTTCTATCTGATGGGTGCTTCGGGCACCGGCAAGGACAGCTTGCTGCACTACCTGAGATGCCATCTCTCCCCTGAGAGTCGGGTGCAGCTACCCCAACGCTGGATCACACGTCCCGCGGATGCGGGTGGTGAGGATCACATCGCCCTCTCAACAGATGAATTCCAACGTCGGCTTGCCGCCGGTGAGTTCGCCATGCACTGGCAGAGCCACGGTTTTCATTACGCTATCGGAAATGAAATCGATGGCTGGCTCAGTCAGGGTGTGCATGTCGTTATCAACGGCTCGCGCCACTATTTGGAAACCGCACGCACTCTCTACCCCCAGCTACAGCCGGTGCTGATCCGGGTTTCCCACCACACCCTGTTCGAACGCCTGACCCGCCGCGGGCGGGAAAACGCAGAAGAGATCGAACAGCGCCTGCAACGCGCCGAAGCCCTCGACCAACACCTGACGGACCACGACCTGTTAGTTATCGATAATGATGGCCAACTGGCTGTAGCGGGCGAACGCCTGCTCCGACACATACTCGCTGCTGGCGACATAACAGAAGCACAAGACTCCCATCGCAAGCTTGCCTGAAGCTTCAACACAGCCTTTTTGAGTGTTGCGCTATCAGTTTTAAGCTGAGGTGTTGGCTTTGCTCACGAGCTATATTCCCCCGTTCCATCTCACCTGACAACTCATCGTCTCGCCTATCCAGGACGTTACGAATTTCGCATTAATTATTGAAAACGCACTTATTGTGCAGGTATCATGCTTCCGCGTTTTCAGTAATCGACGCTGCAGTACGTTTTTTCAGCTGCGCGACAATCACCAACAGGGAAGCTCATGTCCAAGTATCAATGGAGTTATTTTTTCTCGCTTGTCTTTTCTTTTCCCGCCCTCAGTGCTGCCGCAACACTCCAGGTCGATAAAAACGACCTCTCATGTAACGATACGACCGGCACTCCATTCTGCTCGATTTCCGCCGGGATCGATGCTGCTGCAGACGGCGACACGATAACAATCAGCGCCGGAACCTATAGCGAGAATCCGACCATACTCAAATCCCTCACCATCTCGGGTGCGGGATCCGATCTGACGATCGTCGATGGAGGCGCCAGGGATAGAGTCTTCTTTACCCAGGGTACGATTGCCATCTCGAACCTGACTGTGCGCAACGGTGATGCAGGCGACAGCGGCCTCGGCGGCGGAATCTGGGCCAACATGGGCAGCCTGACGCTGACCGACAGCGTGGTAAGTAACAACACTGCAAGCGATGGTGGCGGTATCGGCACTGCCGGTCAGCTCACACTGGTTCGCACCGTGGTCAGTGACAACACAGCGACCAATTCATTCGGCACGTCTTCTGGCGGGGGTCTCTACATCGGCGGTTCAGCTACGCAGACTACTATCAGCGACAGCACAATCAGTAACAACACGAGCGATTACCAGGCGGGCGGCATCTTCAATATCGGGCAAGCAACAACCGTAACCAACAGCACCATAAGCGGAAATTTAACCCTTGGCTCGGGTGGAGGTGGCGCCTTGGTCAATGGTAGCGGTTCATCTGCAAACATCGTTCTCAGCAGCGTCACCATAACCAACAACACGGCCGATACATACAGCGGCGGCATCCTGAACAATTATGGTCAGATTCGCCTTCACAATTCCCTTGTGGCCGGAAACAGCGACTCTGGATATGCTCCGGACTGCGCTGGCCAGACCATCACTTCAGACGGATACAACTTTATCGGCACGACTGCCGGATGCGCCCTCAGCCAGGGGACGGGAGACCAGCTGAACCAGGGCGTATCGACAGCCAGACTCGCACCTCTGGCCTCGAACGGTGGTACCACACCCACCCATGCGATCCAGATGGGAAGCACTGTCATCGATGCAGGCGACCCATCAGGCTGCACCGATGCAAATTCCAACCTTCTGACAACAGATCAGACTGGCGGTACGCGCACCGTCGACGGTAATGCCGATACAATATCAATTTGCGATATCGGCGCGTTTGAGTTGAAGCATGGGGTCCTGATCGACTCAGGCAACGTGCCGCTGACAACAACAGAAGGAATGGGTATGGCATCATTCGATGTTGTACTTATCAGTCAACCGAGCTCTGATGTGACGATTTCATTGGCCTCGTCCGACACCACGGAAGGCACGGTGTCACCCAATGTGTTGACGTTCACTGCAGCCAATTGGAGCGTGCGCCAACAGGTAGTGATCACCGGTGCTGACGACAGCGATACGGATGGCGATGTCGGGTATGAGATAGCGATCGGACCCACCAGTAGCCTTGATCCTGATTACGACAACCTCGACCTGGCAGCGGTATCCGTCACGAACATGGATGACGAGGGCTCATCGACCTCCACCCAAGACGAAGGCGGGAGTGGCGGTGGCGGCGCTATCGACTTGGCACTGCTACTGGCGCTGATTGCGGATATTGGACGCCGCGCAGCTGTGCGAAAGCGGTTGAATTAGCGGTCAACCTGGCGATTGATCCAGTAAACCTCTGTACCAGAGTAGAAGCGACATTTCGCCGCCAAAATATGCCGCTCCTGCGTTGGGAGGAACACAGCTTAGCTGTGCAATTACCTGCTATCCCCGTCTGAAGGAAATGCACTTGGGATATGGTCTTGGCCCGACATCGCAGACTGCAAACAGAAAAAGGGGAGCCGAAGCTCCCCTTTTCCATCTCATCAGACGACTCATCGTCTCGCGTTTCCAGCCACTCCTCCAGGGCGTCATAAGTCGAGAGTTTGGCTCGTTGCCGTTTTCCGCTGGCACTGCGCTCATGTACCCCACCCTTGCGCAGCAGGGGCGACCTCGCCACCGGATTTCCAATAACACGTGGCCGCCGCGTACGACCGCCTGTTGAATCATTTCTCTTTGTCATAACCTGTTCCTCTTCTCAATATTCAATGCAATGCGAAACCCTGTAACGCATCAACCTTTCACACACACAACCTGTTTCAGCGTATGCACCACTTCAACCAGATCGCTCTGGTGCTCCATTACCTGGTCGATATCCTTATAGGCACCGGGTATCTCGTCGATAATGCCTTTGTCCTTGCGGCACTCCACGCCGACAGTCTGGCGTTCCACATCCTGTTCACTAAACTGCCGTTTGGCTGCGTTGCGGCTCATCCTGCGACCTGCACCGTGAGAGCAGGAACAAAATGAGGTGGGATTCCCCTTACCCCGCACAATGAACGACTTGGCGCCCATGCTGCCGGGAATGATGCCCAGTTCGTCTTCTCCGGCGCGTATCGCACCCTTGCGGGTGACGAAGACGTTTTCACCAAAGTGATGCTCACGCGATACATAGTTGTGGTGACAGTTGATCGCCTCCTTGGTGATACCGAACTTCGGCAGCTTCTTTCGCAGTGCTTTGAGAATGAAATACATCATCTCCCGACGGTTGGCCATCGCGTAGTCCTGCGCCCACTCCACCGCCTCCACGTAGTCGTCGAAGTGTTGCGCCCCTTCGCTGAAGTAGGCCAGATCCTTGTCCGGTAGATTGACGATGTGCTGTCCCATATCTTTTCGCGCCAACTCGATAAAGTACTGCCCAATGGCGTTACCCACACCTCGGCTGCCTGAGTGAAGCATGACCCAGACATCCTCATTCTCATCCAGACAGAGCTCGATGAAGTGGTTGCCTCCACCCAGGGTACCGATCTGACGAATCCAGGTCTGGTACGGCCGCTTCTGCAGTGAATAGATCTTCCGGTGCTTGCCGAGAATGCGATCAAGCCCGCCCGACAAAGCACGAATGGTCGACTCGCGAGCCCGATCACTCTTATGCATATTGAAACCGACCGGAATCGCCGCCTCGATAGCCAGACGCAGAGCACGCAGATTGTCCGGCAGGTCTCCAGCCTTGATCGACAGACGAATGGCGTTCATGCCGCATCCGATATCCACCCCGACAGCCGCCGGGATAATCGCCCCCTTGGTGGGAATCACCGAACCCACGGTCGCACCCTTGCCCAGATGCACATCGGGCATGGCTGCGATATGGCTGTGAATGATCGGCAGCTGCGAAATATTGTAGAGCTGTTGCATGGTGCCGGCATCGACCTCATCGGTATAGATCTTGACCGGCACCTTGCCTTTGCTGATTGTTTTAAGAATAGGCATCACACCCCTCCTCTCCAGTCACGCATTGCAACTCAAACTTGAGTGCCGCTATGCGCTTTCTTTTCACTGACTGGGCTATCGCTGTACGTAGCGAACCCTCTACTGCATGCAAGCTTTGCTGAATCAGAACCTCTTGTTCCGGTAAGCCACTATCCTCATAACTTAGCACCACAAGAAGTGACCGCCCTGCATGCAGACTCGTCACCTTGAGCACTGAAAGGGCCTGCAGTTGCGGATCGCTGAATTCACCCATCTTCAGTGACAATACCCGTTGCGCCACTTTGCACAACTGCTTGCCTTTGTGACTTTGTTTCTCAGATAGATGGACCGTTGGTAACAGACGCGGGTCGACACCATCCTCCGGTCCGATTTCATCACAAAGCTGCCTGGCCCTGTCGAGCCAGCATCTCGATTGATTCATCATTGACTCCTACCGCACGACAAAGGCATGGATTGATGACAAACAATATCACCACGCCCGAAGCATGCAGGTATTACAAAAAATAATATTAAGTTTGTTTGGAGCCCGGTCCGGAACGACCGGAAGAAGTTATCGGTCGAGAGGGGACACGAGGCTCATGACGATTTGAAATTGATTCATGTATTGCCTCCTGTTAATCAGTGAAAAAGATGGAGCGCGAAGATACGCTTCGTTCACTACTCTGTCAAGAGTGATAGCTTCCACTCAGGTTATACCGACAAGCTATCCAGTTACCTCCGCTCCCGGTCCAGGCTTCCCCTCTCCCCTTGCGGGAGAGGGCCAGGGAGAGGGGGATATATATGACCGGTGAGTGAAGCGAACACCTTAACTAAAAACTGTTGTGGGCGAGTCATCCTTTGGCTGAGTTAGATGGGAAATCAGGAAATTCTATAACCTGTTTTTTCGGGATTCTATTTGTATCGGCTTCCAATCATGACGAAGGTTCTAGAAATACCACAAGGCGGCGATAAGCAATACGACAGAAGCGAGAGTTCCCAGCCAGGTTGTCGGATCGCCTCTGCGCAGATATCGCCAGAGAATTGCAAACTCATTGGTTTTGTTCATGCGGCCCAGGATGGGAGCGATTAGCTCAGCAAACAGCTCTTTGTCATAAAGCTCGAACATCGGATGTTTGATCGGCACCGCTACCCTTGCGGCAAACACACGCTGCTCTGTGAATTCACACGCTTCGATGGGTGCCGATGCCTTGCGGCGCAGAAAGTCGACCAGGTATAAGCGCTCGCCGTCGGTGCCGATGCGCACATTACGAACGACGAAAGCCATGAAGACAAAGGCAATGGCAAGTAGCGAAAACAGCGGCAAGAGCCTCCACATCAGCTCTCGGTATATGGCGAATTCAAACGGAAGGAAGACAGCCAACTGCATAGCGATCAGCACTATCGGGCCCAGAATGCCGGAGAGCAAAAACATTCGCTGTGTTGCCTGCGTCACGCTCAACCAGTAAATACCGTGCACATCGGGTTGAAGTTTGGCCTGAATCGAGTCTGGAATGGTAAAGCCTGCTCCTGCATCAGCCTGCGCTGAAGCAGACGACTCGTTCTCCGGCAAACCACGCCGGGCCTGCCAGTCGATATAGCCCGCCACGGCCCCCAACGAGACGAAAAACAGGGTCAATGCAACACCCAGGTAGTAGATCTTTTGCCAATATGCCTGTTGCGAAGCGATCTCACTCAGCACTTTCATCAGTGCATCGTCGCCAAAAACGCTTACACTGAAATCGTCTTGGCTCACCTTGAGCAGACGATAGTTGGCGCTATCGGTTAGCAGCACCCCTGCGGGTACCAATGTCATGCCACTCAGCTCTGTCGAGGTATCCAGTTCGACCCGCCGCTCGGCCAAACCTTCGGCGTTGTAGTAGACCAGATCACCATCACTCAGCAGACCCGTGCCGTTGATAACCCAGATGGCACCCGCCTCATCGCGCGCCACTGTAATGGGCCAAGTCCGGCCTTGCCGGCCGACTTTGCTCTTCGCTTCCCATTGCTGTACGAGTCTGACATCGCCTTGCCCCAAGTCTTCCAGCTCTATGATCCGATGGTGATTGGTATCCGCAATGAGCAGATGATTATGTCCGAGCCAGACAATCTGGTTGGGATACTTGAGACCTCCAGGGATATGCAAGAGATAAGGTTTACGTTGTTCGAGATCAACCGCATAGAGCCGGTGTTTTGGCAACGTAGCAAGGTAGATCCGTTGCTCCTCTGGCGCTATGGCAAAAGCCATGAGATCGAACGCACTCAGTTCGGGCGTATCAAAGAACCGGGAACAGAGCCAGCGAGTGGTATCACACTGAAGTAAATTGTTCTGTCCCGACTGAATCAGCAGCTGGTCCTCACTGCCTATCGCAAGCTGAAACACAGGTCCATCGACACCCAGGAGTGCAAAGTCAACGCTGTCGAGCAGCTTGCCCTCGTGATTGAGCCGATAGATTCTGTCGCTGGCGGTAAAGTAGACCTCACCCTCTGCTGTCGCGGTGATTGCCGTAGGACCATATGCCCCAACCTCCCTGTTCGAGGCATAGACGACAAGAAGAAATGCACCCAGGATGCCGATGATTGCCAGCGCCGCAAGCAGGTTTGACAACCGGCTGGTAGAGAATTGCAGAGCCATCTACGCCCCCTATTTATGATGCGTCTGTCAGAGGCAGACGCAGGCAGACTTCCAATCCACCATCCGGGTGATTTCTGGCAGACGCATCGCCACCGTGGACCTGCATGGCGCGTTGCGCGATGGCCAATCCCAGACCAAAGCCACCACTGCCCCGTTCACGCGATTCAGCAGTGCGGGTGAAAGAGTCGAAGATCTTCTGCAATTGCGACTCCTCAACCCCAGGACCCTGATCCCTGACACGGATCATGTTCGCATGGGGCTCCCGGGTCAGCGTCACGCAGACTTCACTGCCTGAAGGCGTATGACGCAGGGCATTTCTTATCACGTTCTCAACTGCTGAGCGTAGCAAGACACCATCGCCGACCAAGCTTACCTCGTCCGCAGTCAGAGTGACTTTTTTATCTTCAATCTGTACTTCAAAGTTGGCATCGGTTACCACCTTGGCAATCAGCTCATCGAGTCGCAGATTGTGACGTTCCAACCCTGCCTGCCCCGACTCCAGCCGCGCCAGCGACAGCAGTTCTGTGATCAGACGCTCCAGTTCGTCCGCCTCTTTTTCGATGCGGGCCAAAGCCTTTTTGCGGTCATCGGCGCGTTCTGCCAACTCCAGCGCCACGCGTAGACGCGCCAAGGGTGAGCGTAGTTCGTGGGAGACATCGCGTACCAACTGGCGCTGGCTTTGCAGCAGGTCATTCAGTCGCGCAGCCATCAGATTGAAGTCGGCACCCAAGGCACTGATCTCATCTCTGCCCTTGAGTTCCACCCGGCCACTGAGATCTCCCTCGGCCATACGTTGCGCTGCCAGTCGCAGGGGGCGAACCTGACGCGTCAGCATCCGCGCCAGCAACAGACTGACCAGACCGAAGACCAGCACCATCATCAGACCCCGCACCCAAAAGGGCATGTTGTGCAGTCGGCCAGGATCGATCTCGGTGACAAGATATAGTTTTGGCAACACCTCGGGAAGTTGTGCCGCCAGCATCAAATGGCCTGCTCGCATGTATTCATGACCCGGCTTGATCTTGCGTGGCAGCCACTGTTGAAGATGTCGTGGCAGGGGTTTTCTCAGTTGCGCCTCTCCGGCCTCGTTAACCAGAATAAGTCTGCGTCTATCAGGCTGACGGTTCAACCACTCGCGCAGAGAGCTCAGGCCTCGTTCATGCCACAACACAGCGGCCGCTTCCGCCTGAACATTGAGGACCGCCTCCGCCCGCTCAACCACCTCGCCGCCATAGAAGCGCTCCAGCATAAAAATGGAAGCGGCCAGCAGCAACATCGCCAGCCAGAAAGAGAGAAAGATGCGTAGCAGAAGACTCATTGGCTCAACAGGTATTGATAGCCGGCACCGCGCACCGTCTTGATTCGGGGAGAACCGTCTGCTTGAGGACCGAGCTTTTTACGTATCTGCGCCATATGGGTCTCGATGCGCCGATCGTAGGCTTGCAGCGCACGCCCCAACCCCTCCTTGGCCAACACCTCTTTCGAGACCAGTTCACCGGCATGCTCGAGTAACAGCACCAGCAGATTGAATTCGGCGCCGGTCAGCTCGACCTCCTGCTCCGCCACAATAACCTGGCGGTTGTGCTTGTCGAAGCTGAGATCACCGATCTGACGATGCCCATTCACCACCGGCTCATCGGCCTTACGCCGCAACAGATTACGTAACCTGGCCACCAGCACGCGGGGACTGCAGGGCTTCGCCACATAGTCGTCGGCTCCCAGCTCCAGACCGAGTACCGTATCGGTATCCTCGCCACGCGCGGTCAACATTAAAACCGGCACATTGCTGTGAGTTTGAATCTGTTTCAAGACATCAAAGCCATTCATGCCCGGCAACATCACATCCAGCACCACAGCATCCCAGCTCTCCGCTGTCGCCCGCGAGACACCATCAGGACCGGTGTGAACACTATCGACAGTGAAGCCCTCGCTGGCCAGATACTCAGTCAGCAATTCACATAGCGCCACATCATCATCGATCAGGAGTATTTTGGTCATCACATCAATCCATCAGCCGACATCAAGGTCAGCTGTCTTTCATTCCAGCATGTGCGCTTAATCATCTCTGCACCTGCTCTGGTTACGCCTATTCTGACGCCTATCATCCCCCTCTCCCAACCATTTCAGGCGGCTATTTGCACTTCTTTGCACTCACTTGCATAAGTTACCACTCAACAGGCGTTATAGCCCTTATCATTGCCGCAGATATTTCAATGTGAGCGGTAGCATGAACCTGAAAACTCTCAAACCCACCCTGCTTAAACTTCATCGCTGGATCGGTGTCGGACTGGCCCCTCTGTTTCTGCT